>JAZNYL010000052.1:0-17988 GCA_045594445.1 Eubacteriales bacterium
GCCGCCTTAGAAAGAGAACAAATTGTTTCCGACACTTTTCCTTCCTTTGCATAAAGTTTTGCCAGCCGTATACTCCATTCGAAAATTCGACAATGGTAAAATCCATAATCTCCATCCTCATATAATAAACCATAAAGGCAAAGAACAAATTCACAGGCTTTGATGCAACGGGATCATTCTTGCTGATAGCGATTGCGGTCATGCCGTTCAGGTGCTCCTTCAGAGCGCCGTAACCAACCTCGTCGCAAGCACGGCCGGTCAGTGTGTTCTTCATAACAACATACTTAACGCCTGCTTCACGAAGAGCCTTACGCATCTTTGTATCGCTGTCAACGGTGATGCCCTGGTAGTTTACCACTACGCCTGCTGCGGAATCCTTGATGTCTGCAGCCAGTTCAGCAACGATCACTTTCTTTTGTTCGAGTATTGCATTGCTAGGCATTTTGTGTTTCACCTCCCAGTGAGAATGAGTAATAAAAAAATCTTCCTTCCGTCAAAGCATAGCTTCGCGCGAAGAAAGACTCACAAAGCGACCGCGGTCGCAAATATACTGTTGATCTCTCCTCGGCAGGGAAGCGTGGCTTTTACGGAAACCTGCTGTCTTTGGATACGTCCTTGTCGGACACCATGGTATTATAGCACGACTTGTCCGACTTGTCAATAGGTTTTTGAAAAAAAGTTAAAATATTTTTCTGTTATGAAATATTGATGCTTTTCAAAAAATGGCTGCACGGAAAAATCCGTGCAGCCATTAGAATTTTTGCTTACCATTCCACCTCGGCTAAGATCAATCCATCTCCGAGAGGAATGCGAATGACCGAGCCTTCGGGGGCTTGAACTTCTGTGGCGTGAGACAGCGCAACTGTCTTGATCTGTTGACCTGCTGCATCCAAAACCGTAACGGTCGTGCCGCTTTCGGGCAGGCACAGTGCGATCAGCTTGACGCTGCCACTTTCACCGACTGTGACGTCAAGGCTGTGGCCGTTCGCTTTTTGCTCGTCGGGCGCAAAGAAGGCGACGTATAAGCCGTCGGTCAGGGAAAGCAGGTCGGTACGGGGAACGAAATCCGCGTCCAACTGCAGCAGGGGAGAGACCTGATCCTCGCTGAGCGCCGTGAACTCGGAAACCGTGACCCAACTGGTCTGATTCTCGGTCACGTTGACGCGCACGTAGCGCGCTTGAATTTCCACGTCAAGCTCGGTATCTCTTTGGCTGATGGAGCAAAGCGTGGTCCAGCTCTGTCCGTCCGCGGAGTAGCTGAGCTCGCCGCTCTGAACGTAGTCTGTCGCGTGATCGGGCACGCCGGTCTTGAAGGTAATGTGGGAAACGGCGGTCACCGTGCCAAGGTCGATCTCAAAGTAATCTCCGGTTTGTGCGCCGCGAGAGGACCAGAAGTAGGTATTCGGATCGTTATCCTTCATGAATTCGGGAAAATAGGTGGAATAGGTGGGCAGAGAAGTGGTCCAGGCGGGGATGCCGGCAGGGGTGTCGCTGACCACAGTGCGGTTGGTATTGACCTCAAAGGCGCAGATTTTGGTCCAGGTGCCGTCACTTTGACCGGCACTTCTGACGCGCACGTAGCGAGCCTTGACGGCAAGATCGGTCAGATGCAGCTCGTCTGCACATGAACCCTCGTAAAGTTTTGTCCAGCTTTTTGCGTCGGTAGAATATTCCACGATACCCTTGCGCAGCGCGTCGCTGCCTGCAACGCCCGTGACCATATACACGTTTTTGATGTCAATGACGCTGCCAAGATCCACGCCGAAGTAGCCTGTTTTGTTGCCTGCGGCGGTATTCAGGTCGCCATGCGTCCAGAAGTAGGTGGAATCGTCGCCGTCTGTCATCAGATCGGGCGTGAAGTTTTCATAGTGGTTACAGTTGGTATAAGGGGTGGACGGTGCACAGCTCAGCTCCTCTGCCTGGCCAAGCAGCAAGGAGAAACGGCTGTTCAGGGTAGCGTAGAAGGTGGCAAGCACGGATGCGGAAACCAATCTCGGATTTTTGGAAATGCTCATTTCCAGCGATTTATATTCGCCCAAAAGACCGAGCATGCTGTCCAAATCGCTGCCTGCAGCGTATGCCTCCTCCATTTCGACGTAAAGAACACCCATTTGGCCATATACGCGGTATTTTATCAACCATTCGTTGATTTCTGACACCATGGATTGATTATCGGATGAAAGAATCGCATCTGCGCTGCGAACCATTCCTTCAAAGTAGGCTTTGAGAGCTGTACGGGTTTCGGGGGAGTTCTCTTTTTTGAACGCCTTCAGCAGAGCCTGAAGCTCCTCGCTGTCGGTGTTTTTGTTAATACCTGATGCGCAGGTCATGGAAATGAACTCGGCAAGCGCCTCGCTTGCGTCGGGCATCAAAGCGTTACAAGCAGCAGCAAGAGATGCTTGCGGGTTGTATGCCTCGGGATTCCATAAATAATCGCCCGTGGTGAACAGGGGCACCATAGAGGCATAGCCCTGATTCATGGGGTTGGCGGTCAGGCCGACGATGGATTTGTAGAGATCCTGCTCAAGATTGACGCAAGGGCCCATGAACAGGTGGTTGGCCAGCGTATCGTTGACGGGGTAATTCCACCAGATCAACACGTTTCTGTCGTAGGTCTTGATGATATGCTTGAGCGATTGGTTGGTGATCGACTCCGGGATCACGCCGGGCCCCGTCCACATCAGCACCACGTCCTCGTGGATTAAGGGAGCGATCTCGTTTGTGTACTCGGTCAGGAAGGGGTCGCCGTACTCGGTGGTGATGGCGATCAGGTCGCTCACTCCCTCGTGCGTCATGACAAAGCGAGTCTGAAAGTCGGAGAGCAGCTTACCGTGTCCCTTTGCGTCCAGCGTGGGAATATCGTCCAGAAAAATGGCGAAATCCCGCACGCCGAGATCATACATTTGCTGGCACTTGGCCATCAGCTTTTCAAAATCGGCCTCATAGCCGCTGCTAAGATTGATATCGCCGCCCGGAGAGAGCGCGTAAATAAACTTCACGTAATTCTCGTTGGCCGTATGGATCAGATCGGTCATGCGCTCCAGCTCCTCACCCGTGTAAAGCACGCGCCATTGCGCGCGGTGCTTGGCGTCGTCCTTGGGCGCGTAGATGTAAGCGTTCATTTTGTTCTGACCCATGAATGCAAAGAGATCCTTGCGGTATTCGTGCGTCCAGGCTGTGCCGTAAAAGCCCTCGATGACGCCGCGGATGGCGTTGCGGGGCGCGTCCTTGATGATGACGATGGGGAGATCCTCGTAGAGCTGTGCAAGTTGAGTCAACGTCATGATGGCGTAGTGCGCGCCACGATCGGTCTGCGCCTCGATCAGAATTTCATTTCCGGTTACCTTTAATATATATGCCTCGTCTGTGCCGTATTCGAAATCGGCGTTCAGATCGCGCAAAGTCACGGTCAGGGGAGCGCCGTCCTCGCTGACGGTAAAGCCCGCTTCGGTAAGCAGATTTGCGTATTTTGCGGCCTTGTCGTCAAGCTTGACGGTCTTGCTTTGCCTGCCCTCCGCGATTGCAATATCCATAGGCTGGGGGTAAATGTCCATTTCTGCCTCCACCCCGGGGAAGGTCTGATCGGGCTGCGTGGTATCCTCGGTATCTACGGGTTCCTCGGTGCCGGACTCGGTTTCTGTCTCGATATCCGGTGCTCCTGTATCCTCGCTTTCAAGGAACGTTTCCGTATCATTGGGTGGGTTTTCGCTTGGAGGCTGCTCACGGGTACAAGCAGTCAGGCAAAGTACCAGGATGCCGATCATCACGATGAATGCCGGCAGGCAGTAAGGTTTCCGATTCATGCGTTTCATAATGTAGCCTTTCATATTATTGTATTTTTTTGAGCGAATTAAGGAGCATTTACTGATTCTTTTCGATAAACAAACGGCGTCATGCCCACGTGCGTACGGAAAAAACGGTAAAAGGACGGCACGTCCCGAAATCCGCATGCGCAGCATATTTGCTCGTTTGTCATATTGGTTTCTCTGAGCAATCGCTGCGCTTCCTCCAAGCGAACGCTTGCGACGTATTCGGAGAAGCTCAGCCCCGTTACCTGCTTGAAAACGTAACTGAGATGAGATTTGCTGAGAAATATCGTTTCGGCAATGCTTTCCAGGGTCATTGCGGGGTCACTATACCGTTCCAGCACCTCGCACATCACGGTCAAGGCAATCTGGCGATTGCGAAGCTTGGGAACGGTTTTGTCGTTGGCTGTTTCGATTTTTCCGACGATACGGCGACTGCACATGATCAGAATGTCCAGCAAGTGAGCTTTGACGGACGTTTCCCATTCCAATTCTTTACGAACCTGTTCCTTTTCGATACGATCCATGATGCGCCCGACTTCCTCTTGAAAGCCGGGATTCAAGAAAATATGCGAAATCATCGGGTCTTCGCGAAACAACCCGCAGCAATACCTTGGGCTTTCGGGAGTGGAGAGCTCTGCGTCTAAAATATCCGACGGATCAAAGATCAGATTCCGGACCACCAGAGTGTCGCCTTTTTCCTTAATAAAGTACGCATGTGGTGCACCGGTGTTGATGACGTATACGTCACCGGGGGCGCATGCCGTCAGATCGTTGAGCGTGCGGTGATATCCTTCCCCCGAGATGACCATGCTGAGTTCAACGAAATCGTGGATGTGCATGTGCGGAAACGCGGTCTCGGGCTTAAATAACGTATCGCTGTAGGCTTGATTGACAAACACCGGGCGATCGCTTAAAAAGTTTTCTTTGCGCAAATGTCCATATTTGGATGGTGCGTCCATGTTTTCTCCTTTACAGACAACTCGTGTCGCGTATGTTGTAAATCATATTATACCATACTTAAATATGAAAATAAATACTTGTTTCAATGGTTTTTGGGGGCAAAACGCGAACAAAACCACATAATCGGGACTTTACTTGTCCAAATAAAAGGAGCCAATCTATAAGGATTGACTCCTGAAAATTATTCTTCTGAATCAACGGATTTGTTGGCCTTGAGCACGCGCTCGGCCATGCCGATCAGTCTCTCTCGAATCCAGTAGGGACTGATGACGCGAATGGGAGAATCCAGCGCCATGATCACGCTCAGAAAACGCTCTACGTTGTGGAATTCGCAAACGTAGCGATTGCGCGATTCCTTGGAAATGATAAAGGAGCGCAGCTCCAGCACAGAGAGCTTGTCCGGGATTTCAACCACGGCCGTGTAGGGCATCTGCATCTGAATGACCGAGCTGTCTGCTGCAAAATCATCATTATTATATATAGAGGACACGACACCCATGTAGGACTCGTCGTTGTCGGTTGTCAGCAGCACGGGCAGCGAAAAATCAGCCGTGTAATAAAAGCCCTTATGTTCGGGATCGTAAGCAATGGGCGCGCCCAACTGCTTGCGCAGAAAATCTACGTCTCTTTGCGCTTGACGGTGTGAGACGTTGAATCTTTCTGCCAGACGCATGGCGTTGGGATAGCTGAACTCTGTGATTTTTTTATGAAGCCATTGGATCCTGTTGTTGGCAGCCATTTTGGTCATCCTTTCCTTGAATTTGTTCCGGAACAGGGTCTTGCTCGGGTGTGGGATCGTTTTGGATGGGTTGTGCGTTGCAGTAGCGCGAGAACTGGATCAGTCTGCCTGCGATATAAACGCCGTTGCACAGGCAAAGCAGAGCGTAGCCCATGACGCGTGCACCGTGCACGACGTTGACGATGTCGGGAATCTGTGTAAATACCGGGATAGAGGCACATGCGTTGGCGAACAGCGCAACGCAGGCACTTGCGAGATATCTGCGGGGCTGCGCCTTTTGCAACGTGACGCGCAGTTCGCAGGTCAAAAACAGCATAGTGGCGATCCAGGCCAACTGCAGACCGATCTTGTCGGGTGCGTTCATGTGGTGATCAGCTTCAAAATAAGTCAGACCGCAAAGGCCGGTCATCAAAGCGATGGGGCCCGCACCGAGTATCACGACCGCGCCGCTTGTGCGGGGCGTGTTGGCCATGCGCAGCAAATAGTGCACGATGCTCAATCCGGCACCGATCACGGTCAGCACGGCACACAGCGCGGTGGTGTCGATCGCACGCTGTCGTGTGAAAATGCCGATCAGGTCAGCGGGCTCGTAGTAGGTAAAGCTGATCGCGGTGGCGGCCACGGTGCCGACGATGGGGGCTGCGGCGAGCGGGAACAGCTTGCCGCTTTGCAGCATGAAGTCGCCCTCGGGGAGCGCTTTCTTGGGAATGAGCAAAAGCGCGCACGCGAACCACAGAACCGAAACGATGCTCAGAATGCTTGCAAGCGTGGGCAGGGGATGACCGTAAGCGAAGTAGCCCGAGCCGTCGCCTGTCAAAAGATAACAAAGGCCGTATAATACCGCACCCGCGGCGCTCAGAGCAAACGCGGTGGTACAAAAGACCTTGACTTTGGATCCTTGTGAATTCATATATACAAAAACTCCCGCGCGGGGAACCTCCGATACGTAGATATATATATAACTATTATATAATACAAATATGAACAAATCGTAACCAAAAACAAGAAATCGGCAAGAATTTTCCTGCATTTTATCAATATGCACAAAAAGGGTGCTTGCAAGTGCCGTCAGGGTGAGTAAAAAAGAACTGCTTGGGGGGTAAAAAGGCCTCCGAAGGGCGACAAAATGCCAAAATGTCGCACAAAATTGTGCAATATATACAAACAAGGCTTTGAAAATTCGTTAAAAATCGTCATTAAAAATTTTTGAAAACTATTGCAATTTGGAAACGAATGTTGTATAATGATAGGGCTTGATATGCGATGAAGCGAGAGGTTGCTTCGGGGGGACGCCCTCGAAGGTAATTTTCGCGGAGTATGTCCGAGAATCGGGCGAAGGTATATTCCTGCAAATACACGGTGCAACATGCGGCATAGTGTTGCTCCATTGGTTTCAATTTTACACGAAAGATCGGAGTTTGTTTGGCGCAGATGCTGATGCGCGGACAAAATCCTTTTTTATCGGGCGTAAAAAGAAACACACGGAGCGGTGTCAGGAATTCGCCCCACTTTAACAAATCGCCCGGGCGGCGGCAAGGCTTCCATTTATATAATAGGCGCGTATACAGCGCGGTGGAAGCTGCGGAGCTGCAAGGAGCGAAATCTTAAAAGGAGGCACAACAAAATGGCAGTAAAGGAAAAGATCAGAGTTCGTCTGAAGAGCTACGACCACACCCTTATCGATACCGCGGCTGAGAAGATCGTCAAGGTTGCTAAGGATAACGGTTCCCAGGTTTCCGGTCCTATCCCGCTTCCCACTGAGAAGGAGATCATCACGATCCTCCGCGCAGTGCACAAGTACAAGGATAGCCGTGAGCAGTTCGAAATGCGCACTCACAAGAGACTGATCGATATCATGAAGCCGTCTGCAAAGACCATTGACGCGCTGATGAACATCGAGCTCCCCGCAGGCGTTGAGATCGAGGTTAAGCTTTAATCAGCTTATATCAAGCACCGCGATATCAAGACTTGCAAAACAAAGATAACAGCCGACGAAGAAAGAAACTTCGGCTCGGTAACTTTGTAAATCATGTCGGTCCAACCGCATCGGCGACCGACCAATAATTTACAGGAGGAAAGAAAATGAAAAAGGGTATTATCGGTAAGAAAATCGGTATGACTCAGGTATTCGACGAGAACGGAAACGTTACTCCCGTCACTCTCGTTGAATGCGGTCCGTGCGTAGTCGCACAGAAGAAGACAAAAGAGAATGACGGTTACGAAGCTGTACAGCTTGGCTTTATGGATGCTAAGGAAAAGCACCTGACTAAGCCCCAGCAGGGTCACTTCAACAAGGCGGGCGTTGCTTACAAGAAGTACCTCAAGGAATTCCGTCTGGCTGATTGCTCCGCTTACAACGTAGGCGACGTCATTACAGCCGATACCTTCGCCGCAGGCGAGAAGGTCGACGTTACAGGTATGACGAAGGGCCACGGTTACACCGGTGCGATCAAGAGATGGAACCAGCACAAGCTGCAGGCAACCCACGGCGTAGGTCCTATCCACCGCCAGTCCGGTTCTATGGGCGTTATCGACCCCGCTAGAATCTTCAAGAACAAGCACATGGCAGGCCAGTACGGTAACGAGCAGGTCACCGTTCTCAATCTCAAAGTTGTTAAGATCGACAGCGAAAGAAATCTGATCGCCATCAAGGGCGCTATTCCCGGCGCTAAGGACGGTATCGTATTCATTCGTGATTCGGTAAAAGCATAAGAAAAGGAGGAACTAAAGAATGCCGCAGGTAAAAGTATTTAACATGGCCGGCAGCGAAGTCGGCACGATGGATCTGTCCGAAAAGATCTTCGGCGCAGAAATCAACGGCGCAGTCCTCCATGCTGCAGTCAGAGCATATCTGCTCAACCAGAGACAGGGCACTCAGTCCACTCTGACCCGCACCGAGGTTTCCGGTGGCGGTAAGAAGCCCTGGAGACAGAAGGGCACCGGTCGCGCAAGACAGGGCTCCACTCGTTCTCCTCAGTGGACACACGGCGGCGTAGCACTCGGCCCCAAGCCCAGAAGCTATCGCACCGGTATGAACAGAAAGACCAAGAGAATCGCACTGTACAGCGCGCTGAGCGCTAAGGTTGCTCAGGGCAACCTGATCGTTGTAGACGACATCAAGTGCGAGGGCTACAAGACCAAGACCATGGCAACCATGCTGCAGAAGCTGGGTGCTGATACCAAGACCATCGTGGTTCTGCCCGAGGTTGATCAGTTCATCATTAAGAGCTGCGCAAACATTCCCGGTGTTGTAACTACTCAGTTCAACAACCTGAATGTATATGACATTCTCAACGCAAACAAGTTTGTCGTTACCGCTGCAGCAGTCAAGATGCTCGAGGAGGTATATGCATAATGAAAATGATTCAGGATATCATCATTAAGCCCATTATCACAGAAGCGAGCATGGACGGCATGGCTGACAGAAAGTACACCTTCAAGGTACAGAAGTCCGCAACCAAGCCCGAGATTGCAAACGCTGTTGAAACCATGTTCAAGGGCGTTAAGGTAGCAGATGTCAACACCATCAACATGAAGAGCAAGCCTAAGAGACTGGGCGTTCACGCAGGTCGCACCGCAACCTGGAAGAAGGCTATCGTAACTCTGACGGCTGATTCCAAGGCCATCGAGTTCTTCGAAGGTCTGAACTGAGAAGGAGGTCGAATTAAATGGCAACGATTAAGTATAATCCTACGACGCCCTCTCGCAGACACATGTCCGTTACGGACTATAAGGCTGTTCTGACCAAGAGCACCCCCGAGAAGAGCCTCGTTGTTACCAAGAAGAAGCACGCAGGTCGTAACTCCTACGGCCGCATCACCGTTCGTCACAGAGGCGGCGGTAACAAGATCAAGTACAGAATTATCGATTTCAAGAGAGCAGACGCTTCTGCTAACACCGTAATCGGTATCGAGTACGACCCCAACAGAACCGCGTTCATCGCTCTGCTCGAGAACGAGGCAGGCGTCAGAAGCTACATCATCGCTCCCGACGGCCTGAATGTTGGTGACGTTGTTTACTCCGGCGCTGACGCTGATATCAAGCCCGGCAACACTCTGCCCATCGCTAATATCCCCGTTGGTACCATGATCAACAACATTGAGCTGTATCCCGGTAAGGGCTCTCAGCTGGTTCGTGCAGCAGGCGTTTTCGCACAGCTGATCGCTAAGGAAAACGGCGTTGCACAGGTACGTCTTCCCTCCGGTGAAGTTCGTATCGTTCGTCTGGACTGCAAGGCAACCATCGGTCAGATCGGTAACACCGACCACGACACCGTTAAGGTTGGTAAGGCTGGTAAGACCAGACACAAGGGCATTCGTCCTACCGTCCGCGGTTCTGTCATGAACCCCTGCGATCACCCTCACGGTGGTGGTGAAGGCAGATCTCCCATTGGTCGTCCTTCTCCTGTTACTCCTTGGGGTAAGCCTGCTCTGGGTTACAAGACCCGTAACAAGAAGGCGCGCACCGACAAGTTCATTGTGAAGCGCAGAAATGCTAAGTAAGGAGGGAATATAACATGAGCAGAAGTTTGAAAAAAGCACCTTTCGTAGAAGAAAAGCTCTACGCGCGCATCTGTGCCATGAATGAGAACGGCTCCAAGCACGTACTCAAGACCTGGTCCCGCGCATCTACCATATTCCCGGAATTCGTCGGTCACACCATTGCCGTTCACGACGGTAAGAAGCACGTTCCGGTATATGTAACTGAAGATATGGTCGGCCACAAGCTGGGCGAGTTCGCTCCCACCAGAACCTTCAAGGGTCACGCCGGCTCCAAGACATCCAATAACGGTAAGTAATACAAGGGGAGGATATTGAATAATGGAAGCAGTAGCTTATCTGAAATATGCAAGAATTTCCCCGCGTAAGGTAAAGATCGTTCTGGACCTGATCAGAGGTAAGGACGCAGGCACCGCTATGGCGATCCTGAAGAACACCCCCAAGGGTGCATCCGAGTACCTGATCAAACTGCTGGGAAGCGCAATCGCAAACGCAGAAAACAATTTCCAAATGGACGCAAGCAAGCTGTACGTTTCTGAATGCTTTGTAACCCCGGGCCCGACTCTCAAGAGAATCATGCCCCGCGCAAAGGGTTCTGCAGACAGAATCAACAAGAGAACCAGCCACGTAACCATCGTGGTTAAGGAAAGAGACTGAGAAAGGAGACAAGAGTAATGGGTCAGAAAGTTAATCCTCACGGCCTTCGCGTAGGCGTGATTAAGAACTGGGATTCGAGATGGTTTGCCAATGACAAAGTATTCGGCGACACTCTTGTATCCGACTATAACATCAGAAAGTACCTCAAGAAGCAGCTGCAGGAGGCTGGCGTTCCTAAGATCGAGATCGAGCGCGACAGCCACAGAGTCAGAGTATTCGTACACTGCGCAAAGCCCGGTATGGTGATCGGCCAGAAGGGCGCAAACATCGAGAAGTACAAGGCAGAGCTCGAGAAGATGGTTGGCATGCCCGTAGCCCTCAACGTTGTTGAGGTCAGACAGCCCGACCTGAACGCTCAGCTCGTAGCTGAGAACATTGCAGGCCAGCTGGAGAGACGTGTGTCCTTCCGCCGTGCAATGAAGATGGCTATCCGTAACACCATGAGACTTGGTGCCAAGGGTATCAAGATTTCCTGCGGCGGCCGTCTGGGTGGCGCAGAAATCGCAAGAAGCGAGCACTACCACGAAGGTACCATCCCGCTGCAGACCCTGAGAGCTGACATTGAGTACGGCTTCTGGGAAGCAAACACCACTTACGGTAAGATCGGTGTTAAGGTATGGATCTACCGCGGCGAGGTTCTCAACGAGGTCAACAGACCTGCAGCACAGAACCGTGACAACCGCGACAACCGCAGAGGTGACCGCAACAATCGCGGTGACAGACGCGGCAACGGCCGTCCCCAGGGCAACCGTCCTCAGGGTCGTTCCGAAAGAGCACCCAGAGAAGGAGGTAACAAGTAATGTTAATGCCGAAGAGAGTAAAATTCCGTCGCGTTCAGCGCGGAAGACTGAAGGGTAAGGCTTCCCGCGGCAATACCGTTACCAACGGTTCCTACGGTCTGGTAGCCCTTGAGCCCGCATGGATCACCGCAAATCAGATCGAGGCAGCCCGTATTGCTATGACAAGACATATCAAGCGTGGCGGTAAGGTCTGGATCAAGATTTTCCCCGACAAGCCCATCACCGAAAAGCCTGCTGAAACCCGTATGGGTTCCGGTAAGGGTTCTCCGGAGTACTGGGTGGCTGTGGTCAAGCCCGGCAGAGTGATGTTCGAGATGGATGGCGTTGCTCCTGAAGTAGCAAAGGAAGCTATGCGTCTTGCAGGTCACAAGCTGCCTATTAAGACCAAGTTTGTAATGAAGGAACAGGAGGCATAAGTCAATGAAAGCAGCAGAACTGAAGACACTGACCGTTGAGCAGCTCAATGAGAAGCTCAAGGAGCTGAAGACTGAACTTTTCAACCTCCGTTTCCAGCATGCGATCAACCAGCTTGACAACCCCCACAAGATTGCGGAAGTCAAGAAGGACATCGCTCGCGTAATGACAATTCTTCAAGAGAAGAACGCATAAGGGAGGACAGTCATGACTGAAGAAAGAGCACTTAGAAAAGTCAGAGTTGGCATGGTTGTCAGCGACAAGATGGCAAAGACCGTTACGGTTGCTATCGAAGACAACGTTAAGCACCCCGTCTACGGTAAGATCATCAAGCGCACCCTGAAGGTTCACGCTCACGATGAACTGGAATGCGGCGTAGGCGATAAGGTAAAGATCATGGAGACCAGACCCCTCTCTAAGACCAAGAGATGGAGAACGGTTGAAATCATCGAAAAGGCTAAGTAAGCCAACACACACGTAAAAAAAGAATTCGAATAGTAGGTACGTCGAAGCGTATTGAAACAGTAGGAGGAAAAACATGATTCAGCAGCAGACATTACTGAAGGTTGCCGACAATACCGGCGCCAAGGAGCTGATGTGCATTCGTGTGCTTGGTGGTACAGGCCGCAGATATGCAAACATCGGCGACGTCATCGTTTGCGCCGTTAAGAAGGCAGCTCCCGGTGGCGTTGTAAAGAAGGGCGACGTTGTTAAGGCAGTCGTCGTAAGAAGCGTGCACGGCATTAAGCGTGCAGACGGCTCTTACATCAAGTTTGATGAGAATGCAGCCGTAGTTATTAAGGATGACAACACCCCCAGAGGTACCCGTATCTTTGGGCCTGTTGCAAGAGAGCTCCGCGAGAAGGATTATCTGAAGATCCTGTCTCTGGCTCCCGAAGTACTTTGATCGGAGGTAACGAAAAATGGCAAACAGCAATATTAGAAGAGATGATGTCGTTGTCGTTCTTTCCGGCGATTCCAAGGGCGTTAAGGGCAAGGTCATCGCTTGCTCTCCCAAGGAAGGTAAGGTTATCGTTGAAGGCGCAAATATGATCCACAAGCACGTTAAGCCCCGCAGACAGGGTGAGACCGGTGGTATCATCGACGCTGAAGGCGCAATCTATTCCGATAAGGTAGCTCTGTATTGCCCCAAGTGCGATAAGGGCGTAAGAGTTCACAACAAGGTTGTGGACGGCAAGAAGGTCCGCGTTTGTGCAAAGTGCGGCCACGAATTCTGATAGGAGGATAAGACGATGGCAAGATTAAGAGAATACTATAAGTCCGAAGTCGTATCCGCACTTCAGACCAAGTTCAACTACAAGAGCGTAATGCAGATCCCCAAAATCGACAAGATCGTGATCAACGTGGGCTGCGGCGACGCTAAGGAAAACAGCAAGGTAATTGATGCAGTCATCAACGATCTGTCCCTGATCGCCGGTCAGAAGGCAGTTCCCACCTACGCAAAGAAGTCGGTTGCAAACTTCAAGCTCCGTGAGGGCATGAAGATCGGTGCAAAGGTTACTCTGCGCGGTGAAAAGATGTACGAATTCATGGACAGACTGTGCAACTTCTCTCTCCCCAGAGTTCGTGACTTCAAGGGTATCAACCCCAACGCATTTGACGGTCGCGGCAACTACTCCCTGGGTCTGAAAGAGCAGCTGATCTTCCCCGAAATCGAGTATGATAAGGTTGAAAAGATCCGCGGTATGGACATCTGCTTCGTTACTACGGCTCAGACCGACGACGAAGCAAGAGAACTGCTCGCTCTGATGGGCGCTCCGTTCTCCAAGTAATGAAAGGAGGTATACAAAGATGGCAAAGAAGGCTATGATTCTGAAGCAGCAGAAGGAGCAGAAGTTCTCCACCCGCCGCTACAACAGATGCAAGATCTGCGGTCGTCCTCACGCGTACCTCCGCAAGTTCGGCATCTGCCGTATCTGCTTCCGTGAGCTCGCATACAAGGGCGAGATCCCGGGCGTAAAGAAAGCATCTTGGTAAGATTTCTTACCTTGATATAATGGGTGCCTTCACGACGGAGGCGCTCAACCCCCAACTATCGGCAGGAAGTTAATCTGCTGCGTGCACACAACCCACTCTGTGTGGGGTGTGCATGGCGAGTTGGACTTAACCGCCGATATGCCGCCGGGAAAACCGGCAGCAAGAAAAACAATACTTGCATCAGGAGGAAAAGAAAAATGCAAATGTCTGACGTAATTGCTGATATGCTCACAAGAATCCGCAATGCGAACTCCGCAAAGCACACCACTGTGGACATTCCGGCATCCAACATGAAGAAGGCTATCGCCCAGATCCTCGTTGAAGAAGGCTACGTAAAGAGCTATGAGGTGATCGACGATGGCAAGCAGGGTACCATTCGCGTAACTCTGAAGTATCAGGGAAACAAGCAGAAGGTTATTCGTGGCCTGAAGAGAGTGTCCAAGCCCGGTCTGCGTATCTACGCAGGTTGCGAGGATATGCCCAAGGTAATGAACGGCCTGGGAATCGCTATCGTTTCCACGTCTAAGGGAATCATGACCGACAAGAAGGCTCGCGCTCTCAAGGTAGGCGGCGAAGTCCTGTGCTTTGTCTGGTAATCGGAACGGGAGGTAAACGATATGTCTAGAATTGGTAGAATGCCCGTTGAGATCCCCGCAGGTGTCACTGCAACCCTGAACGGCAACACTTTGACGGTAAAGGGCCCCCTGGGTACCTTGACCGAAACCTTCAGACCCGAGATCAACATCGCGATCGAGGGCAACCAGATCATCGTAACCCGTAACTCTGACGAGAAGGAAGAGAGAAGCCTGCACGGTCTGACCCGTGCGCTGATCAACAACATGGTAGTCGGCGTTACCAAGGGTTATCAGAAGATTCTGATGATCATCGGCGTTGGTTACAAGGCAGTTAAGCAGGGCAAGAACCTGCAGATGTTCCTTGGCCACTCGCTCAAGCCCAACGGCCAGCCTCAGGATAAGTTCGTAATCGCTGAGACCGACAGCATCAAGCTCGAGGTTCCCACCGATGACGAGATCAAGAAGCAGGGCATTGATAAGATGACCACCGAGAAGATCAACTCCGGTATGATCGTAATCGTAAAGGGCATCAACAAGCAGGAAGTTGGCCAGACCGCTGCAGTTATCAGAGGTCTGAGAGGTCCCGAGCCTTATCACGGCAAGGGCGTTCGTTATATCGACGAATATGTACGTCGTAAGGTCGGCAAGACCGGTAAGTAATTGAAAGGAGGAGTGTAAACATGGTATCCAGAAAAGATTCTAACCAGGCTCGTCTGAAGAGACATAAGAGAGTCAGAGCTAAGATTTCCGGCACGGCAGCGCGTCCGCGTCTGGCAGTATATCGCTCCAACGCAAACATCAGTGCTCAGATCATTGATGACGTTGCAGGCGTAACACTGGTATCCGCTTCTTCTTACGGTAACGGTTTTGAAGGCAACGGCGGTAACAAGGCAGCTGCAAGAGCAGTTGGAAAAATGATTGCAGAAAAGGCAGTCGCACAGGGCATCACCGAAGTCGTATTCGACAGAGGCGGTTATCTGTATCACGGACGTGTATCGGAATTGGCAGAAGGCGCTCGCGAGGGCGGCCTGAAGTTCTAATCGGTTATCCCGATTAGTCCGGTTTGTACACTGTTCAACATTTATTGAACAATTCAGGAGGAAACCAGAAATGGCACAAAAGATTAACCCGGCTGAGCTGGATCTGACCGAACAGCTCGTCGCGCTGAACCGTGTTTCCAAGACTGTAAAGGGTGGTCGTGTTGCAAGATTTGCAGCACTGATGGTAGTCGGTGACAAGAACGGTCACGTCGGCGTAGGTCTTGGTAAGGCTGCTGAGGTACCCGAGGCAATTCGCAAGGGTATCGAAGACGCTAAGAAGAATATGATCACTGTATCCCTGAAGGGTACAACAATCCCGCACGAAGTCATCGGTGAATTCGGCGCAGGTAAGGTGCTTCTCAAGCCCGCTGCACTCGGTACCGGTATCATCGCGGGTGGCAAGGTAAGAGCAGTACTTGAGGCTGCAGGTATTTCTAACATTCGTGCAAAGTGCCTGCGCTCCAACAACCCCACCAACGTTGTTAAGGCAACCATGGAGGGTCTGAAGGCACTGCGTTCCGCTGAGGAAGTTGCGAAGATCCGTGACATTCCCGTAGAGCAGGTTAAGGGTTAAGGAGGCGCTTTAAGATGAAAAAGGTAACACTGATTAAGAGTCTTATCGCCGCAAAGCCCAACCAGAAGGCTACGGCACAGTCCCTGGGTCTTGTTAAGATCGGCGATTTCATCGTACACAACGATGACGCTGTTCTGGCAGGCAAGATTAAGGTTATTTCTCACCTTGTCTCGGTTGAAACCGTAGAAGACTGATAAGGAGGTACTGAGAATGAAACTGCATAATCTGAAACCCGCTGAAGGTTCCGCAAAGGCTGCATGGAGAAAGGGCAGAGGCCCCGGCTCCGGCAACGGCAAGACCGCAGGCAAGGGTCACAAGGGTCAGAACGCACGCTCCGGCGGCGGTGTTCGCACCGGTTTTGAGGGCGGACAGTTCCCCATTTACAGACAGCTTCCCAAGAGAGGCTTCAAGAACTATTTCGCAAAGCATTACGCTATTGTCAATGTTGACGCACTGAACGTCTTTGAGGACGGCGCAGTCGTTGATATGGATGCACTTCTCGCCAAAAAGATTATCCGCAAGCCCCTGGACGGACTCAAGGTTCTGGGCAACGGCGAACTCACTAAGAAGATCACTGTGAAAGCGGCAGTCTTTTCCGCAACTGCTAAGGCAAAGATTGAGGCAGTAGGTGGACAGGCAGAGGAGGTATAAGGATGTTTCAGACGTTAAAGAATGCTTGGAAGATTCCGGAGCTCAAAAACAGACTCCTCTTCACATTGCTTATCGTACTCCTTTACCGCATTGGTGCGTCTATCCCGCTTCCTTGGGTAAGCAGTGAGATCTACACTGCATTCCAGGGAATGAGTGCCGGTGACATGTTCCAGTATCTGAACCTGTTGTCCGGTGATGCTTTCAGCAGAGCAACCCTGTTTGCTCTCTCCGTCAGCCCCTACATTACGTCTTCGATCGTAATGCAGCTGCTCACCATCGCAATTCCTGCACTGGAAAAGATGGCGAAGGATGGCGAGAACGGCAAAAAGAAGATCACCGCTATCACCCGTGTTGTAACCGTTGCACTGGCACTGATCACTGCTTACGGCTACACCATGTACCTCGAGAACTATTTCGGCGACTACATCACCTATGCAGGTCAGAAGGGCGCAGCTCTCTGGTTCTGCCGTATCACGCTGATCCTGTGCTACTGTGCAGGCGCATCGCTGATCATGTGGCTGGCTGAAAAGGTAAACGAGAAGGGTATCGGTAACGGTATTTCGATCATCCTGTTTGCAAACATCGTATCCAGAGTTCCCACCTACCTGACCTCTACTATCCCCAACATTGCCAAGGCTATCACCAAGGGCATTGAGCAGGAAGTAGTTGCAACCATCCTCAACGTTGTGCTTTATATCGCAATCGTTGCTGTGATCCTGGTAGCAGTAGGCTTCGTGGTTTGGTTCACGGGCTCTGAAAGAAGAATTCCGATCCAGTATGCAAAGAGAGTTGTCGGCCGTAAGATGTATGGCGGTCAGTCCTCCAGCCTGCCCCTGAAGTTGAACATGAGCGGCGTTATGCCCATCATCTTCGCAAACTCCATCGTGGCACTTCCTGCAACCGTTGCTGCATTCTTTACCAACGTAAAGAAGGACAGCTGGCTGTACTTCGCTAAGGACTTCTTTGACCAGATGACCGACGTGCTCAGCTACACCTCTCCCTTGTATCTGATCATCTTCATCGCTCTGATCATCGCATTCTCTTACTTCTATATTATGATCTCCTTCAACCCCGTTGAAGTTGCGAATAATATCAAGAATCAGGGCGGTTCGGTTCCCGGCATTCGTCCCGGCAAGCCCACGTCCGATTATATCAAGAAGATTCTGAACCGCATCACTACCATGGGCGCTGTATTCCTGACGTTGGTTGCTTGCGTTCCTATGCTGATCAGCATTATCAATGGTATTATCATGCGCGCGAACTGGGATGCTG
>JAZNYL010000053.1:0-10483 GCA_045594445.1 Eubacteriales bacterium
GGTTGTCTTCCTAAGACCGCTTGGCCTCCGACTTTACAACTGTGTGTGTTGGGGTTTTACAATACTAAAACCTCAACGGTTGTGCCGTAGGGGCGATCAGTGATCGCCAGCGCATGCTGCAACTAATCAAAAAAATAAACAAATAAGGACTGCATCCGTATGATACAGTCCTTGTTTTGTGCGGATTTCACCGCTAATTTTTCAGCCCCATGGGGCTGCTTTTTTTTATTTATTCGTAAATCTCCAGCTCGATGATGCTGAACCAGTTTTCGCCCTCGCGCCACAGCCGCACGTAGCGGGCGTCAACGTCAAGGTCGGTCAGCATCAGGAATAATTCGTCCTTTTGGCCGTTGTAAATAGTCTGATAATTCTGTCCGTCGGTGGAGACCTCGATGCGGTAGGGCACCCAGGCGGATTCCAGAATCAGCGTCAGGGCATCAATATGCGTGACCTTTTCAAGATCCACCTGCAGCCAGGCCTGCCCTGAGGGGAGAGAGCCCCAGCGGGTGTCTATACTGCCGTCTGCGGCGTATTTTGCAAGGTACGCGGCCTCATGAGCGGTTGCGGTAACGGGCTTGTTCAAGGCCAGATTCTCCCTGATTTCTTGCTCGGGCTTGTTTTGCTTATCCTGCTCGGTCGCCTCGTAAACGCGCAGCTCATAAATCGAAACGTAACCGCCTCTGGGGATGCCGATGCGCAAATATCTTGCACTCTGACCGTACAGATTGAAGACGCAAGTGCCGGTTGCGGCATCCTGCGAGTAAACGCCGATCTGACGGTAAGATTTGCCATCCTCGGAGATTGAAACGGAGAAGGGAACAGAGATGGACTCCCACAAAATCTCAATCTCGCCAAGCTCATAAGATTTTTCAAGATCCACCACGAAAACGTGAATGGATTCGGTGCAGCCGATACCGCTCCAGCGCGTGGCGTTCATGCCATCCACCGCGTATTTGGCCGTCAGGGTATCGCTTTCGTGACCGTTGTCGGTTGCGTTCTTGCCAAGCGCAAGATTCTCTCTTTGCGGCCGTGGTTCGGGAATCTGGTAGGTAGCCTTTTGGATGTGGTCAAATTCACAGTCCGGGGTGGCGATATTGGTCACGTCGCGCAGCACGGCAGGATCGATGGTCAGCGTCTTGGTTGCCTTGATATCGGTTGCGGATGCGGCCAGCGAGAAGGTATAGGAACCGCCGTCAAGGACGTAGCGGCTGCCTTTGGTGTCATAGCTCTCCAGCGCGTCGGTCGTGATGCGCACGGTGACCTGCTCACTTTTGCCGGGCTCAAGCAGCGCGGTCTTGGCAAAGCCCGCAAGCTCCAGCGCAGCCTGCTCCATCAGCGTTTCGGGCTTGGAAACGTAGATCTGCACGATCTCGCGGCCTGCAGCCTTGCCCACGTTGGTCACGGTGCAGGTAGCTGTCAGCGTGCCGTCTGCTTGTTTTTGCACGTCAAAGTCGGAGTACGCAAATTCGGTATAGGAAAGTCCGTAGCCAAAGGGGTAGGAAACGTCCACGCCAAAGGTGGAGTAATAGCGGTATCCAACGTAAATATCCTCGTAGTAGCAGGTGTCGGTGTTGGTACCGGGGAAGAATTGCGATGCGGGGGTGGAGAAATAGGTTTCGGGCCAGGTGATGGTGGTCTTTGCGCAAGGGTTGACGTCGCCGTAAAGCACCTCGGCTACGGCCGAGCCTGTTTTTTCACCTGCAAAGCCGGTCCAGAGAATGGCATCTGCTTTGTCCTGCCAGGAAAGCACCTCGATGGGCGAGCCCGTGTTGAGCAGCACGACCACCTTCTTGCCCTTGGCATGGAAGGCGTTGCATACGCGCTCAATCATATCTGCCTCTGTTTGGTTGAGCAAGAAGTCACCCTTGCCCTCGTGTCTGTCCGCGCCCTCGGTTGAACCACGCGAGATGACGATAATGGCCGTGTCGGCCGCCTCTGCGCACTCGGTGGCATAGGCCTCGGTGACCTCAATGTCAAGCGTGGCGTAGATCGAGGAGTGCTCGGGAGCGTTTTTGAAGGGATTGGATTTGAATTTGTAAACGTCAAAAGCCTCGGATTTGTTCAAGCCCTCGGCAATCGAAACCGGCTTTTTGGCAGTCACAGAGCCCGAGCCGGCACCGCCGTAAACGGTAGCGTAAGCACCGTTGCCAAAGACGGCCAGTGTCTGTCCGCCCGAAAGCGGCAGCGTTCCGTCGTTTTGCAGGAGCACCATAGTCTGGGCTGCTACCTCGGCAGCAAGCAGGCCGTGTCCCGTAAAGTCAATGTTTTTTGTGCCTGCTGTGCCTGTAAAGACGGGAGATTTGACCACCAGCCCCAATACGTTGGCGCAGGCCTTATCCAGCATGGAAAGATTCAGCGTACCGTCGTTTGCGGCAGCCATGATCTGGGCGGGATCGTCGGCATTACCCGGCATATTGATATCGTTGCCCGCGTTGACCTTTTCTACGACGGTTGCGCCAGATCCCCAGTCGGACATGACCATACCGTCAAAGCCGCACTCACCGCGCAGATAGGTGGTCAAGAGGTCGTGAGAAGCAGCCACGCGCGTACCGTTGACTAAGTTGTAGCAGGACATGACGGTAAAGGGATCGGACTTGCGCACCGCGATGCCAAATGCCTTGAGATAGATCTCGCGCAGCGCACGCTCGGTCACGTTTGCGCTGACGCTGCCGCGTGAGGTTTCCTGGTTGTTGGCCGCAAAGTGCTTGAGCGAGACGCCCACGCCCGTGGATTGAATGCCGTTTGTGTAGGCAGCTGCCATAAAGGCGGTCAGCATGGGATCCTCGGAACAGTATTCAAAATTTCTGCCGCCCAACACGTTCTTCTGAATATTCATGCCGGGGGCTAAGATGACGTCGATGTCCTTGACAAGCGAATCCTCGCCCATAGCCGTGCCGACTTGCGCGGCAAGAGACGGATCCCAGGAGGAGGAGACGTTGATGACCGAGGGATACCAGACCGTGGTGTCGTAGCGAAGTCCCGCAGGGCCGTCGTTGACCGTAACAGAGGGAACGCCCAGCCGCTCAATCGGATAGGTGCTGCCCGATGCACCCGGCATCAGAGGATCGCCTGTGCCCGTGACCATGTGCGCTTTTTCCTCAAGCGTCATGGCGGCCACCACGCAATCAATCGAATCAGTGCTCAACTGCACAAGCCCTCCCTTGATGGGAAGAGACAGGGAAGTTGCGGCAAGACCTTGTGTATCGGTAGCGTCCACGGTCAACGTAAGGGCATCGTTGATTGCGTCCTCGGAGCAATTCAGCGAAATCTCTACCATGCCTGCCTTGGCGACTGCCGTTTGCTCGGCAATCACGGTGTTGTCCCGAGTCAGCTTGCAGACGATATTTCCGTCCGCGCTGCCGTCGATAACCGTGCACTCCAGCGTCAGCCTGAACGCATTGTCTTCAAGGACAAGGCTTGTCGCGCGCAGCGAGAGCGCGCAGACGGGATCGGTTTGCTGTTCCGTGACAAGTTCGCCGGAGATGTCATCGGCATTTTGCTCTGTTGATCCTTCCTCGTCCACGGGCTTTTGCTTGCACGAGCAAAGCAGCGAGCCCAGCATCAGTGCTGCCAAAAGCAGACATAGGAATCGATAAAAATGACGTTTCATAAAGCACCTCCGGATAGCGTTGTTTTCATTATAACCGAGTTTTGCACAATATGCAAGTGTGCCTGACTAAATCGGGTAATTTTCTGCATAATGCAGATTTCTGCGGTATTCGCCGGGTGTTACGCCAACCTCTTTTTTAAAGGTTTTGGAAAAATAGTGCACGTCCAGAATGCCGCAATGCAGCGCCACCGTCTGAATTTGCAGATTGGTGGTGGAGAGCAGATGCTGCGCGTGCTGCATGCGTTTGTCACGGATGTAGGCCGTGACGGTTTTTCCGGTCTCTTTTTTGAATACGGTGGAAAGGTATCCCGGGCTGATATTCTGGTTTTGCGCCAGAGAATGCAGCGAAAGGTCTGCGGCCAAGTCGGAGTCGATCAGCAAAATCGCGGTCTGCACCACCTTGGAATAATTGCGCAGGGAGTGCTGCTGCACCAGCATGCAGTAGCCGCGGAACATCTCACTCATCAGCGAAGCACTCTCTGCGCTGCCGGAAAGCTGCTCGATACGGCGCGCAAAATCCGAGGAAACGCGGTTGATATACAAAGGGTGCACGCCACCGTTTTCGGCAGCCTTGCGCAAAAGCGTGTTCATAATGATGCAGTAATTCTTGGTGTTGCGCAGCCGGTCGGAAACGCGCTGCTCAAATCTGTTTTGCGTCACCCCCGCAAACAGCTGGTCGGCCAGGTGCATCTGCCCAAGAGTGACCGCGCGGATCAGCTCGTTTTCAAAGGCGTAACGCTGCTCCATGGCTTTCATGTCCAAAAGAATGTCGTCGAAGCGATCGGTGTGTATAGCGCGGTGAATGGGTGAGGCAGGGGAGAGAGGGGGCTGGTTGACGTCTATGATGGCAAACGAGGGGCTGTGCCAGATCTGCTCGCAAAAGGTGTCAAGCAACAAAAACAATGGATTTTCACGCGGCAATACGGGTGAAACAGAGGTGTATTCCTCCAGTCTTTGTTGCAGCTCGGGGGAGAGCCCCAGCTGTTCGCCCAGCTCCAGAAGCTGCTGAGAATCCGGCCTTTGAGAAAGGTATGGGCCGATGAGCAAAATTTGTGCCGGCTCCTTGTCGGACAAAAGCAAATAGGTGCAGCTCAGCCCGTATGCGTCGGTATAGCAATATCTTTCGCGTCTGTGCAGCGGCGGCAGGACGGGAAGGGGAGCAGGATCAAAGAACCCCGGAAACAGGGAAGACCTGCTCCGGATAATTTCTTTCGCCAGCTCATCGGGGACGATGACCTTGACACCGATATGACTTTTTTGCAGGGTTCTTGTCAAAAGTCCCAGCTCGTTTTGATAAGACACGGTGCACCTCCGCTTTAGTTGATTGATAAAATTGTCAACCTCTGTGACGATTATATCAAAAAATTTGTACAAAAAAGATATATATTTGTGAACGATATGAAAATAGTACAAAATAACATAAAAAAAATACTCACGCTAAATTCATAAAAGATTTATACTTAATAATAGCGTAACTCTATTGACCCCTATCATAACAAAAAAAGAAAGAGGCAAAAAAGCGATGAAAAAACAACCTAAGCTTGACGCAAAGGGCTTCCGCAAGTTTGGATTTCGAGACAAGATTGCGTATGCTGCCGGCGACTTCGGCTGCAACATGAGCTTCTCGCTCAAGGGCACCGTTCAAACCTTCTGGCTGGTATTCATGATGATGGAAACCGGTCTGTTCTCCATCCTTCTTCTGCTTGTACAGGCGTGGGATGCAATCAACGACCCGCTGATCGGTTCTCTGATCGACTCCGATAAGAGAAAGTACAAGATGGGTAAATACAAGACTTACATCCTGATCGGTGCGCTTGGCCTGCTTGTGGGCGGCGCAGCCGTATTTATTCCTTTCCCCAGTGCACCCGTCGTGCTCAAGGCAGTTCTGTTCATCCTGGGCTACGTCATCTGGGATGCTGCTTACACCATGGCTAACGTTCCTTACGGCACCATGCTCAACATCGTGACCGAGGATGCAGGCCAGAGAGCTCAGCTTTCCGTATTCAGATCCATCGGCGGCGCAGTCGGCGGCATGATCCCCGGCATGATCCTGCCCATGCTGATCTGGCAGAAGGTTACCTTTGATCCTGCAAATCCCACTTGGTTCCTTGATAAGATCGAGATTCCCGAAGGCGCTGAAAGCGCATTTGCTCCCGAGAACTTCTTAACCAACCCCGTAACCGGCGAGCTTTACCAGGCAGGTGAGGCTGTGCTCAGCCCTCTGACCGGTAAGCAGCTTGAGGTTCTGCTTGGCGACAGAGTATTCATCGCAGCGCTCATCATGGGCGTTCTGGGCTTTGTAGCGTTCCTGTTTATGCTCAAGAATATCACCATCCGCGGCAACGAGTATGCAATGCTTAACCAAGAGGGTGGCGAAAAGGTCAACCTGTTCAAGTCCTTCGGCGCGTTCATCAAGAACCGTCCCGCAGTTGGTTGCACCATCGCTGCTATGGGTATGTTCCTTGGCATGCAGTCCGCTTCCACCGCAACCACCATCATGTTCGCAACCCACTTCGGTCAGGCTTCTCTGTCCGGTCTGGTACAGATGGTCGGCTTCCTTCCCATGTTCATTTTCATGCCCTTTGCTACCTTGCTTGTAAAGAAGTTCGGTAAGAAAGAGGTTGCAAGCATCGGTTCTATCGCAGGCCTGATTGGCGGCGCGATCCTTTGCGTATTCCCGCTGTTCCCCGATAACCTTCAGCTGATCGTTTACATGGCAGGCCTTGTATTCTTCGGCCTTGGCATGGGCTTCTACAACTGCGTATCCTGGGCTATGATGGGTGACGCGATCGACTATTCCGAGTGGAAGACCGGCAAGAGAGAGGAAAGCGTTGTTTACGCGCTGCACTCCTTCTTCCGTAAGCTTGCTCAGGGCGTTGGCCCCGCAGCCGTGATCGCACTCATGGGTACTTCCTTGATCGGTTACGATTCCGCTCTTGGTACCATCGGTCAGTCCGCTGAAACCGCAGGCAGACTTTGCTGGCTGGTTGCAGGTCTCTACATGTTCAGCGCAGTTTGCCAGTTCGTCGGCGTTGCTGTTATCTACAACGTAGACAAGAAGACTCTGGCTAAGATGACTACCGAGCTCGCAGAGAGAAGGGAAGGTCAGGAATAATCTTACTTAAATAGCTTCAATTATAGCACCCGACAATCAAATTGTCGGGTGCTGCCTTGAAATATACGCAATTTGGTCATACGCAGGACAAAATTCCGCAGTATGATAGACACATAATGCTTTGATTTAGGAGAATGATCGTGAGAAACGTAATCAATCTGAACAAGAACTGGCTGTTCTGCAAGGATACGGCCGATATTACTCTCAGACAGGGCGAGCAGGTAAACCTGCCTCACTCCTGGAACGCTTTGGACGGCCAGGACGGCGGCAACGACTATTTCCGCGGCGCATGCCTGTACGTCAAGACGCTTGTAAAGGCTGATCTGCCTGCAGCGGACTGCTACTACCTTGAGATCCGCGGCGCAAACTCCTCGGCTGACGTATTCGTTGGCGGCGAGAAGCTGGCGCATCACGACGGCGGCTACTCCACCTGGAGAGTGGACCTGACCGACGTACTGACCGAGACCACCGAGATTGCTATTGTGGTAGATAACTCCGCAAACGAGACGGTTTACCCCCAGATGGCTGACTTTACCTTCTATGGCGGTATTTACCGTGACGTTAATCTGATTGCGGTTAACAAGAGCCATTTTGACCTTGAATACTTTGGCGGCAGCGGATTTATGGTTACCCCCGAGGTAGACGGCAAGGATGCGCACGTAAAGCTGCAAACCTGGACCAAGAACGCAGAAGGCTTGAGCGTTCGTTATACCATCACAGATGCAAGCGGCGCAACCGTTGCCAAGGCAACCGGCGCAGGCGAGCTGACCCTGGATATCAAGGATGTGACCTTGTGGCACGGCCGCAAGAATCCTTATCTGTATACCGCAACGGCCGAGCTGCTGAGTGCAGACGGCGAAGTGCTTGATAACGTCAGCACCCGCTTCGGTGTGCGCACCTTCAAGATCGATCCCGATAACGGCTTTATTCTCAACGGGGAAGAGTACCCCCTGCGCGGCGTATCCCGCCATCAGGACAGACTGGGCGTTGGTAATGCGCTGCTGCCCGAGCACCACAGAGAGGATATGGACATGATCTGCGAGGTGGGTGCCACCACCATTCGTCTTGCGCACTATCAGCACGATCAGTATTTCTACGATCTGTGCGACGAGCGCGGTCTTGTCATCTGGGCGGAGATTCCTTACATTTCCAGACACATGCCCGGTGGCCGCGAGAACACCATCTCCCAGATGAAGGAGCTGGTTACGCAGAACTATAACCACCCGTCCATCGTGGTCTGGGGCCTTTCCAATGAGATTTCGATCGCAGGTTCGGACGACGATCTGCTGGAAAACCACCGCATCCTCAACGATCTGGTTCACGAGATGGACAAGACTCGCTTGACCACCATCGCGGCAGTTTCCATGTGCAAGATGGACGATCCGTACATTCAGATTCCCGACGTGGTGTCCTATAACCACTACTTTGGCTGGTACGGCGGCGAGACGTACATGAACGGCCCTTGGTTTGATAAGTTCCACCAGACGCACCCCACCATTCCGATCGGCTGCTCCGAGTACGGCTGTGAGGCACTCAACTGGCACACCAGCGATCCCAAGCAGGGTGACTACACCGAGGAGTATCAGGCATACTACCACGAGGAGCTGATCAAGCAGTTGTTCACCCGTAAGTACATATGGGCAACGCACGTCTGGAATATGTTCGATTTCGGCGCAGATGCAAGAGCAGAGGGCGGCGAGAACGGTCAGAACCACAAGGGCCTTGTCACCATGGACAGAAAGTACAAGAAGGACGCCTTCTATGCATACAAGGCATGGCTGGTCTCTCCCGAGGTCGATCCCTTCGTGCACCTGTGCGGCAAGAGATATATCGACCGCGTTGAGGACGTAACCAAGGTCACCGTTTACTCCAACCTGCCCGAGGTTGAGCTGTTTGTCAATGGCGAGAGCCTTGGCAAGAAGACCGCGGTAGATCATTTCTTCTACTTTGACGTGCCCAACGTAGGCGAGAGCACTATCGTTGCCAAGGCAGGCGACCTCTCCGATGAGGGTAAGATCCGCAAGGTAGCCGAGATGAACATGGATTACGTGCTGCGCGAGGTTGGCGCGGTGCTCAACTGGTTTGACGTGGTGGAAAAGCCCGGTCGCTTCTCGCTCAACGACAAGCTTGGCGACATCATGGCTACCACTGCAGGTAAGATCTGGTTCATGCGCCTGGGCCTCAAGCTCAAGAAAAAGATGAATGCCAACAAAAAGGGCAAGGGCGAAGGCGAAAAGAAGGGCGGCTTTGACGTAGACCTTTCCGCAGGCGGCGGTCTGATGGAAATGATGGGCTCGTTCACCGTGCTGCGTCTGTCCTCCATGATGGGCATGGCAAACATCAGCTTTACCAAGGAAGAGTTGCTCAAGATGAACAAGCAGCTCAACCGCATCCGCAAGCCTAAGAATCAGAAATAATGAAAATGAACAAGGGGCTGCTTGTAAAGCAGCCCTTTATTCAATGACTTTTTTACAGAGATAAATTCAACCCGCAAGGGAAAAATTCTCTCAAAATGCGTTATTGCTTTTCTTGGCATCTCTGCTATAATAAAGGCAGGATAAGCGCTGATCCAAAACAATATTTGGAGGTTAATATGATAAAGCTTGGAGAGAAAATCAAGACTCTCAGAAAACAGAAAAACATTTCGCAAGAGGTGTTTGCCAATTATCTTGGCGTGTCGTTTCAGGCGGTTTCGAAGTGGGAGAATGGCTATACCATGCCCGACGTGACCATGATCCCCGCGATCGCGTCGTTTTTTGGCGTGTCTACCGACGAGCTGTTTGATTTCAATTTGTTTGAGACCGAAAAGCAGGTGGAGGAGATTTGCCGCGAAGCGTACAAATATCGCTTTGACGATCCGGAAAGATCGGAGAGAATCCTGCGCGAGGGCTTGCAGAGATTCCCCGGGAACGATATTATTTTGAATAATCTGCTTTACACCATGGATTACAAGACGCGTGCGGACGAGGTCATCAGCCTTTGCAAAACGCTGATCGAGTCCACCAAGCAGGACGACGTCAAATACGACGCCTGCCGCATTCTGGCGGAATGCTATAAGGAGACGGGACAGGACGCGCTGATCGCGCCCACGCTGGAGCTGATCCCTGAGATCTATTTTTCAAAGCTGGAGCTGATGGCGTCGCTGTTGGACGGTGAGGTCAGCTATGAATCTGCGCAAAAGCACAAGAATATTTGTGCCGAGGATCTGATCTGCATGCTGATCATCGCGGGCAAACGCTTGCGCGAGATGGGAGAAGAGGAAAAAGCACGCACGCAATGGCGCATTGCGCTTGCTGTCATGGATGCCTTCCGTGAGGATTTCGTGGAGGACAAGTGGTTTGGTGCCACGGTCTACGACTACACAAGCGAGCAAAGAAAAGAGATCGAGCAGTTGCTTGATGCATAAGCGAAAAAAAGAAGCTCCGCTGGGGCTGAAAAATCAGCGAAAAATAGCAGGAATTTGTTCGACTTGGAGCAGATTCCCGCTGTTTTTGTTTATATACAGTGGTGAAAGAGCGCCGGTAGGGGTTCCCGTTTCACTGCTCTTTCACCAAAAGCAGGACATAAAAAAGCCACCATCGGGCTGAGAATTTAGAGAGAAAAGCGCAATACCCCTGGTGTCATCCTGAGCGGAGAAAACATCCCGTGTGGATGTTTTCGTAGTCGAACTTTCAAAAATCTGCAATAAATTGCTGATTTTTGAAAGTCAAAACGCTTGCAGCGTTTTGAGGATCTACGAGGGGCAACATCATTCGCCC
>JAZNYL010000054.1:0-3842 GCA_045594445.1 Eubacteriales bacterium
CGCACCCGCCGGCGAATGCATTTTTGATAGATTTTGGTGTGATTTTGCGAAGCAAGATACCAATCTTGCGAGTGAAAGCACGCCGAAAGATGCGAAAATGCATCGTCGTCGGGCAATTCGGTTCGACTCCCGTTCGGCTAATAACAGAATACTCGTCCATTTTAAAATTAAGCATTCACTACATTATACCACCCCATACACAATCTGTCAATATGTCACACCAAAATTTTTACTGCGACATAAATGGAAAAATATTCCACCGACAGCGTCGGTGGAATACCTTTCATTATTATATTACTGTGCAAATGCGTGGTACAAATACGCCTCCAGAACGCGCGTTTTTGCCACGTAGCCATTGACGCCAAGGTGTACGGAGTCAATGATCAGTCCGTCGGCGTTTCTCTGCCAATGCGTGGTATCATTTATGGCAGCGTAGCTGCTGACCAGATACACGCCCTCGTCTTCCCTGCCTGCAAGCACGGCAGTCTGCAGATCAAAATACGCAAACTGGTTTGCGCGCTTTTGCGCGATATTGGTGCCCTTGGTGCTCAGCTCGTAGCCACTCTCGGGACTTACGTACTCGGTCAACACAAACACCTTGGTTTTTCCGCCCGTGGCCGCCTTGATCGACGCGATCATGGCATCCACAAAGTACACCGACTCCTCGGAATATACGTCGTTTGCGCCAAGGCAGATCACTGCGAAATCGGGGATTCCGTAGCCATTTTGCGCAAGATAGTAGGCAAAATCAAAGTAGTGCGTTCTGCCCGTGTGCGGCTCAACTTGCGCATTTTCGGGGTTATAGAATGCGTTTTCCGCGCCAAATGCGCTCTGCGAGGTCAGATAATTGGTGGTGCTCCACGCGCCGCGCCCTTCGTGCGGCACGCCCTGGCCGCTCTTTCTTGTGCCAAGCAGCGCAAGGGAGTCACCAAAGGTCTGCTTGAGCGTGTTCACGATCGTACCGTCGCCTACGCGGCTGTCACCGATCACCACGCCCGAGAGCGTCAACGCCTGCTTGTCCACCGCCACGATCTGCGCGGTTTTCTGATAGACGACACTATATGCGCCGTTGACCGTCTGCCCGACCGTGACCGTCAGCGTGTACGTGCCCGCCACGCTTGGCGTGACGGCGTAGCCCTCGTCAGTCAAAAGGCATTCGCCGCTGCCCGAAAAGCTATACGACGTCTGCGCACCCGTGGGCAATCCGCAACTCAACTGATCGTTATAAAACCATGTCTGCTCGCCAACAGTCAGTACGTAGCGATCCGCTACGTTGGCCTTGACCTCAGCCGTCTGCGTTTGCAGGGTCAGATACTTGGACGAGGCGTAGCACACCTGCCCTTTCCAGATCACCTTACTCCAGCCACCCTGCTCGTCAATGCCCACGCGCGCAATGCTCTCGCCTGCCTTGAGCGTGGTCACCACGTTGCTCCAGTCGGATTTGACCTCGGGCGTGGAGCGCACGTTGAGATTTCCCGTTGCGCTCACCCATTCGTCCACGATCAGATATCCGTCCGCGTCCTTGCCAAGCACGGCAGAGCCACCCGGGGTGACCACCGTGCCAACGTATCCCGCGTCCACGTGCGAGCCGTCGGCCTTGACCAGAATCAGATGATAGTTGGCGTCTACAAACGCGCTGACAAAGCGGTCGCCAAGCACCTTGTCCGAAAACTGCTCGGCCCATTCCTGCTCGGTGCCCTCGTAGCCGTGCTCGACCGCAATCTCGTAGGCACTCTTGCCGTCCTCGCCGTCCTTGCCGGGTTCTCCCGGTGCGCCCTGCGCACCATCTGCTCCGTCTTGGCCGTCTTGTCCGTCGACACCGTCTTTGCCGTCGACGCCGTCTTTTCCCGGTGTGCCCGGTGCACCTTGTGCACCATCTGCGCCCTGCGCACCATCTGCACCATCTGCACCGTCCTGTCCGCGCAAGCTATCCAGCCAAGCCTGCTCATCGCCCACAAAGCCGTGCTCTACCGCAATTTCATAGGCACTTTTGCCGTTCTTGCCGTCCTGCGCGCCATCGCAAGCGCACAGCAGACACGACATGGCCAACAGCAGTGCCGAAATCATCAAAAGCTTTTTCATAAGCCGTCCTTACTGCGCGTTGACTACGTCAACAAAGCGCGCAAACGCCGCTCTGCCCTCGGGCGTGCAGCGGTAAACGCCTGCATCCTCCAGCACCGCTTCAAATACGCGGCCGATCTCTCGGCGCAGGATGTCTGCAGTATTCTGCTCGGTAAAGGTATATTGCTTTTTCAGCCCCTCTGCCCACACTGCGTGCTTTTCCAGCTCGGGAATGCTTGCGGGGTCGGTGCCATTCAGAATTGTGTCCTTAAGCAGCTCCATCTCGGAAGAAAGTCTTGCAGGCAAAACTGCCAGGCCCATGACCTCGATCAGGCCGATATTCTCTTTCTTGATATGATGCTTTTCCTCGTGGGGGTGATACAGCCCAAGCGGATGCTCGTCGGTGGTCAGATTGTTGCGCAACACCAGGTCCAGCTCGTATCTCTTTCCGTCCTGCGCCATACGCGCGATGGGCGTGATGGTATTGTGCGGCTTGCCCTCGGTCTCGGCAAAGATCATGGCATCCGCATCGGTATAGCTGCGCCAAGCAGTCAGAATCTTGTCGGCCAGCGCAACCAGGCGTGCCTTACCCGTGCTGCGCAGGCGAATGGTGGTCAAGGGCCAATGCAACAGCTCTGCCTGCACGTCCTCAAAGCCGCGGAACGAAAGATCGCTTTCCTTGCCCACGCGTGCCATGGCAAAGGTATAGTGGCCGCCCTGCATGTGGTCATGCGAGAGGATCGAGCCACCCACGATGGGCAGATCGGCATTCGAGCCGATGAAGTAATGCGGGAAGATCTCCACGAAGTCCAGCAGCTTTTCAAACATAGCGCGGTCGATCTTCATGGGTCTGTGCTCGGCCGAGAGCGCAATGCAATGCTCGTTATAGTACACGTAGGGAGAATACTGCAGATACCAAGCCTGCCCTGCCATGGTAATGGGAATCTGACGCAGAGTCTGACGCGCGGCGCGGCTGACTGTGCCCGCATAGCCCTCGTTTTCGTGGCATAAAGCGCACTTGGGATAGCCCGAGGGAGGCAGCAGACGCGCTGCGGCAATCGCCTTGGGATCTTTTTCGGGCTTGGAGAGGTTGACCGTGATATCCAAGGTACCGTACTTGCCCTCATACTGCCAGCAAAGGTTCTTGGCAATGCGGTCGGTGCGAATATAGTTGCAATCACGGCTGAGCTTATAGAAATAATCGGTCGCAGCCTCGGGGTCGTTCTTATACAGCGTGCGGAAGGTGCGGATGACCTCGCTCGGTCTGGGCGTCACGGCGTTCATCAGCGCGGTGTCGTAAAGATCGCGGTAGACGACCGTGTTGGATTCAATCAGCCCCTGCTCATACGCATAGTCGCACATCTGACCGAGAATTTGGTCAAGCGGCAGGCCGCTCACCTTCTCCTCGGGCTCTACGTATTCGGTAAGGCCCAGCGTGGTCAGCAGCGAATTGATCATATAGGACTCGTCCTCGCGGCAGGCCAGCTCGCAGTCGATGGCGTAGTCCACAAGGGCGCGGATAAGGGTGTGGATGTTCATGTCATTCTCCCTTCAAAAGCATATTCATCTAAGATAATTATAGCATACAAGATGCGGGTTGTCAAACGGATTTGGCTGTTATTATGGTAGAAATTCAATAATATTTTTCAAACGGCTCGACGCAGTGCATGAACCGTTGAATTACCGTAGGGGCGATTCAAGAATCGCCCGCCAAGTAACAGATTTCCGTTTTGTATCTTTCTGTCAAAAAACAAAATAGGTGGATAGAGCCTTCCCCGGAG
>JAZNYL010000055.1:0-21195 GCA_045594445.1 Eubacteriales bacterium
ACACTGCGTGTCGCGCTCCGCGTTCGACTCCACTTCGTTCCGCTCAGGATGACACGGGCAGGGCTGCGCATCATAAAAACCGAAAGCAGAAGCCATCAAAGACTTCTGCTTTTTCGTTATTTTCCTCTAAATTCTCAGCCCCATGGGGCTGCTCTTTTTTATTTGAACTGAATGCTGATATCCCCCGTGTCGGTGGTGATCTCACAAATGCCGCCGCTCGTGCTGCGCGGTACGTCCACGCGACCCGTGTTGGTTTGCGTATAAATGATTTTTGGGGTCAGGAACGAGCCCTTGACGTCACCCGTATCGGTTTCGATCTCGATCTCGGCTGCGTCACAGCCGTCAAGCACCACGTCGCCAGTATCGGTATTGACGTCCATCTTTCCCGAAGCCACAACATCGGTAAGCTTTGCCTTGCCCGTGTCGGTTTCAACAAAGATATCCACAGCACGGCAACCGCTCAGCTCGGCATTGCCGGTGTTGGTTGTCACGTTCAACGTGCTCTTGGCAACAGCATCGGTCACAATAGCCTTACCCGTGTCGGTTTCTACCTGAATGCTTTGCGCCTCTATACCGTTGATCTCTGCTCTGCCCGTATCGGTTTTTACAGACAGCGCCCCGTTCATGCTCACGTTCTTGATCTGCACAAATCCGGTATCCGTCTCAACGCTCATGCGATGCGCAACGCCGGCTTCCCATTTCATCATGCCGGTATTCAGACCGATCTGAACGTTTGCAAAGGAAAATTCGGACGAGGCATGTACTGTGCCGGTATTACTCTTGATCTGTAAGGCGTCATAAGCAGTCTTGGGCAGATACACGATCATATTCTGTCGCTGCGTATTGAAGATACCAATGTTATGATACCATTGGCGCGTATCGCCGGTTGTGATTTTGAGTGTACCCTCATGCACCGAAACGCTGTAGGTCACGTATTCACTCTCCATGCACTCGACCTTGCACGTTTCGTCGGTAGAAAGCTTGAATTCGATGCTTGATTCAATCGTTTGAATCGAAATATTCGAAAAATCCTCTGTGACCTCGTATGTCACGGGCTCATATTTTGTCGTTTGCAGTGCGCTGAAATCCCACTCGGCTGCGCTCATGGCACCCGCAAAAAGGCCTGCGCCCACAAGCACCAGCGCGCCTGCGACTATCAGACTGATGATAATAGCCTTTTTCATTCCTTCTCTCTCCTTCCCCTAAACAGTTTGGCAATGCCGACAAACGTCGTCTTGGTTAGCCAAGCCGCGCCCTTCGTGGCATATATACAACCGAAAAATGCGAAAACGGCAAGTCCCGCGCAAGCAAGCCCTGCGCCAAGCACCGCTGCACCAACAAGCCACTCGCCTGCGATCATGCAGCCAAAGCCGTTCAGCGTCAAGGCGATGCCACAGGCCGCAAGCGTGACAAACAGCGCTCCCCAAAGCGTGGCAACCACGCTCCAAAGCACTGCAATCAGCGCGATCACCACGGAAAATGCAGCGATCAGCAGCGGTATCCAAAGCGGTGCGCCCAGAATCAGCATCACGATCTGCCAAGGTTCCATGCCCTTTTTGCGCTCTTTTTTGGGCATCTCTGTCTTAGGCGTCGGTTCTTCTGCCTTAACAGGCATCTGCTCGGGCGCTCTTTGCGGGATCTCGGCAAGAATGCTTGCGATAATCTCGTTTACGTCACCGATCTGTGCAACGGCCTCCTGCTCGGAAAGCCCTTCCTCCATGCGGTCGTCTATCATTTCGCTGTAAAAATTCAGCCGCTCCCGGGCATCCGACTCGGTCAGCGCACCAAGGCCGTTTTGCAGCTGCTCCAAAAATTCCTGTTTAGTCATGTACGCGATCCTCCTTGCTAACAAATTGATACATGAGCATGACCTCGCGCCATTCGCTCTTGAATTCCTCAATGCGCTCCCTGCCCTTATCGGTAATCTGATAATATTTTCGCAGCCTGCCGCCGTGCTCTGCCGAGCGGACGGTCAGCATTTGCGCACTTTCCAGCCTTTTGAGAATGGTATAAAGCGTGGATTCCGAAAGCGTGACATACGGTGCCATATCCTTGATGATCTTATAGCCGTAGGACTCGCCGTTTTTGATGGCCGCCAAGACGCAAACGTCCAGCATGCCGCGTTTGAGTTGAATATCCATGCAATACCCCCTTTCACGTAATACATCATATCACGAAGTATTGTCATTGTCAAGAGTGTGGAATCATTTTTTCTGTTTTTTGTAGGGGAGGAATATTTGTAAGCAACTTCATCCTCCCGCACGCGATGAAGAAGGAACGTGTTTGGATATCACGATTGTGAATCCTTTTTGTGCGGGAGGATCATATCCTCCCCTACAAGCAAAATGTTTGTTCAATCGTAAACATGACGAAAAAAACGCCACCGCGTGCGGTGGCGTTTTCCTATGAATTTTCTATAAAACTAACCAAACGGTCTGAATTTATCCTCCTCGCACAGCTCCAGCGCGTCGATCACGGCCTCAAAGCGGGCACGCGCGGCGTCAAGACCTGCGGGATGGTGCGCATCCGAGCCGAGATAGAATTTACATCCCTGCTCCTTTGCAATGCGGTAGGGTCGCATGGTATCCGCGCTCTGCGGATCGGTCAAGGACATATTGAGCTCCACGCCCATGCCCGATTTTGCCATGCGGGCAAAAAGCTCGGCAAAGTCCGCATCCGAGATCGCGTTGAGAATATCGTCGCGGCTGCCCTCGCAATTCTTTGCCATCAGGCTGCAGGTAAAGTGCGCAAGACCCATCTTCTCAAACGGAAGATCCATATCCAAAAGCGCGTGATTGCGCTGCATATACAGCTCTGCCCTGCGCGCGACCGAGACGTCCTCGGGTGCGATGGTAAAACCGGACATGTGCAAATGGCTGGTGGGCACGATGATAAACTCAAAGGCATCCATCGTCTTGTCCGAAATGCCAAGCGTCAAAAACCTGTCCATATCGATCTCGCAGCCGAAATGGAACTTGCATGCATCCGACTTTGGCAGCGGAAGGATCTTTTGCACATGCGCAAAATTCTGCGCCGCGTACCAACCGCTCGCACCGGGTACGTTTTCGTCCCAATAGTGATCGGTCACGCAGATATGCGAGAGCCCCTCGCGCTCTCCGTAAGCAAGCAAGGCTGCCGCCGTCTGTTCGGGATCGTTTGAGCAAAGCGAGAGCTGCGAATGCAGATGCAGATCGTGGTCTATTGCAAATCTGCTCATGGCTTAAGAGAGAAAACGCTTGAGGTTTTCATAGCCTCTTGCAATGGCAGCAAAGCAGTCCTCTGCACCCTCGTACTCAATGGAATAATAGCCGTTGTAGCCGGTATTTTTAATGATCTCAATGCATTTGCCCACGTTGCAATCTCCCTCGCCGACAGCAGCACCCGCAAAATAGTTGCAAGCGCGCGTTCTGCCGTAGCCCGGCTTGGGCTCGCAGGACTTATACATATCCTTGGCGTGCACGTGCACGGCATAGGGTGCGACGCGGGAGACTGCGGTCACGTTGTCCTCGTCCGCGCAGACAAAGTTGCCCACGTCGACAAGAAGGCCGTAGTTATCGTGTGCTACAGCGTTGAACAGCTGCTCAACGCGATAGGAATCCTGCGCGATATAGCCGTGGTTTTCGGTGCAAGTAATGATACCACACTGTGCACCGTACTCGGTGATCTTGCGTGCATTGTCCGCAATGGTGGGCAGCATCAGCCCAAAGCTGCGGCCGTTGCCCTGCTTGGTCACGGCATAGCAAACGTCGTGGCGCATGACCGAGCAGCCAAGCGCGACGGCAACGTCCACCTGTGCCTTCATGCGATCCACCTCGGCCTGATTGGCAGCCTCGGTGTCGTGGTACAGATTTGCTCCGATGGTGTATGCATTGATGGTCATACCGAGCGCATCGGCTCTTTCTTTAAGCTGCTTTGCAAACGCAAGTCTATCTGCCTGCGTCTGGCCCGGCATATCGAGAAACTCAATAGCCTCAAAGCCCATTTCGTGCGCCTTGTCAATGGTCTGCTCCAGCGTCAGACGGCCGTCACGAATGGCCTGGTAGTAGGAATACGAGCTGACGGAAATTTTCATATGCTCACCTTATTTGCCCATGATACCGGTCAGGTGGTCGATCGCGGTCTGAATGTCGCCTCTGGGGTTGTCACCGCACTCGCGCTCAATGGTCAAAAAGCCCTTGTAGCCAATGTCGTCCAGCGCCTGCAGGTAGGTTTCAAAGTGTACGCCACCCGTGCCGAGCGGTACTTCCTCGAAGTACTGAATGCCCTGGAATTCCTGGGGAACGGGATGTACGACACCGTAAATGTACTCGGGATTGCCGCGGTGCAGCATAACGCCGTCCTTGGCATGGGTATGTACGATATAATCCTTGAGGTTGTGCACTGCCTCTACGGGATCGTCGGCAGATACCATGACAAGGTTAGCGGGGTCAAGGTTGACTGCTACGCCGCGGGAGCCCAGAGAGTCAAGGAACTTCTTGAGCACGGCACTGGTCTCGGGGCCTGTTTCAATGGCGAAATGAGAGCCCATGCTGTCCGCAAACGCTGCAAGCTCGGAACAAGCAGATTGCATAATGGCATATCTGGGGTGGTTCGGATCCTCGGGTACGACACCGATGTGCGTGGTGACGATATCGGTCTCCAACTCCTTTGCAAGCTCCAAGATGCGCTTGGACTTTTCAATACAAGCGGGGTTCTTTTCGGGGTTGCCAAAGCCCATGCCAAGGTCACCGCAGATAGCGGAGAAGCAAAGGCCGTAGGACTTGACCATGTCAAGAAGCTCGCGTCTTTGCTGCTTGCTCATATTTTCGGGCGCGTGCTCACCGTAGGTGCAGTACATCTGCAGACCCTGCACGCCCATCTCGGCTGCGGTCTTGATAGCGGTAGCTGTATCGGTTCTGAAGGACTCGACGATGACGCCGATCGGAAATTTTCTCATGGTAATTACCTCCATATATTACTATACGTTAATTATAACTTTTCCGAACGCGAATGTCAAGAGTTTTTACCGTCTCCGTGTCGCTTTTTGCTTGACACGTCTGCCTCGATATGATATACTGGAGCTATCAAAATGAAAGGGGCTTTGTATGGAAGTTCTGTATTTTTTGGAAGGCATCCGCAATCCCGTATTTGATTTTATCGTGCAGGCCATCACGTTTGTGGGCGAGGAGACCTTTTTCTTAGCGCTCGGTCTGTTTCTGATCTGGTGCTGCAACAAGCGCGACGGCTATCTTGTGCTGCTGGTCAGTTTTTCGGGCATTGTGATCAACCAGTTTCTCAAAATGGTGTTCCGCGTGCCCCGTCCGTGGGTCAAGGACCCGAATTTCACCATTGTTGAATCCGCGCGCGAGGGTGCGGGCGGCTATTCCTTCCCGAGCGGCCACACGCAAAACAGCGTTGGCATGCTGGGTGCTTTGGGCACGTCGTCCAAGCAGCTGTGGGTCAAGATCCTTTGCATTGCGGGCGTGATCTTAGTTCCCTTCTCGCGCATGTATCTTGGCGTACATACTCCGCAGGACGTGCTGGTCTCCATGGCCATCGCCCTTGTGCTGATCGTGGGCTTTGATCTCTTACTCAGACTCAACGACAAATACCCTTACGTGATCTACATCGTGATCGGCGTCATGTTTTTCGCAGTAGTGGGCTTTTTGATCTTCCTTTACGTCTATCCCTTCCCCGAGGACGTATTTTTTGAGGAAAACGTGGGCAATTACAACTCCGCGCTCAAAAACGCATACACCATGCTTGGCTGCGTGCTTGGCGTGCTTGTGTTCCGCTTGGTGGACGATAAGGTCACGCATTACGACACACGCGCCGTCTGGTGGGCGCAGTTGCTCAAGCTGGTCATTGGTCTTGGCATCGTCATGCTTGTCAAGGAAGGCACAAAGCCGATCCTGGACGCCATCTTCGGCGGCCACATGGCAGCGCGCGCCGTGCGCTATTTCCTGGTGGTGCTGGCGGCAACCGGTTGGACCTTTACCTTCAAGTTCTGGCAAAAGCTTGGGGAGAAAAAGCCCGAAAAGACAGCCCGAAACAGCTGAATATATTGAAAAAAGCCTTGCAATGCAAGGCTTTTTTCTTTTTAATCAAATACGCGGCGGGTGTAGCTTGCCTCGTTTTCTACGTAGTTTTCGTAGGCATTCATAATGATCTCAATGATCTCGTCGGGGGTGCGGGCGGTAGTATCCACGATCAGGTCGTAGTTGTTAAAATCGTAGTAGTCCACGCCGTAGATCTGCATAAATCTTGCCTGCTCAACCTGGCTGCGCTCGATCAGCTTATCGCACGCTTCCTTTTCGTCGGCATAGAATTCCTCGCAACCGCGCTGATTCTTCATAACGCGTCTTGCCGCCTCGCAGGGATCAATGGTCAAAAAGATCTTGAACGACTTGACCGCAAAGTGCCATGCCATGCGCGAATCGAAGATCAGCTTTTCCTCTGCCTTTTCGATCGACAGCTGCTTGACCTTATCGTCGATGACGTAATCCAGAGAGGGGTCCTCGCGCAATCTCTTGTTGAGCTCCAGCGTGGTGATGCCCATGCTTCTTGCAACCTCGCGCTGGAATGCACCCGTGCTGTAGATCTCAAAGCCGTACCTGTCCTTGAGCAGATTGCAGACGGTGGATTTGCCGCTGCCAAGCTTGCCGGTAATGGAAATTAACATGATATGTATGCCTCCGAATTCTTGATTTCTGATTAAATTTTTCTGAGCTTTGCGTAGGTGGCCATCAGCTTTTTGGTGCCAACCTTATCAAACATGACCTCGTAAAGCACGTCCGCGCCCATGTTCTTGACCGAGAGGATCTCGCCCTCGCCAAAGGTCATATGTGCAACGCGGTCGCCGGGTGCGAACACTTCCCTCTTGCCGCCCGGTGCGGGTGTAGGCTGGGGCTTGCGCACGGTATACGGGGTTGCTGCGTTGTTGGTCTGCCGCGCAGTTGCGGGCGCTTTATTTTGCGACTCCGAATAGTAGGTCTTGTAGACCGGCTGCTGACTGTAGGGATTTCTGATCGGCTTTTCCTCAAATTTTTCGATCAGACCCGAGGGGATCTCGGACACGAATCGCGAGAGCGGATTGTAGGTGGTGCGACCGTAAAGCAGGCGCGATTTGGTGTGGTAGATGTAGATCTTTTTCTTGGCGCGCGTCAAGGCCACGTAAGCAAGTCTGCGCTCCTCCTCCATCTCTTCCGTGCCGCCCGTGATGGTCTGCATACCCGGGAACAGGCCGTCCTCCATACCGGGCAGGAACACGATGGGAAATTCAAGTCCCTTTGCGCTGTGAATGGTCATCATAACCACCGCGTCGGCACTCTCGTCGTATCTGTCCACGTCGGCAACCAGCGCGTTTTCTTCAAGGAAACCTGTCAGCGTGGGCTCTACGTCCTCCTCGGTGCGGGATTCGTATTCCACCATGGCGGATTTGAATTCGTTTAAGTTGTCAAGCCTGTCCTTTTCCTGCTCGCCGCCGTCGATCAGCATCTGGCGATATCCCGTGCGATCCGCAACCTGATCAAACAGCTCGCCAAGCGGCATGTGACCGACCAGCGCGGTCAGCTCGTTGATCACGGCTGAAAAATTCATCAAGGCAACTGCCGAGCGCGAAAGCGCGGCATAGCGGTTGGCGTGCTCCATGATCTCAAACATAGAGCATCCCTGCTCCTCTGCAATGGCCTCGACTGCCTCCAGCGTGCGGTCACCGATTTTTCTCCTTGGCTCGTTGATGATGCGCAAGAGTCTTTCGCGGTCATTGTGGTTGACCAAGAGCTGCAGGTACGCCACGATATCGCGGATTTCCTTGCGATCCGAAAAACGTACACCGCCAAGGATGCGGTAAGGCAGCGCGCTCTTGGCAAACGCGCGCTCAATGCTGCTTGCCTGCGCGTTGGTACGGTACAGCACGGCAAAATCACGGTAGTGATATTCACCCGAGGCCACGCCGCGATTGACCACTGAAATGATCTCTCTTGCTTCAAAATCCTGCGTTTCCAGCTGCTTCAAGTAGATCTTGTCGCCCTTGTCGCCAGCCGTCCACAGCGTCTTCCCCTTTCTGCCCGAGTTATGCGAGATGACCTCGTTGGCAGCGTCCAGAATGGTTTGCGTGCTGCGGTAATTCTGCTCGAGTCGGATGACGCTTGCATCGGCATACACGCGGTCAAAATTGAGAATGTTCTCAATGGTTGCACCGCGGAAGCGGTAAATGCTCTGGTCGTCGTCACCCACCACCATGAGGTTGCGGTAGCCGCCCGAGAGCAGCGCACAAAGCGCGAACTGCGCGGTGTTGGTGTCCTGATACTCGTCCACGCAGACGTACAAAAATCTGCGCTGATAGGAAAGGCGCACGTCCTCATGCTCTCGCAACAGCGTGACGGTATTCATGATAATATCGTCAAAGTCCATGGCGTTGGAGGCGCGCAGCTGATCCTGATATTTTTTATATATTTTCGCGATGCGGGACTGTCTGTAGTCATTTCCCGACACAACCTCGAACATTTCGGGAGTTTGCAGCTTTTCCTTGGCAGAGCTGATGGCTGCGATAACGCTCTTGATGGGAAATTGCTTGTCGTCCACGTTGCAGGCCTTCATGGCAGAGCCTACTGCCTTTTTGGTATCGTCCGCGTCGTAAATGGTAAACTCCTTCTGATATCCCAATCGCTCTCCGTAAATGCGCAGAATGCGCAGGCAGATCGAGTGGAAGGTGCCTGCCCAGATATCCTTTGCCACGTCGGGATCGTCAAAGGTGCGGGAAAGACGCTCCTTCATCTCGTTTGCGGCCTTGTTGGTAAAGGTAAAGGCCAGGATACGGTAAGGCGGACAGGGCTGCTCGGCAAGCTCATAAAGGATCTCACCAATCTCGTGGGCGGGCAGGTTGATCGCACGCTCCAGGCTCTCCACGTACGCGCTGTCCACGCCGCCCGGCACGCGCTCGGTCATATAGGCGTCACCGTAACGGATGATATGCGCAATTCTCTGCACCAGCACGGTGGTCTTGCCGCTCCCCGCACCCGCTAAGATAAGCAGCGGGCCGTTGACGCTGTAGATTGCCTTGCGCTGCATGTCGTTGAGATGCTGATAGTATTTATCAAACAGTGCGCGCTTGGCTTTTTGATATCTGTTGTAAATGTCCTGCATGATGTCCTTTCTGTATGTAGGGTGCTGCCGCACCCCGGTGCGGCAGCACAAGTCATTGCTTTTTCAGTTCTTCTTTTTGTTCTGGCTCTGGTTGTTCTTCTCTTCCATGGGAAGCGGATTGTTCTGGGGATACTGATTCTGGTTCTGACTCTGATTCTTGTTCTGATTCTGTTCCTTCTGCATACTGTTTTTCTCCTGTATTTACAAATTCACCCTACGAGGGCTTGAGGACAGTATGCACACAAGAGTGACGCTTTATTCAGCCTTTTCCTCTTGAGCGGCAGGAGTCGAGAGCAAATAGCGATTGTTGATCTGCTCTGTAATATCGTTGTTCTTCTCTGCAAACAGTACGATCAGCACCACGCCAAGTGCCAGCACCACCAGCCACATTACCGAGGCGAGCACGGTATACCAGTCACCGCCCATGCCGCTATACGGCAGCATGACCGTATAAGCAACGCTGCCCAGAGCGCACAGCACAGTGGCAATCAGTACCGGTGTCAGACCGCGGATCAACTGCTTATGCAGGGCGTTGAGCTTGCCGTGAGTCTGCATATCCACATGCACAGTCACAAATCCCGTATGGTTGCGGATCATATCCTTCAGGCCCCCCAACACGCTGACCATAACCATGACGAACATGATCGCGCCAATGACGCTGAGCACGACCGACACCGCATAAGCGTCCGCCGCTTCGCCCTTGCCAAGTGCGGCTACGGCCGAATATTCCTCTATCTTGAAATAACGGTACTGCCAATAGGTCTCAAACACGGAAAAGATCGCGTATGCACAAATGACACAGCACGAGGATTTCCAGGAGCTCAGATAGCAGCGCAGCGCAAGAATGCCCGCAAGCAGGCAGGCTGCGCACAACACGTCGGGCAAAACGTTGACGCCGTCCATGGGAAGGTCCAGCGAAAGAATGACGCCCAGCATCAAAAAGAACGAGCCGAGCTTATATCTCCTTGCAACGAATAGCTCCTTGTTAGGATAAATATCCTGCATGTAACGGTTGCGCAAGCAATCCACGTAAGGCTTATCGCGGTACATACGAATCCAATAGCGCAGCACAAGCACAAGCCAGGCAACGCCAAGCAGTGTCCAGAGCAGCATAGCACCCAAACGGAACAGCCAGACGTACTCGTACAGATTGACCGCAGATTCGGCATGATCGGTCAGCACCGTAAACTCCGGCAGAACGCTGAGCACAACCTTGCAGATCACGAACAGCGAGGTCAGAAGCGAGATGCTTTCGGTGACCGTCACGGCCGTGTTTTTCTCGTCAAACTCGGACTTGCGGCGAATCAGACGCGACATAAGGCGATGCCCCGCCGTCGGACGGAACACGCTCTCTCCGAGTCCTGCACGCGATCCCGCGTAAATAAAGCCCTCGAAAAGCTGCCGATATGCGGGCAGCAGCGTCATCAGCTCCAGCACACCGAACACGAAATTCCCAAGCAGCATGGTAGTGGGACGGTCGGCATTGCTGACAAGGCCGAACAGCACCAGCACGAACACCAGTCTGCCTGCGGAAAGCGCGATCATGCGCTGAAAATGCTTGGCACTCTCTTCAAAATGATGGTTGAGATAAGACAGTGAGGACATGCCAAGGGATAACAGAACGTATCCGAAAACGTCGGGCAACAGATCAAACACCGCAAAATCGGCGTTGAAGAAAAAGATCATGGAAAGGGCGATCAGACCGATTCCCATATTTGCTCTTGGCTTGATTTGCATGCTCACACGCTCCTTTCTCGTTATTTGCGTTTCTTTTTGTTCTTTTTTTGCGCAAGGTAAGCCGCTTCCCTATCCTTGGCGCGGCGGTCACGCTCGTCCATTCTCTCTCTGAACTCGTTGACAAAGCCAAAGCGGGAGGGTGCACGCTGCATGGATTCATCCCCCTCGGGACAGATATACATGTAGCAGGTAAACAGATTATACAGGTTGAAGATGGCCCACACAAACTGCAAAATCAGCGCGATCACAGAAAACAGCGGCAGCGAAACACCCACCAATTCCAGAATCAGCGCAACGATATAGCAGGAGCACTGCACGCTGACCAGCCAAAGGCCCCAATCGGCTCTTTTGGCAATCTCGGGCAGCTCCAACTCTGCGGCAAAGCCGCGCACACGGTGCAGAAGCACCGCGTGGAAGACAAGGATCAACGCGCTCTCGACCATGCTGACGACGGCCGTGACCACGTCGTTGACAAAGGGCAGCTGCACCTCTGCCGCGCCAAGGCTCGGCAGCAGCGAAAGCACGCTTACCAGCACGTGGTAAGCGCAGCAGATTCCAAGCGGAATCAGCCACCACACGGCGTCAAGCATGGCGGGACGGTAATCCCTGAGCTTACATAACGCCCACGCAACTCCCGCATATCCAAGGATATGCAAATAGGACAGCGGAACGAAAAACGCCAGAAAATACGCCAAAAACAGAATTCCCCAGCCCATATTACTTCTTCACTTCCGAGCCGCAGCAATTCTTATATTTCTTGCCCGAGCCGCAGGGGCAAGAATCGTTTCTTCCGACCTTGGGCGCTTCACGGCGCACGGTGGATACCTTACGAACCGTCTTTTTTCCCTGACCGGCAAAGCCATCCTTCAAGGGAACGGCGATCTGCTCACGCTTTATCTCCTGACGGGGCTGATAGGTTGCGGAAAGCAGCATACGCACCGTATTTTCACGGATATCGTGGATCATGGCGTCAAACGCCTCGCCGCCTACGATACGGTATTCGGTCACGGGATCTCTTTGCGCGTAGGCCTGCATGCCAATGCTTCCCTTCAGATCATCCATCGCGTCGATATGCTCGATCCATGCAGTATCCACGTTACGCAAAAGAACTGTGCGCTCCAGCTCGCGGAAGGTCTCCTCACCGAATTCCGCTTCCTTTTCGTTGTACTTGGCCTCGGCCAGCTCCATCAGCTCATGCTCCAGATCCTTTTTGGTCAGCTTGGCAAGCGTTTTTTCATCGTAGCACAAGTCGTCCTCACCGCACACGTAGCCCAGATAAGCCGCGCGCAGACCGTCCAGATTCCATGTTTCGGGACCGCCCTCGCCGGTATATGCGGCCACGTTTTCCTTGATGGATTCGCCGATCATGTGCAGAATACGGTTGGAAATATCGTTGCCGTTGAGCACCTCACGTCTTTGCGAATAAATGATGTTTCTCTGCTGATTCATGACGTCGTCATAGCTGAGCACGTACTTTCTGCGGCGGAAGTTTTGTCCCTCAACGCCCTGCTGTGCTCTTTGAATAAAGCCGGAAACCATCTTGTAATCAATGGCAATGCCCTCCTGCGAGACGACGGCCTTGAGCGGTGCGGGAATTCTGTCCGTACCGAACAAGCGCAGCAAATCGTCCTCCATGGAAAGGAAGAAGCGGGATTCACCGGGGTCACCCTGTCTGCCGGAACGGCCGCGCAGCTGGTTATCGATGCGGCGGCTTTCGTGTCGCTCGGTACCCACGATGAACAAACCGCCCGCCTCCCTGACCTTTTGCGCCTCGGGAGCGATCTGACTCTTGAACTGTGCCAAGAGTGCATAATACTGCGCTCTGACGCCCAACGCCGCGGGATCGGTGGTCTCGGCTATGCTGTTTGCCTGCGCAACCAGCTCCTCGGCCACGCCCTGCGCACGAAGCTCGGACTTTGCCATAAACTCGGGGTTACCGCCCAGCATGATATCGGTACCACGGCCTGCCATGTTGGTGGAAATGGTGACCGCGCCGAATTTACCTGCCTGCGCCACGATTTCTGCTTCTCTTTCGTGATATTTTGCATTGAGCACGTGGTGAGGGATCTTTTCCTTCTTCAATTTCTCGGACAGCAGCTCGGACTTTTCCACCGAAACCGTACCCACAAGCACGGGCTGTCCCTTTTCGTGGCATTTCTTGATCTGATCAATAATCGCCTTGTATTTGTCGTCCAGCTTGGTATAGACGACGTCGGTATGGTCAACACGGATCATGGGCATATTGGTGGGGATCTCCACAACGTCCAAGGAATAGATCTCGCGGAATTCCTCGTCCTCGGTCAGCGCCGTACCCGTCATACCCGAGAGCTTGCCGTACATACGGAAATAATTCTGGAAGGTGATGGTCGCAAGCGTCTTGTTTTCCTTTTCGATCACAACGCCCTCTTTGGCCTCGATTGCCTGGTGCAATCCGTCCGAGAAGCGGCGACCGTACATCAGTCTGCCGGTAAAGGTATCTACGATGATAACGCCCTGATCGTTGACGATATAGTCCTGGTCGATATGCATGCAGCCGTGTGCACGGATGGCCTGATTGACGTGATGCGCAATGGTGGCGTTTTCCTCGTCGGCGTAGTTCTCAAGGCCGAAAAAGCGTTCTGCCTTTTGTGCACCGCGGGAGGTCAGAATGGCGTTGTTCGCCTTTTCGTCCACGATATAGTCAGCGTCCAGCTTGTCGTGCTGCTCCTTGTTGTCCAGCTCCTTGACCACCTTTTTGGTCAGCGTCAGAACAAAGGCATTCGCCTTTTCGTAAAGATCGGTGGGCTTTTCTCCCGCACCCGAAATGATCAGGGGGGTACGTGCCTCGTCGATCAGGATCGAGTCCACCTCGTCCACGATGGCAAAGGCGTGACCGCGCTGCACCATGTGCTCCTTATAGGTAACCATATTGTCGCGCAGGTAGTCAAAGCCGTATTCGTTGTTGGTGCCGTAGGTAATGTCCGCAGCGTAAGCCTGCTTTTTTTCCTCGTGGGAAATGCCGTGCACCACAAGACCGGTCGTCAGTCCCATAAAGCCGTACACGCGGCTCATCTCCTCACAGCCGTAGCGTGCCAGATAGTCGTTGACCGTGACGATATGCACGCCGTTGCCCGAGAGCGCGTTGAGGTATGCGGGCATGGTTGCCACCAGCGTTTTACCCTCACCCGTTTTCATCTCGGCAATTCTGCCCTGATGCAGCACAATGCCGCCCAGCAGCTGCACGTAGAAGGGACGCTTGCCCAGCACGCGCTCATCCGCCTCGCGAATGGCGGCAAACGCATCGGGCAAAATGTCGTCCAGCGTCTCGCCCTTGGCAAGTCTGTCCTTTAAAATAGCGGTCGTACCGCGAAGCTCGGCGTCACTCATTGCCGCGTACTTGGGAGCAAGGCTCTCAATAATATCCGCGGTTTTTCTGACGGCCTTGAGCTGTCGCTCGCTGTACGTACCGAACACTTTTGTAAAAAGACTCATGTATATATTCCTCCGATTACACATAATATCGCATTATATAACCCATATTATATACCATAAAATACTCTAATACATAAAATATTTGTAAATTTTCGGAGAATACTTGAAAACGCGCGGCCAAAACGCTATAATAATGACAAGATCATGAAAGGATTTTCCCTTATGAAGCATATCAACATCGTTCTCCACCAGCCCGAGATCCCGCAGAACACGGGAAACATCGCGCGCACCTGCGCTGCGACCGGTGCTTCGCTGCACCTGATTCGCCCCATGGGCTTTACCGTGACCGATAAGCACTTAAAGCGTGCGGGACTCGATTACTGGGACAAGCTGGATATTACCTACTACGACGGACTGGAGGACTTTAACCTAAAGCACCCGGACGCAAAGATTTACTATTTTTCCACCAAGGCAAAGCACAATTATGCCGAGGTCTCCTACCCCGACGAGGTGTTTCTGATGTTCGGTAAGGAGACAAAAGGCTTGCCTGAGGAGCTGCTTGCCGCCCACCCCGACGATTGCGTGCGCATTCCCATGCGCCCAACTCTCCGCTCACTCAACCTCTCCAATTCGGTTGCCATCGCGGTCTACGAGGTGCTGCGTCAGGACAATTTCGAGCAGCTTCAGACCGAGGGCGCATTGACACAATACACTTGGGATTAAAGGAACACAATATGCAAACCATTCACTCAAGAATTGAGATCGGCCTTCCCGCCCCCATCCGCGTGCTGCACGCCTCCGACACGCATCTGACGCATGCCGATGCGCGTGACGGACAGCGCAAGGTAGACCTTGCAAAAAGCCGTCTGCCCGGATTTCCCGATGCGGACGCGCGTTTAGGCGAGCTTGGCCGACTTTCGTGCGAGCTGGGGTTGCCCATTATGCACACGGGTGACCTGATCGACTTTGTTTCTCTTGCCAATTTAGAGGCCGCGAAGGCCTTTGCCGACAGCCACGACATCTTTATGGCCACGGGAAATCACGAGTTTTCCCTGTACGTGGGCGAAGCGTGGGAGGACGCCGACTACCGCAATCAAAGCCTTGCTGCCGTGCAGGCCTGCTATCAAAACGACATCCGCATGTCCTCGCGCGTCATCAGAAACGGTGATGCTGCCATCAATTTTGTTGCGCTTGACAACGGCTATTACTATTTTGAGCCGCAGCAGTTGGAATTTCTAAAGGAGCAGGTCGCACTTGGCCTGCCCGTCGTGCTGATGATGCACACGCCGCTTTACGAGCGCAAGCTCTACGACGACGCAAGAGCGCGCTCGGGCTCATGCGCCTATCTTGCAGGCGTGCCCGACGAGCTGATCGCGGATTACGACCCTTACCGCTACCGCCAGCAAAAAACCGATGCGACCACGGCAGAGTTTCTTGAATACGTGGCAGGTGAGCCCGCCATCAAATGCATTTTAGCAGGACATTTGCACGTGGACTACGACGGCACGTTTGCAGGACGCCCGCAGCTGATCAGCGGCGGCAGCGTGGCACGCGTGGTGGAATTTTATTAGAAACAAAAGGATACACATGAATAATCAAAACAATACAAAGGTCATGGTCGCCATGAGTGGCGGCGTGGACAGCGCGGTGACTGCCCTGCTCTGCATAAAGGCAGGCTACAACGCAGGCGGCTGCACCATGAAGCTATACAGGCCTCCCACAGAAGATGCCGCGGGCAGGATTTGCGGCTCGGACAAGGACGTGGACGACGCGCGCACCATTTGCGAGCACCTGGGCATTTCGCACACGGTGCTGGATTTCGGTGCACGCTTTGAAAACGCGGTCATCCGCGACTTTATTGACGAATACCAGAATTGCCGCACGCCCAACCCTTGCACGGTTTGCAATCGCTGTCTCAAATTCGGCGCTTTGCTTGACGCAGCGCTGGACGCCGGTTACGACAAGATCGCAACCGGCCACTACGCGCAGGTAGAGCAAGCCGAAAGCGGCAGATATTTACTCAAAAAAGCAACCGACCCCACCAAGGATCAGACCTATTTTCTCTGGCAGTTGACGCAGCATCAGCTTTCGCACACGCTCTTCCCGCTCGGGCATTTGACCAAGGCAGAGGCACGCGCGATCGCCGAGCAGCACGGGCTTTGCAACGCGCACAAAAGCGACAGTCAGGACATTTGCTTTGTACCGGACGGCGACTATGCCGCATTTATTACAAAAAGAACGGGGGCGATCTACCCCCAAGGCAATTTTGTGGATGAGGACGGACGGATGCTTGGGCAGCACGCGGGCATCATTCACTATACGGTTGGTCAGCGCAAGGGGCTTGGCATCGCGCTTGGCGAGCCCATGTACGTCAAGAGCAAAAACGCCGGCGACAACACGGTGGTGCTTTGCCGCAACGATGCCCTGTTTACTTCGCAGCTTGACGCCGACCGCATCAATCTGATCGCAGTTGAGCGCATAGACGCGCCCATGCGTGCCGAGGTCAAGATCCGCTCCGCGCACAAGCCTGCCCCCGCAACCGTGACGCAAACGGGGCCTGATTCCCTGCACGTGGAATTTGATACGCCGCAGCGTGCCATCGCGCCCGGGCAATCGGTAGTCATTTACGACGGTGACGTGGTCATCGGCGGCGGGATTATCAGATAAATAAAAACGGACAGCCGAGGCTGTCCGTTTTTCTTATGTTCAAATCAATTTCAAATCAATCCAGAGATGCCAGGTAAACCACGATGGTATCGCCGTCAGCAACGGTCTGAACGTACATGGGGTTATCCAGGTCGTTTACGCCGTTGAGTGCATACGTCCAATACTGGCCCTTGCCTGCACTCTTGCCGCCGATCTTCTTAACGACTTCCTGCGATTCATCCTGGAACTCGATATCCAGCTCATAGAACTCGCAAACGTCAATCAGAACCTCGGTGATGGTGGGAACAGCGTCGCCCTTGTAGGTGTAGGAATACTCAGCATCCTGTGCTAAGATCTTGCTGTCCTTGTCGGGACCGTCCTTGATGGTGAAAGCAACCTTGATGGTGGTCTTGGTTTCTTCGGGCTCTTTATTACAAGCGACCATTACACAGCCAACCATGAGGATCGCAAGTACCAAAGCCATTACTCTGTAAAGTTTCATTGCAAATTCTCCTTTGGAATTATTTGTTATGTCTATTATAATGCATTTCTTGTGTTTTGTCAACTGTTTTTTTGCACATTTTACACACCAAAAAGGCATATCAGCTGTAAAATCGTCATGTAAATCAACCAAAGCACGTGCATCCACAGCAAAGCACCAGCCAAAATGGACAGGCTTTGCCATTGCAGCGCACAAACAGCCGCCAGCGCGATGACCGCAAGCAGCACAATCAGGGAAAGCAAAAAGCTCTGCCTGACGAAAAACAAGGGATACCACAAAAATCCCACGCCGATCATCAGTAAAAAGCAGCAAGCGCCGCGCCAGGCGTCGATGCAATGCTTGCCGTACGTATACAGCACGCCGCCCAAGGTTGCGCCCAGCAAAAAATACCAAAGCAGCCATAAAAGTCCTATCAGCCACACGGGCGGCAGCACCTCACGAATGCCCATTTGCGCAATGCTTGCATGCGGTGAGCCCCACCAGAAGCGGACTCCGGCTGCGCACAAGGAAAGGACTGCACCGCATATCAGCGCGCAGGTCAATGCCATATTTCCCCTATCTCTGTTCATTAAAATCACCCCATACAAGGTATGCATGGGGTGGTTTTATTATTCTGCTCGTTCCGATTCATCTATTTGCTCGGACTCATCGGTTTTCTCCGCATCCTCTTCCACGTGCGTATGAGCCGGACAAGGCAACGCTTTGGATGGCGTTGCGTACCACGTGCCGCGCCACTCCCCTTCTGCGGGTGGGGTGTCGTACAGAAAATAGGGTGCGTCCTTGATATACACCTCTTGATCAAAGCTGCGGAAGCCTCGCAAAAGGCCCGCATCGCGCAATGCTTCCAGCGGACAGTCGGGGCCTGCCACGCCGCCAAACAGCGTGTCGTAGCACACAAGCTCGTGCGTGCTGCAAAGCGTATGCGGCCTGTTTGTCGCCGTGAAATACCCGACGCGCGTGCGGTCTCCGCGCAAGTCACACGTGCAGGCGTATCCCGGCAAGTGCCCCGAATCGGCACAGTACGCGTATCTGTGCACGGTTTTCGGCACGGAAAATGCATCGGGGCTGTCCTCAAAGATGCCCGCGTCATAAAGCCGCGTCATGACCTCGTCCCAAACCGTGATGCTGACGTTGCCTTCAATACTCTGCTCGTACGAAGGGTAGTCGTAGCCCGTCCACACGCCGCCCACCGCAGCAGGCGTGTAGCCAACAAACCAGCGATCCACGCCTCGTTGCGTCGTGCCCGTCTTGCCGGCCACCTGCACGCGATCCGTAAGACCAACCTTACCGCGTGCCGTGCCCCTGCTGACAACACCCTGTAGCATTTTGGTCATAATGGCAGCGTTTTCGCGCGAAAGCACACGCTTGGGAACTACCGTGTTGCTCAGCAGCACCGTGCCGTCCGCATCCGTAACGTGAAAATAGGAGCGCCACGGCATATAGTTTCCGTCCAAAAATACGGTATAGGCATCGGTCAGCTCGCGTAAGGTCACGCCGTGCGCAAATTGCCCAAGCGCAAGCCCCGCTTGCGTCATGTCCGAATCGGTCAGCGACTGCATGCCCAGTCGATCGCGCAAAAAGGAAAGAGATGCTTCCCTGCCCACGTCCTCCAGAATCTCAACCGCCACTGTATTGACCGACTCGGCAAGCGCGGTTGCCACGTCGGTCAGTCCGTGATACGCATAGTGCGCGTTACGCGGCCAAGGGGTGTTGCCCACGAACCTGAGCGGCACGTCGTCGTACACGCTTGCCCAGTTGACAATTCCACGCTCAAGTGCCGGCGCGTAGACCGAGAGTGGCTTGATGGCAGAGCCCGGGGGCAGTTTGGTATCGGTTGCGTAATTCTGCAAGCGGTTTGCACTCTTTTGGCCAATCGCCCCGGCCACGCCGAGAATATCCCCAGTGTGCGGGTCAATAACCATCATAGAGGAGCGCTCCTGTGGGCCAAAGATATCGGTCGTCGCGTAATAGTCCTCCAAAATGCGCTGCACGCGCTCGTCCATGGCAGCATAGATGCGTAAGCCGCCGCTGTAAACCATATTGGAGGCCGCTGCGCGGCTGTATCCGTAGGTCGCACAAAGGTCGTTTATGACGTCGCCTACCACCATATCCTCATACCACGAGGCCACGCGACTGCCCCTTGGTACCTCGGGAGAGAGAGCGACCGGCTGAGCGGCGTCAAGATAGCTCTGCTCGTCTAAATACCCCTGCGCGAGCATGCAGGAGAGAATGAGCTGCCTGCGCTGCTCGTTCTGCTCGGGGTGCGTGATGGGATTATAGCGCACGGGATTGTTGGTAATGGCGGCAATACAGGCGCATTCGCCCACCGAAAGTGCCGAGATATCCTTTGAAAAATAATGCTTTGCCGCCGCTCCTACGCCACGGCAGCCGTCGGCTAAGTTGATGACGTTGAGGTACATTTCAAGCACCTCTTTCTTGTTCGCGCGCTTTTCCAGATCCAGGGCGCAAAACATCTCGGTCAGCTTGCGGTCGATGCTGACGCGATCGTCTCCCGTCAGATTCTTGACCAACTGCTGCGTAATGGTGGACGCACCGAACGATTTGCCGCCCTTTCCAAGCAGCTTTTTCTGCAGGTAAGCGACCGCTGCCTCGCCCGTGCGCAGAAAATCCACGCCCTCGTGCTCCCAGAATCGCTTGTCCTCGATGGCTACGAAGGCATTGATCATGGGCGCGGGGATCTGATCGAACGCCGCGTATTCATAATAGGTATTGCCGCCGCAAAGCGGACCGATCTCGCGCACACTTCCCTCTCTTGCCGCGCGGTCGGAAAAATCGTACACGTACAGGCGCGAGGTGCCACCATGGCGCGCCACGTGCAAAAGCGCGTCGTCCAAGGAGCTGTCCGCATAAGGTGCGAGCGCCACGCAAGCCGCAACGCCGCCAATGACGGCCAAGCCCATCGCAAGCACCAGCAATATTGCCGTAAACTTCAGAATTCTTTTCATGCATCCTCCCGTTTTTTCACCCGGATTTGCATAGACCTCTCAAATCGGGCAAAAATAATCATGCAACAAAAAAAGTGAGGTACAAGCATGAAATCATTGAAAATTGCCTTTGCCGTTTTGCTATGCGTTACTATTCTTTCGGTAGGAGCATCGGTTGTATGCGCGGTGATTGCCGGCAACGTGGCCGAATCCTTCCGCGATTACCGTTCCTCTGTCATTACTGCATTAAGTTCCCTGCACGCGCAGCTCTCCAGCTCCAAGCAGGCCTTTGCGGACGCGCTGAACTATCTGGACGGTGCGCAGGATGTCGCGAAGCAAACAGAGCCGGAGATGCAGACCGCACCCGCGGCCGAGCAGACGACCGAGAAAATTGAACAAGAGAGCACTGACGCGCTTAAACAGGACAAGCCAAGCCCGCAGGAATCCACCGTGGCGGCAGCCGTTTATACGGTAAAAGCGGTTGACGGTCAGATCGCAATATTTGACCAATCCGGAGCACTCGTACGCACGCTCAACGTAGCGGTCGCCACCCTGCCCCGCGCCGACCGCGAGCAGCTCGCCGTGGGAATTGTGATCAACGGCGAAGAAGAACTCAACGCGCTGATCGAGGACTATTCGGGGTAAAGCAAAAACGGCCAACACGCTGCTCTGCATCTTTCGCGGAGCAAGGAGCATCGCGACCAACTCCCTAAGTGTTTCCCTCCGCGCTACTTCGCAATGAAGATGCTCGAAGGCGATGCCGATATTCAGATGATGCTCAAAAAGCAGAGCAGACGCTACTCCGAGTGGTTGAGCATCTGCAACAAG
>JAZNYL010000056.1:0-15712 GCA_045594445.1 Eubacteriales bacterium
CGGGCAGCTCGAGGTGAGTTCGATTATCCTCGCTAAGAATACCAAAAGCCACAATACCGAGACGGTATTGTGTCTTTTGGCACCCCCAGCGAGAATCGAACTCACAACTAACCCTTAGGAGGGGCTTATTATATCCATTTAACTATGGAGGCGTGATATAGATTATACCACAGCCTCGAAAAAAAAGCAAGACCTAAAAACATAAAATATGACGGTTATCTGAGCCCCGTCCGCTCAAAAAACCACTTTTTTCGCAACTCTGCCGCACATCCACAAACCGCTGCACTCGGAGCTGCTTTGCAGATCTGCATGGGAATGACGCGATTTTCTGCAGGGAGAATCGGCTTCAGACTTTGGTACACCCCGTTCAGAAACGCCTCGTCCAATCCGAATCTTGCGGATTCAAAAACGATCAGATCGGGTGTAAAGAAGGACTCCAGCGTGCTGACGGCATAAGCGACGGGGAGCACGGCTTCCTCGGTGCAAAGTGCCTGCGCGAGTGCATTTGCTACCTTGACCTGACCGGGCAAGAGCAAGTCCCCGATACGGCAGATACGGGGCTCGGTCAGATTTCCGCGCATCCAGACCGAGGCGTACATCATATCGGATAAGCTGATATATACGCCGCATCCGGGATTCTGGTAAACGGCAAGGGAATTGAAATAGGTCTGCGCAGCAGCAATTTCGTCTATGACCAGATCGCACTCCCGACGAAGAATCTTTTCCGTGACTTGCACCATGTGCTCTCGCGATCTTGGCGAAATTGAAAGCGAACCCGTGATGCATTGTCGCTTGTCGTCCTCGGGGGCTGTAATGATGGCGAGATAGGGCAGAGTCTGCTTGTCGGTGTTATACGCTCTGCGCACGGCGTTGAGAAAAATCAAAAGGTTATCGTCAAAAGGAAAAATGTCGTTGTAATCGTGCAAGCAAATCTCCTTCGCTTGCATAGAAGGTGAGAGAATGTGCGCGGTAAAGCGGCGGCAGGAAAGATTCAGCACAAGGAAGATCGGCTTTGCATGAAACTGCAGCGTGCCGGGACGACGGCCCGCGCCCGAAACCGGCAGCTTTTCCTCGGTCCATATCCCTTGCTCGATCATGGCGTCTGCAATCTTGCCCGTGGTCATGATGGAAAGCTCGGTGGCGGTGGCAAGCTCTGCGCGCGTCATGGCCGTGCTTTCGCAAAGCGCGAAAAAGCAGGAGAGCAGGCTTTCGCGGCGAAATCCCGCGAAAGAAGGATGAATATGCTCGGTTGAAAGGCTGGGCTTATTTGACATAATCACACTCCGAAATGGTAAATACTGGAAATCACGATATCATTATAGCCGTATTTGTCGGATTCGTCAAGAGAATTTTGTCGTTTAGATCAAAATAATTCTGCATTTTTTGAAAAAATGCGGATAAAGCAATTTGCACGAAAAAAATATCTGAAATTTGTGAAAAATATGAAACAAACCCCTTGACAAAACCTTTATACTATGCTAAAATATATTGCCGCATAAAATAGGCTTTTTTAAGTATGCAAATTTTGGTGACAAAAAATGCATCGCCGAACTTTAGCGAGACTATATGAAAGAGAGGTGCTTTTCGTGTTTGCAGTAATTGAAACCGGCGGAAAGCAGTACAAGGTACTCGAGCAGGACATCATCTATGTCGAGAAGCTCAATGTTGAGGAAGGCAGCGAGATCGTATTTGATAAGGTCGTTGCAGTTTCTACCGACGCAGGCTTTAAGGCAGGCGTTCCCACCGTTGAAGGCGCTAAGGTAACCGCTACTGTGCTCAAGAACGGTAAGAACAAGAAGATTTACGTTATGAAGTACAAGCCCAAGAAGAACGAAAAGAAGAAGATCGGTCACAGACAGCCTTACACCAAGGTTCAGATCACTAAGATCGAGGCTTAATTTTTCGGTTTTTTATGACCAAGCTGGTATTTTTCAGAAGCGACGGAATTTTCTACGGCTTTGAGGAACAGGGACACACAGGGTACGGACAAGAGGGTGACGACGTCATCTGCGCAGCGCTGTCTGCAATGACGATGCTGATCATCAATACCGTTGAAGTGGCGTATGCATCACAGATCGATTATACGATCGACGAGACTACGACAAAGATCACGGTTAAGTCCAAGTCGGCTCTCCCCGAATACGAGGAGGACGATTACAAGCGTTATGCCGTATCGGGCATCTTCATGGCTTATTACAAGCAGATTGAGGATATGATCGAGGAGTATTACGATTACCTGGACGTATCTGTTGTTGACAGACCGTACGAGTCGCAAACCACGTAATTTTTCAAATTCAGAATCCCCTTGGATTGGGATCGCACAAAAAGATGGAGGTAAGATCATGTTGAGACTTAGTTTACAGTTCTTTGCTCATAAAAAGGGTGTCGGCTCTACTAAGAACGGTCGTGACAGTGAGTCTAAGCGCCTTGGCGTTAAGAAGGCTGACGGTCAGGCAGTTATCGCCGGCAACATCATCGTAAGACAGAGAGGAACCGCTATCCACGCTGGTAACAACGTTGGCATGGGCACTGACCACACTCTGTACGCGCTGATTGACGGCAAGGTAAAATTTGAACACAAGACTAAGGACAAGAAGCAGGTCAGCGTATACGCAGACTGATTTCTGTCGGGTCCAAACGTAAAAGGGGTGCTTTCGTAGCACCCTTTTTACGTTTCTTTTATTTTGCACCGAAAAGGTGCTCGTTGGCCAATAGCTGCGCGTGCTGCCGTGCGGCAGCCTTACGCAGCAGCTCCGCCTCGGCGGGATCCGGAATGATCCGACGTACTACGCGTGCACCGTGCGCACCGACAAGGCAGGGCAGGCTCAGACAAGCGTGCGAGAGATCGCAATAGTCGTCGGCATCTATGCAAAGTGGCATCAGGGTATTGCGATCGTTCAGAATGGCGTCCGCAATACGAACGCAGGCGCTGGCGATGGAAAAATCCGCTCGCCCCTTTGCGTCGCAAGCGCGGTCCTGGGCATATACGGCATCGTCCAGCAAGGAGCGAAGCACAGTGATATCCTCGCTGCGTCCTCTTGCCATCAGATAGTCACGCGCAGGCATCCCACACACGGACAGCTTGCTTTGCAGCAGCACGGCATGCCCGTCCGAGGCTCCCACGACCAAGGCCTGCACGTTTTGCGCGTCGGTGTTGAGATAGCGCGCCATCAATCCTGCAAGGCGGACGCAGAGCGGCATGGTGCCGATTCCCAGAACGCGCGACGTGGGCAGCCCCGTATAGCGTAATATCATACGGGTGATCAGGTCGCACGGATCGCTGACGACCAAGACTGTCGCATCCGATAAAAATGCTGTCACAGAGCCAAGTACCTTGCGCACCGGCGGCGCATTCAGCTCAAGCAAATCCGCGTGCGCCGATTCGTGCAGGGCAGGAATTCCAAGAGCCAACACGATCAGGGCGCAATCTTCTAAGTCTGCGAAATCTCCCGCCCAGATATCCGCTTTTACGTGTGGGGAAAGCGAAGCAATGACGTCGGCTGCTTGACCTTCTGCCATTCTTTTGTCGGCGTCTAAGAGCACCAGCTCTTCAAACAGATCGCTCTGCGCAAGCGCGTAAGCAATAGTACCGCCCGTGCTCTGACAGCCAACCACGGCACATTTTCGTTTGTTTTGCATCCGGTCAAACGTGAAATACGACATAAAGACCTCCATACCACGGTAATATCTACCATAGTATGGAGGTTTCCTGATATTTTATTCACTCAGCGTCCGTCCGACAGCCTTTTTCCAGCCGTCGTAAAGCGAATTCCGCTGCTCTTGAGTCATTTGCGCGTCAAACTGTGCATCGGGACGGTAAATGGCGCGAATGGCGTCCAGAGAATCGTAAACGCCCACGGCAAGGCCTGCAAGGCAGGCAGCACCAAGCGCGGTGGTTTCAATGCAGGAGGGGCGCACGATGCGCTTATCGGTCACGTCCGCCTGAAATTGCAGCAAGAACTTGTTGGCACTCGCGCCGCCGTCTACCTTCAAGGAGTTCACGGGTGCGTTTGCCTCCTGCTCCATGACGGCAAGCACGTCGGCCGTCTGGTAAGCCATGGCCTCCAGCGTAGCGCGCACGATATGCGCCTTGGTTGCAGCACGTGTCAAGCCGACAATGCTGCCTCTTGCGTAAGGATCCCAGTAGGGTGCACCCAAGCCCACGAACGCGGGCACAAAGTAAACGCCGCCGTTGTCGGGCACGCTGCGTGCCAGCTTTTCGGTATCTGACGAGGAGCGGATGATGCCAAGGCCGTCGCGCAGCCATTGCACGGCAGCGCCGCATACGAATACCGAGCCCTCCAGCACGTACTGCGTTTTGTCACCGATCCGCCACGCGATTGAAGTCACAAGTCCATTCTGCGAGGTCACGGCAGTTTCACCCGTGTTCATGAGCATAAAGCCGCCCGTGCCGTAAGTATTCTTGACGTCGCCCTTGTCAAAGCAGCATTGGCCGAACAGGGCAGCCTGCTGGTCGCCGGCAACACCTGCGATGGGTACCTCAATACCGAACAGCATGGGCTTGGTATAACCGAAAATGCCCGAGGAGGGCAGTACCGTCGGCAGCATGCACGCGGGAATTTCAAAGAGGTCTAAAAGCTCCCGGTCCCAGCAAAGCTCGTGAATATTGTAAAGCATGGTGCGCGCTGCGTTACTGGGGTCAGTTGCGTGCACCTTACCACCCGTCAGCATCCAGATCAGCCAGGTGTCAATGGTGCCGAACAGCAAGTCTCCGTTTTGCGCCTTTTCCATGGCACCGGGGATGTTTTGCAGGATCCAGCGGATCTTGGTGGCAGAGAAATACGAGTCGATCAGAAGTCCTGTTTTGGCTTTGACTGTGTCACCGTAACCTTGCTCCTTGAGAGCGTCGCAATAGTCTGCCGTGCGGCGGCACTGCCATACGATGGCGTTGTATATCGGCTTACCCGTATGCTTATCCCAGACCACGGTGGTCTCGCGCTGGTTGGTGATGCCGATTGCGGCGAGATCCGTGCCGTCAAGGCCGGATTTGGCCAATGCCTCGTGCGCCACGCCAATCTGCGTCGCCCAGATCTCGGTGGGATCGTGCTCCACCCAACCGTCGCTCGGGAAAATCTGCGTAAATTCCTTTTGAGCCGTGGAGATCATTTCTCCGTTTGAGGAGAAGATAATGGCGCGGCAGCTGGTCGTGCCTTGGTCCATTGCAAGCAAATACTGTTTCATTCGTGCACCTCCGCGTGTATTTTCTTCAGTATATCACAAATCGGAAAAATTGTCAAACCCCTTTACCGATCCGCGCAAATGTGTTATAATGAGGAAAAGAGGTGATAGATATGAAATCCTTTCGTTTGGTCAGCTATAATATCTGCTCGTCACATTTTCTGCATGGGCATTATACGGAAGAGAATCTGAAGCTTTTGGCAGAGAGCATTGCCGACGAGAGCTTTGGCGTGGTATGTCTGCAGGAGGTGGACAAGGTGTGCACGCGTTCCGAGGGCGTGGATATGACGGCCGAGCTCGCGCGCATGGCGGGATATCCGCACGCGTATTTCATTAAAATCCGCGATTTTCAGGGCGGAGAATACGGCACGGCCATTCTGTCGCGTTACCCGATCATCCGGGCCGAGACGCGAAATTTTGCGGTCAGGATCGCTAAGCAGGGAACGTCCTGCGGCTACGCGGTGCTTGACGTGGACGGCGAGCAGGTGACCGTGTTCAATACGCACCTTTCTGTGGAGAGTGACGAAGCGAACACCGACACCATGCTGTGCCTTGGCGATATTCTTTCGGATTATTTGCAAAAAAACAATGGCAGAATCCTTTGCTGTGGGGATTTCAATACCAATCCCGAAAAATTAGCAAAGCATCTGCCAATGTTCAAATATGCAAATCCGGGGCTGCACACCTATGCCGACCGCTCGATCGACAACGTACTGTATCTCGGATACGAGGTGCAAAACGTGCATACGGTTGATACCACGACAAGCCGCGTGACCGACCACAATATGCTGGTGTGTGACGTCGCTTTATAACTCTGCGAAATATTCGCGAATGACCTGCTCGGCAGCGGTGCAGCTTCCTTGGATCATTTGCGCACTTCCGCCGCCCTTGCCGCCAAGGGCGGCGTTGATTTGTTTGGAAAGTGATTTGAGATCAACGGTTGCCGACCCCATGATATACTTGTAGCCGTCCTCGTCGTTCCCGCAGAAAGCGGCACAGATGCCCGTGCACTTGGGGACGCCTGCGTTGACAAGAAGACGCAGAGAGAGCATATCGGGGTCGTCTGTAAAGATGCAGAGATTGCCCTCTGTATCCTTTAGCGCGGCAATTTTGTAGTCCAGCAGCTGACGGCGCAGGGAAGAGATGAGAGCCGAACGCTTTTCAATCTCGGCATCCTTTTTCCGAACGCCCTGTACGACCTCACTTTGCTTGACCGACAGCATAACTGAAATGGCAGCCACATCCTGCCAGGTCTTGCGATAATGTGCAAGCGCCGCGCTGCCTGCAAGGAAGTGAATGCGCATGCCGCCCTTGTAGCGAACGGCGTCCAGCAGCTTGATCAAGCCGATCTCACCCGTTCTGGCCACGTGCGGTGCGCAGCAAGCGCAAACGTCGTACTCACCAATGGTGACCAGACGCACGTTCTCGCTAAGGTCCAGCTTGGAGCGGTACTCGGTCGCGGCAAGCACCGCGGCACTCGGGTATTCTGCCGTAATGGCAACGTTTTCATAAATGATGCGGTTGGCCTCGTCTTCGATTTCGTCCAGCTGCTCGCGCGAAAGCTCACCGTCAAAGTCCATGGTGATCTCACCTCCGAGGTGAAAGCCCACGTTATTGTAACCGTATTTTCGGTGCATCAATCCGGACACGATATGCTCGCCCGAATGGATCTGCATTTTCTGATAGCGTGCTTCAAAGTCAAGCTGACCGTGCACGGTTGCGCCGATCTGCAGGGGAGCGTCGGTAAGGTGCGTAATGACACCGTCCTTTTCCTGCACGTCCAGTACCTGTGCGCCACCAAGCGTACCGCTGTCCGCACTCTGACCGCCCTCTTCCGGGAAAAACGCGGTCCGATCCAGGACTACGGCAAATCCGGTCTCCTGCTGCTCGCAAGCGAGCACCGTGGCGTCAAACGCCTGCACGTAGCTGTCCTGATCAAATAAACGAATCGTTTTTTGCATAATAACCTCACAAACAAAGAGCCGCGTGAGCGGCTCTTGTTTTTAATCTAATAATTTCAGATCCAACCAAAGATCAGAGATAAATGCCAGCAGCTCCGGATCAAGATTTGCATAAGCAAACTCGTTATAAGAGGCGGCAAAATCAAAGCCCTCGGGATAAAGCATCTCGTAATAGTCGCATTCCTCGTCACCCTTACCAAGAGCCTCCTGATACTCGGGATTCTCGTAAACTGCGCTGTTGGGAGTTGCATAGTAAATGTATTCCGCGTTAGCTCTTGCTACGTCACAAGCCTCGCCGTCAATGACAAGATCGGTGGAGAGCATAAAGTTGATGTACGCCTCTGCAACCTCCTTGTTCTTGGCACAGGTGGGAATACACATCGCGTCCATGAAAAGGTTGGTGCAGATATTGCCGTCCTTATCTCTGGGGTAGCCAAACTGCAGATCCACGTTTTCGGAGGAGTTCTCCATCATGGTAATGCAGTCGCCCGCATAGTAGGCAGCAATGGCAGCGTCGCCCGATTCCATCATATTGAACACCTGGTCCATGACGTATCTCTTAAGCAGCGGCTTTTGTGCGGCCAGCTCGTCATATGCCGCTCTCCAATCATTGGGGCAATCGGAGTTGACACTGATACCGAGCTTGTACATGGCCGTGCCGAAAGCATCTCTGGAGTTATCAAACTGCAGGATCTGCTTGGCGTAATCCTCGCTCCACATCAGATCCCAGGTCACGTCCTCGGGCTCTGTGTCCGAAACGATATTGGTGTCGTACACGATGCCAACCATACCGTAGGTGTAGGGAACCGTGTATTTATTCTCGGGATCGTAGAAAAGATTGCGGAACTGCTCGGGAATGTTCTTCTCAAAATTGGGAATGTTCTCAAAGTTGAGCTCCTGCAGCATATCGTGCTCGATGAAATAATCGATCATGTAGTCCGAGGGGATGATCACGTCGTAGCTGACCGCATCCGATTCCAGCTTGGCACGCAGGCTTTCGTTGGAGTCGTAGGTGTCGTAATTGACCTTGACGCGCACGCCGTATTCCTGGAGGTACCATTTTTCAAAGGCCTTGTTGACGTCAAGAGAGTCGTAAGAGCCATCCGAAATGTATTCGCCCCAGTTGTAAACGTTGAGCACTACGTCGTAATTACTGTCGCACGCAGAAAGAGAAGCAAAGCAGGGCAACAGCAGAATCACGGCAAAGATCACGGAAAGAAGCTTGAAAAGTTTCATTTTTCAACCTCCTTTGCATGCTGTCTGCGAGCACGGGCCTTTTCGCGCTGCTGTTGACGCTTTGCCTTGGCATCCTCGTCGGTGCTGAGCATGTTGAAAAGGATCAGGAAAACCAGCACGGTGACAAAGATCACGGTTGCCAATGCGTAGATGTCGGGCTTGACCGACTTTCTGACCTCACCGTAGATCAGAATGGGCAGCGTGGTAAATCCGGAGCCCTTGGTGAAATAGCTGATGACAAAGTCGTCCAGCGAGAGCGTGAACGCCATGATCAGGCCGGTGACGATACCGGGCAGGATCTCGGGCAGCTCCACCTTGAAAAACGACTGTACGGGATTGCAGCCAAGGTCCATGGCAGCCTCGGGCAGGGACTTGTCCATCTGCTTGAGCTTGGGCATGATCTGCAGCATGACGTAGGGAAGTGAGAAGGTCACGTGCGCGATCAGCATGGTCCAGAAGCTGAAGGTCTCGGAAAAATGCAGGATCGTACCGGTAAATACGAACAACAGCGTAAAGGAAAAACCGGTAATGATCTCGGGGTTGATCATGGGGATCTGTGTGATGGTCATCAGCGTAGCGCGCACACCGGGCGAGCGCATTTTGTTGATGCCGTAGGCTGCAACGGTGCCGAGCACGGTGGAAATCACAGAGGAGGTCACCGCCAGCAAAAGCGTGTTGCGAACCGCCTCCAGAATGGCCTCGTTGGAGATCATTTCTGCGTACCAGAAAAGCGAGAAGCCTTCGAATACGGAGGTGCTCTTTCCTGCGTTGAACGAGAACAGGATCATGACCACGATGGGTGCAAAGAGAAAGAAGAACACCATGAACATATAGAAGTTTGCAAGGAAGTTATTCTTTTTCATCGTTTACCCTCCTTTTCGTCGTCACCGAAGCGATTCATCAGAATCAGACCGGCCAGAAGGATCAGCATCAGCACAAAGGAGAGCGCAGCGGCGAAGTGGTGATTGTTGTTATAGTAGTAATAATCAATGATATCACCGATCAGGAAAATACCGCCCAGCTGATTGGAAATATAGAAGGTGGAAATAGACGGAACGAATACCATGGTAATGCCGGAAAGCACGCCGGGAATACTCAGGGGCAGAACAACCTTGCGCAGCACGGAAAAGCCGTTGCAGCCCAGGTCCTGCGCTGCCTCCACAAGGCGGTAGTCCAGCTTGGCCATGACAGAATAAATGGGAAGAATCATGTAGGGGAGAAAATCGTAAACCATACCCACCACGACGGCCGTTTCGTTGTAGATCACGATATCCGGCTTGGGGTCAAGGGCGATGGGCACAAGGCTCTCGGGAAGCAGAGAGAGCAGATATACGATGGCGTTGTTGATAACCTCCAGCACCTCGGACAAAGCGTAGGTACGAATGATGAAGTTTGTCCACATGGGCAGCATAATCAGCACCACGAGCACCTTTTGGGCGCTGGGAGAGGTACGGGAGATGAAATATGCGGCGGGATAACCGATCACAAGGCAGATCACGGTCGCAATCGCGGCAAGCTTTACCGAGCGGAGAAATACGCCTAAGTATTTCGGGGTAAAGAATTGGGAGATGTGAGTCAGAGTGAAGTGCAGATCGTTATCCGTAAATGCATAAAACGCAACGAACGCCAAGGGAATGAGAATAAACAGCACACTCCAGAGAATGTGCGGCGTCGCAAGCAAGCGCGACAGCGGTCCTTTAGCGGTTTTGTTCATGCTTATTCCTCCTCGTCCACCACGTCGGAAAGGTGGTCCATTTCATCGGAGAAGGTGGAATAGTCGCCAAACTTGCCCGAATACTCGGACTTTTTCATCACGTGGATCGCATCGGGCTGAATGTGCAAGCCGATGGTCTGGCCCTCTGCCACAAAGTCGGAGGTCTCCAGCATCCACTTGAAGCCCTGCACGTCCACGATGATCTCGTAGTAGTCGCCCTTGAAGGTCACGCCCGAAACCGTGCCGATCAGCATACCGTTCTTGACGTCTACCACGTCCACGTCCTCGGGACGAATGACCACGTCAACCTTTTCGTCGGGAGCAAAGCCGCAGTCCAGACAATCAAATACGTGACCGGCAATTTTTGCCTTGTAGTCGCAGGGCATGGTTCCGTCCAGAATGTTGGATTCGCCGATAAAGTCCGCAACGAAGGCGTTGACAGGCTCGTTATAAATATCGGTAGGAGAGCCGATCTGCTGAATGGCACCGTCTGCCATAACGACGACGGTATCCGACATGGAGAGAGCCTCCTCCTGGTCGTGCGTGACGTATATAAAGGTAATACCGGTCTCGCGCTGAATTCTCTTGAGCTCCTTCTGCATATCCTTACGCAGCTTGAGGTCAAGCGCGCCCAGAGGCTCGTCCAGAAGCAGCAGCTTGGGACGGTTGATCAGAGCACGCGCGATGGCAACGCGCTGCTGCTGGCCGCCCGAAAGATTGCCGACGTGGCGCTTTTCAAACCCCTTGAGGTTGACAAGCTCCAGCATCTCCTTGACGCGACGCTCGATTTCGTCCTTCTTAACCTTTTGCACCTTGAGTCCGAATGCGATGTTCTCATAAACGTTCAAATGAGGGAACAGGGCATAACGCTGAAATACCGTATTTACGTGTCTTTTATAGGCGGGAACGTCGTTGATACGCTGTCCCGAAAATTCCACGTCTCCCGAATCGGGGGATACAAAGCCGCCAATGATACGCAGCGTTGTGGTTTTACCGCAGCCCGAGGGACCGAGCAGAGTGACAAATTCCTTGTCATGAATATCCAGGTCAATAGAGCGCAGCACAGGCTCACCGTCGAAGGCCTTGGAAACTCCTTTGAGTCGAACCAAAACATTATCGTTCACTTTGCATCAATACTCCTTTAAAACAGAAATATAGAGAATAGTACTATTGTAACAGATTCATAAGCAAAATGCAATAGATTTCGCAAAATTCTTTGAATAATCACGAAATTTCTGTCATTGATCAGCAAAAGGCGGCGAATTTCTTTCGTTTTCTCCCGAATTCTCTGAAATCCTCGTTTTTTCTCACTTTTTTGATCAAACGAAGAGCATGCCGAAAAGACAGCAGGAAAACACGAAAAGCGTCAGCGCTCCCGCACTTCTCAAAAGCAGCCATACCGAGATCAGCCAAAGCGTCAGAATGCTCAAAAAGCTCAAGGCCTTGCAGATGCGAAAGACACGGTCCGGTGGGAGTAAGGCGGACAAAATCGCGTGCAGGATGCGGCCACCGTCAAAGCCCTCCACGGGGATCAGATTGAGCACGCATAAGGATAGACTTGCATAGCAGAATTCCCGCATCCATGCGTAGTGCTCGGAAAGGGAAAGCGCGAGTGCAAAGCATAGCAGATTGACCAAAGGCCCCGCAAGACAGAGCAGCATCATGGAGGGATAGGAATACAGGCGTCCGGCGGTGTGTAAGCGTGCACCGAGTACGTCCAGCTTCAAGCCGGACAGATTGATTGAGAGAGCCTTTGACGCCGCAATATGGCCAAGCTCGTGCAACAATGCGGCCAAAAGGCAGGCGCTCAACTGTGGGAGCGGTGTCGTGGCAATCATGCAAAACAGCAGAATACAGGTGGCGGGGGAGATGGACAAATTGAGCTTCATAGCGCTTCTCCTTGATGGCTGTGACTTGAAAACATTGTATGAATTTTATCTGAAAATTATCAAAAAACAGTTGACAATCAAATGACTGTCATATATAATTAAATCATCACATGAAAGAGAGGCAGACTATGAATTTACACATCCATGATTCGTTGATCCCGGGTACCAAGCTGCGCAGAGCAGATATGGATGGCTTGACCGGTATGGAGTTCCTTTCTAAGATTTTCTTTATCAGTGACGGGGTAATGCTGACTCAGATCCGAGACATCTCGGGCATTGACGGCTCTACGCTGCAGAACTGGACCAAGAGAGGCTGGGTACCGCTGTCCAAATCCAAGAAATACAATATTGACCAGGTAGCATACATTTTAATTATCAATATGCTGCGCCCCTGCATGCAGCTGGATAAGATTGCGTATATGCTGGAGTATATCAACGGTGATCTGGACGACGCCAGCGACGATATCATTCGCGCAAGCGTGCTGTACGACTACATCTGCCGCATCCTGGATGCGCTGGTAGAGCAGAACCAGTGCTCGTTTTCTTCCATTCGCAAGGTCATTGAGCAGCAGACCGCAGGATACACCGAGGTTATGGAGGGTGCAAGAGAGCGCCTGACCGACGCGCTTGAGGCCATTGTGGTGGCATATTATGCTACGCTGATCAAGCACCACTCTGACGAGTTGGTCAATCATTTGGTGGGTGGCCGTGAGTAAGAGAATGACCGAGCGGCTGGTATTAGCCGTCGTATATCTGGTGCTGCTTGCTATTGCGGCGGTCGGCTCGTACCTGATTGCGGATTTTCTGATGCGCGGGCTCAATACCATTTTCGTGCTGGAAGAAACTCACGCAGCAAGCGTGATCAGACTGCTTTTTACCGTCATTCTGAGCGCAGCGATTTTGTCCGTAGTGTCTTTTTGGGAAGGGTATCATTTTGCGTCTTACGATAAGGGCGTGATCTTTCCTGCCATCGCCATGTCCATGGGCGTGCATTTTCTGATCGGCTTTTTGTTCGGCTTTTCTCCGTGGGCAACAGGCGGCGTGATGTATCTGGCAGGCTGGATGCAATACGGAGCGAATTATACTTCGGAATGCTCCATGGCCACCAAGGACGTCAGCGTGCTTCTGTTTATCGCGGCATTTCTGATCTTTGCGGGGATTTATACCTTCTGCATGAGTTTCCCGCAGTATTACGGAATGCTCAAGAGATATGCGGACAGGGAAGCGCTGTACGAGGAAAGACAGCAGAGAAAAATCTACGTCCAGCCCAGCGAGGAATATGCAAATTCTGACGATGCGGAAGTGTCGGAAGAGCAAAATCCCAAGCAGTAAAAGGGGGAAATATCAAGTAAAAATACACGCAAAAATTTTTCAAAAAACTTTGCGAAAAGGTATTGACAAATTTTGAAAATGGTGTATAATATTATTCGTTGCCGGTAAACAGGCCAAGGCAGCGAATGCGAGAGTGGCGGAACTGGCAGACGCGCACGTTTGAGGGGCGTGTGGTTTACACCGTACGGGTTCAAGTCCCGTTTCTCGCACCAAAAACGGTACGAGGTGTGAGCCGAGTACCGTAATATGCGGGTATGGCGGAATTGGCAGACGCGCTAGATTCAGGTTCTAGTGGGGGCAACTTCGTGGAGGTTCAAGTCCTCTTACCCGCACCAAAAAGAAACACCGAGGAAAATCCTCGGTGTTTTCTTTTTGTCGCGGGTAAGAGTTTATGAAGGAACTCCTTCGAGCTCGTTGCATATCGAACAGTTAAAATAAAGCAAACTCCGCGCTCGACAAAAGCCATGCATCAAAAGATGCCTGGCTTTTACGGTTCAAGTCCTCTTTACTTCAGATTAGCGAAACCGCGCCTGACCGAGGCGCGTAGCAAAAGACCGCGGGGGGACGCGGCTTTTACGTCGTCGCGCCGAGAATCAAGTCCTCTTACCCTAAATAATCAAGCAAAAAGAAGTCCCCGTAAAAGGGGACCTCTTTTGTGTTCATTCTTCTTTGTTTTGCTCTCCGCTGCTGTTCTTCTTGCTTCCCGTTCCTTTTTTCATTTCAAAATGGATGAGTATGCTGAGCAGAGCGCGCAACAAAATAACCGCTCCGAGAATATAAAGCTCGTCCATGTTGCGGACAAGCACAGTCTTCAGAATCTCGGCTGCCATCTTGAATTCAAGGCCGGTGGCAAGTCCCTTGGCAAGCCCATTCTGCACGTCCAGATTCTTTTTCATAAACGCATTCTGGATAAAATGCCAAAACGCCACCAGAGCCGACCAGAAAACAACGATGATGCCCATAATCTCCAGGATCGCAATGATGTAGGGAAGTCCGTGCTCCACGGCAATTTCAATGAAGTTCATAATACTCCTCCTGTATGGTGACACTAAGAGCATTATATAGTAAGATTTGCGCTTTGTCAAGTCATATTGTACCAAACGTGAAGCAAATTGACTAAAAATGTAACGAAAACATGATGAAAACAAATAAAATTGCATAAATAATCCCGACTTGCGTCTTGACAAAACTATCAAAAGAAGTTATAATATTATGAGATATCAGTATAGAAGTTATAATATTATGAGATATCAGTATTAGCAGGCTTGTGTGAAAATCTACAAGTCTTGCTTTTTCTATTAAAAAGAAAGGCGGTCAATATCATGGCGATTTCTTTACGTGGGGTACAAGTACCTCATAGAAAAAACACAAAGGATAAGCCTGTCGAAAGAATGACAGATGTGAAAACTGTCACGATACCCATGTCCATGCACATAGGAAAGCCCGCTCGTCCTTGCGTTAAGGTGGGAGATCCGGTTTGCGTCGGAACAAAAATCGGCGAAGCTGACGGCGCTGTCAGCTCTCCCGTTTATTCCTCTGTTTCGGGTAAGGTGACCAAGATCAAAGACTTTTTATTATCCAACGGTTCATCTTGTGCTGCCGTTGTCATTGAGTCCGATGGCGAGATGACACCGGATCCTGCGCTTACCGCACCAGCTGTAAGCAGCCGCGAGCAGCTACTTGATGCGATCCGTGAGAGTGGCGTGGTTGGTCTTGGCGGTGCCGGATTCCCGACACACGTCAAATTCAACGTAGATCCTTCCAAGGTTGAGTATCTGATCATCAATGGCGCAGAATGCGAGCCCTACGTGACCAGCGACTCCTATACCATGGAAAACCGCGGCGACGATATGGCCTATGCTTTGCGTCAGATCTGCACGTACTACGGTATCAAAAAGGTGATCATCGGCATTGAATCCAATAAAAAGAATGCGATCGCAGCCATGAAAAAGCTTGGCGAACAGGTCAAGGATTGCTGCGATTTCAGCGTTAAGGTGCTGCCCACTCTGTATCCCCAGGGCGGTGAAAAGGTGCTTGTATATAAGGCGATCGGTCGCATGATCCCCGTGGGCAAGCTGCCAATCGACGTGGGCTGCATTGTTATCAACTGCACAACGCTGGCTGCCATCGGCGGCTATCTGCAGACAGGTATGCCTCTGGTCAAGAAGTGCGTGACTGTGGACGGCGCTACAGTGAAGGAGCCCGGCCTTGTCATTGTTCCTGTCGGAACCTCCATGCAGGACGTCTTTGATTTCTGCGGTGGCTTGACTGCGCAGCCCGCAAAGCTGATTTACGGCGGACCCATGATGGGTATTACCGTTCCGAATGCAGAGGCACCGATCATGAAAAACACCAACGCGATTCTTGCGTTGAGCGAAAAG
>JAZNYL010000057.1:0-10567 GCA_045594445.1 Eubacteriales bacterium
AGGTCTCTATATGATCGGGAGTTCCGGTCCTGCAGCCTACGCCGAACATTCCGCCTTTTCCGTCGGCCACGAGGGCGACACCGGTTCTCCCGAAGTGCAGATCGCTATTCTGACCTACCGCATCAACAACCTGACCGAGCACCTCAAGGGCAACACCCACGACAACCACAGCCGTCGCGGCCTGTCCAAGATGGTCGGCCACAGAAGAAACCTGCTGGGTTATCTGCAGAAGGTTGATATTGAACGCTACCGTGCGATCATTAAGAAGCTGAACATCAGAAAGTAATTACTGCGGGAGTGGAAAGCGGCGGATTTCTCTGCCGCTTCCACTCCCAACTGTTTTTTTGCCCGAAAACCCCGCCACGCATGGATTTAGAACTTAAACGCGCGCTTGTAGATACCTCGGACAAGCTCGGGTTTAAGTACTAAAACCTATGCGTAAGCGAAAAAAACGATCCAAAGAATTTTGTAGAAGAAGAGGAGAAAAGAAGAAATGAATTCCGCAATTATCAGCTCTGAAATGAATTTCAAGAATCACAGAGTATTCCATTACACCCTGGCAGGCAGACCTCTGGTTATCGAGACCGGTAAGGTTGCAGGCCTTGCAAACGGCTCGGTGCTGTGCCGCTACGGTGACACCGTTGTGCTGTGCTGCGCTACCGCTTCCGAAAAGCCCCGCGACGGCATTGACTTCCTGCCCCTGTCGGTTGACTTTGACGAGAGAATGTACGCTGCAGGTAAGATCCCCGGCGGTTACCTCAAGAGAGAGGGTAAGCCCTCCGAAAAGGCAGTTCTGACCAGCCGCGTGATCGACCGCCCCATCCGTCCCCTGTTCCCCAAGGATCTGCGCAACGACGTAGCTCTGACCCTGACCGTTATGTCGGTTGACCCCGACTGCGCTCCTGAAGTTACCGCAATGATCGGTGCTTCCACCGCTCTGGCTATTTCCGATATTCCGTGGAACGGCCCCATCGGCGGCGCTTGGGTTGGCCTTGTTGACGGTGAGTTCGTGCTCAACCCCACCTACGAGCAGCAGAAGAAGAGCGAAATGCAGCTGACCGTTGCAGCCTCCATGAACAAGGTCGTCATGATCGAGGCAGGCGCAAACCAGGTTGCAGACGACGTGGTTTACGACGCTATCATGTACGCTCACAAGGAGATCAAGGAGCTGCTCGGCTTTATCAACGCCATCATCGACGAGGTTGGCAAGCCCAAGTTCGAGTATCCCTCCTGCGAGCTGGATCACGATATGTTTGACAAGGTTTTCGCTTTCTGCGAAAAGGACGTCATGTTCGCACTTGACACCGACGACAAGACCGTTCGCGACGCTCGTATGGTTCCGATCAAGGACGCGATCCTGGAGCAGTTCTCCGAGGAGTATCCCGAGCTGCCCGGCATGATGGACGAGCTGGTTTACAAGATCCAGAAGAAGATCGTTCGTCGTTGGCTGCTGGTTGACAAGAAGAGAGTCGACGGCAGAAGCATGAACCAGATCAGACCTCTGGGCGCAGAGGTTGGCGTTCTGCCCAGAACTCACGGCTCGGGTCTGTTCACCAGAGGCCAGACTCAGGTTATGACCATTGCAACCCTTGGCACGCTCTCCGAGGCTCAGATGCTGGACGGCATTGACTCCGAGACCTCCAAGAGATATATGCACCACTACAACATGCCCGGCTTCTCCACCGGTGAAGCAAAGGCAGTCCGTTCTCCCGGCCGTCGTGAAATCGGTCACGGCGCACTGGCTGAGCGTTCGCTCGTTCCCGTTCTTCCCTCCGAGGAGGAATTCCCCTATGCAATCAGACTGGTTTCCGACGTCGTTTCCTCCAACGGTTCCACCTCTCAGGGCTCGGTTTGCGGCTCTACTCTGGCACTGATGGATGCAGGCGTTCCGATCAAGGCTCCCGTTGCAGGTATCTCCTGCGGCCTGATCACCGCTGAGGACGGCTCTTGGGATACCATGATCGATATTCAGGGCCTTGAGGACTTCTATGGCGACATGGACTTCAAGGTTGCAGGTACTCACAAGGGTATCACCTCCATTCAGATGGACCTCAAGATCGACGGTCTGACCCCCGAGATCATCAAGCAGGCATTTGAGCAGACCCGTGCAGGCAGAGAGTACATCATTGACAACGTACTGCTCAAAGCAATCCCCGCTCCCAGAGCTGAGGTTTCCAAGTACGCTCCCAAGATGACCACCATGCACATCGATCCCGATAAGATCCGCGAGGTCATCGGTAAGGGTGGCGCAACCATTCAGAAGATCGTTGCGGATACCGGCGCAAAGATTGACATTGAGGACGACGGCACTATCCGCATCGCTGCGATCAACGGCGATCAGGCTGCAGCTGCACAGGCTGCCATCGCTGCCATCGTATTTGAGCCCGAGGTTGGCTGCATCTACAACGCAACCGTCGTTAAGATCCTGGCAAGCAAGGATAAGCCCAACGAGGATGTCGGCTGCTTCGTGGAATATGCTCCCGGCAAGGACGGCATGGTTCACATCTCCAAGATCTGCGACAAGAGAATCAACAAGGTAACCGACGCAGGCATTGACGTTGGCTCTACTGTAAAGGTTAAGTATATGGGCCTTGACAAGAAGGGCCGTATGGACTTCTCCATCAAGGACGCAAAGTAATATTCACACAGATAATTTTGACGAAAGGAGCTCCTCATGGACAATCAAAGAACCCCTCGCAGCTTCTCCACCGGCAGCACCGTCAAGCGTGACAACCGCCAGCAGCAGCAAAAGCTGGTCGTCATTCTGATCTGTATCGTGATCGCTCTGCTCCTGGTCGTATTCATGACCATCATCGGCACCAAGTTCGTGCAGGCGGTGGCAGGCGGTTTCAATAACGCCGATCCCTCCGCCGTTGAGTACGAGGAGGTCACGGTTGATCACACGCAAACCCTTTACGGTCCGCTCGCGTTGGTCAACGAAACGCATGAATATGCATTCCCTGCAAAGGCTGCGGCAAATCTGGTCAAGATCTGGAACTACAGAAACGCGCATACGAATGACGGAGATTATCCCGCATACAAGATCAGCTATCCCGAATTGATCCTCGTGGACGGCGCAGCGCTTCCCTCTCTGCATAACTTCCTGACCGATTTCAGCAAAGAAACCAATCAGACCAACACCATCGTGACCTCTGCTTACCGTACCTACGAGGAGCAGAAGTCCTTCCAGGTAACCGAAGGCAAGTCCGACCACCACACCGGCTACGGCATCACGCTCAAGCTCAACGACGACGGTATCGTTCTGAATATTTACGACAATCCCGAGTATTACGCTTGGCTGAGCGAGAACGCACACAAGTACGGCTTTGTGGCTCGTTATCCCGAGGATAAGGCAAACATCACCGGTATTTCCAACTACGTGGAATACTTCCATTACGTTGGCTACGCTCCCGCGGCTTATATGAAGGCAAATAACCTTTGCCTTGAGGAGTTTGTTGCCGGCATCAAATCCTACTCGGTAGACGATCCGCTCAAGGTCACCGATGCCAACGATCAGGATTGGCTGATCTACTACGCAGCATGCCCCGGTGATATGGCAACCATCAAGCTGCCCACCAACTTTACGTACACCATTTCCGGTGATAACGAGGGCGGCATCATCGTTTGCGTATCCCTTTCCAAGACTGCCTTTGAGCAGCAACAGCAGCAGGAATCCGAGTCCGGCTCGGCTGCACAATAAGCGTAACCTTCAGGGGAATCTGCCACGGGCAGATTCCCCTCTTTATTCATCAATCATGCAAAAAATCCGCCTTTACGTGCAAATTCATGCCGCGATGTAAAAAAGTTCTTGAAATGGTCAATGTTTGGTCACAATATCCATGTATACTAAAGGAACAAACAAATCCCCTGAAAGGAGATTTATTTTTATGAAAAAATTCCTTGTATTTGCTTTAGCGGCAATTCTCGCATTCTCCTGCCTTGCTTTTGCGGCTTGCTCGGGAGAGACCAACCCCGGCGGCAACAATACTCCCGGCGGACAAACGCCCGAGGGCAATGAATCCTCAACCGTGGACGGTCTGATCGACTGCTATATTGAGTTCAGCGGCACCTCCTACACCACCACCGATACCTCGGCCATCAAGGTAGAGGGCTCTGCGCTGACCATTGTAAAGCCCGGTACCTACGACCTTTCCGGTACGCTGGATAACGGTCAGATCATCGTAGAGGTCACCAAGGCTGACCGCGTGACTCTGATTCTCAACAACTTTACCGGCCACAACGAATCCTCTGCTGTCATCTGGGTCAAGAGCGCAGACAAGGTGTACTTAGAGGTTAAGACAGGCACCACCAACACGCTGACCGACGGCGCGACCTACGTTTTTGAGGGTGCCGAGACCAAGCCCAACGCTTGCATTTACGCGGCTGACGACCTCTCAATCAAGGGACACGGCACGCTGATCGTCACGGGCAACTACAACAACGCCATCGGCTGCAAGAACGACCTTTCGATCAACAACTGCAAGCTGACCGTCAAGGCGGTCAACAATGCACTCAAGGGTAACGACAGCGTCACCATCAAAGGCGACGCCGAGGTACTGGTTGAAGGTGCGGACGACGCAATCAAGGCCGACTCGCTGGACGAGGGCAAGGGTTATGTCACCATCACCGAAAACGCCAAGGTCATCGTTTACTGCGAGGACGACGCACTGCAGTCCACGCAAAGCATCACCATCACCACGGGTGCCAGCGTCACCACCTACGCGGGAGGCAACAGCGTCAACTGCGACGGCATCATGACCATTGACGAAGGGTGCCTTACAGAAAACACGCCCGAGGCGTGATATTCAATGAAAAATGAAGGTAGAAATCCGCTCATCCGAGCGGATTTCTTTTATGATCAGAATTAAGAAAGCCCTTGCCTTTCGGCAAGGGTTTTCTACCTCAATTCTGCATTCTTCATTCTGCATTTATTTACAGCTGATCTGCCATATCAAAGATCAGCTTTTCGGTCTTCTCCCAGCCAAGGCAGGGGTCGGTGATCGACTTGCCGTAGCAGCCGTCGCCAATCTTCTGTGCGCCGTCCTCAATGTAGCTCTCAATCATCAAGCCCTTGACAAGACCCTTGATGTGCTCGGAATGGCGGCAGGAGTGCAAGATCTCCTTGGCAATACGCACCTGCTCTGCCCACTTCTTGCCCGAGTTTGCATGGTTGGTGTCCACCACGACTGCAGGCAGCTGCAAGTCTCTCTTGGCGTACTCCTCGTACAAATGCTCCAGATCCTCATAGTGGTAGTTGGGCAAGGACTGGCCGTGCTTATTGACGTAGCCGCGCAGAATGGCGTGCGCGTAGGGGTTGCCCTCACTGACGACCTCCCAGCCTCTGTAAAGGAAGGTGTGGGAGTGCTGCGCCGCCGTGATGGAATTGAGCATAACCGAAATATCGCCGCCGGTGGGGTTCTTCATGCCGACCGGGATATCCAGACCGCTTGCCACCAATCTATGCTGCTGGTTCTCCACGCTGCGCGCACCGACTGCCACGTAAGAAAGCAGATCGGACAGATAGCGGTGGTTTTCGGGGTACAGCATTTCGTCCGCGGTGGAAAGTCCGGTTTCCTCCAGCACCTTGATGTGCAGGGAGCGAATGGAAATAATGCCCTTGAGCATGTCGGGTGCGACGTTGGGATCGGGCTGGTGCAGCATACCCTTATAGCCATCGCCCACCGTTCTGGGCTTATTGGTATAGACGCGCGGAACGATCAGAATCTTATCCTTGACCTGCTCCTGTACGCGTGCAAGGCGGCCGATATAGTCAAGCACGGGTGCTTCGGAATCGGCCGAGCAAGGGCCGATGACAAGCAGAAGCTTATCGTTTGTGCCGTCAAAAACGCCCTTGATCTCGGCATCTCTTTGTGCCTTGACTGTGGTCAGCGCATCGGTTAAGGGGTACATCTGCTTGATGTCCTGCGGTACGGGAAGCTTCCTTTTGAAATTCATGTTCATGGTAATGGGTCTCCTTTGGATATTGCCGTTTCTTATTTTACACTGTATGAGCCGACCAGCTTGAGCTTGTCGCACATGGGAGCCAGAGCTCTCATCATTTGTTTGCCGTTTTCGCTGCGGATGTCTCCCTCGCCCTCCACGTAGAAATAGTAATTCCACGCAAGATCCTTCATGGGACGGGAGTGCAGATTTCTCATATTATAGCCGTACGCACCGATGATATTGATGGCCTGCGCCAACGCGCCAGCCTGATGCTTGACCGTAAATACCAAGATGAAGTTATCATCCGGTCTGCCGGCAGGTCGGTTTTCCACGCGGGAGAAGCACGCAAAGCGCGTGGTGTTGCCTGCGCTTTGATTGATGCTTCGCTGCAGTACCTCAAGGCCGTACAGTTGTGCTGCCTGCACGCTGCCGATGGCTGCGACGTGCGCCTTGCCAAGCTCTGCCACAAATTTTGCGGCAAGCGCGGTGTTGGAATAGGGGGTACGGATCTCTATGCCGTGCTCGTCCAGATACCCCTCGCATTGCGCCAGCGCCTGCGGATGGCTGACCACCTCGCGAATATCCTCAAGCTTTGTGCCGGGCAGCACCAAAAGATTTTGCGTTACGGCAAGATCGCAGGTGCGATTGATATACAAGGATCCCGAAAACATCAGATCCATGACCTGCCCGACCTCACCCGCATAGCTGTTTTCAATGGGCAGCACGGCCACGTCGCACTCCCCCGCTTCCACGGCGCGGTAAGCAGCTACGAAATCGGTGCAGGAAATATGCTCGGCATTCGGATACAGCATCTCGGCCGCCTCGGATGCAAACGCACCCGGTACGCCGCCGTACGCCACACGCATACCGCCGATCAGTCTTTGCTGATAATCGCGCGACAGCTTCATGGTATATTTGAGGAAATTGACGTAGTACTCACGCCATTCGGGGTTGTCCACAAGCTCGCTGTTCTTTGCGATCAGCTCTTCCTCACGGCGCGCGTCCAGAATGGGCAATCCCCTCTCCTTTTTATATTCTGCGACCATCTGTGCAGCCTCCATGCGGCGGCAGAACAGCCTTGCAATCTCGGTGTCAACCTCACCGATCGTCTTTCTGGCCTGTTGCAGCTTGTCCATAGATTCGGACTCCTTTCAAAAAATATCGCAGAGGCTTCAATCAGCATCTGCGAAAAACAAAATCCGCAGAATACCCCTCGGGCATTCTGCGGCAAAATTCGATCTGTTTCAAACTTACGCGGTCAAGAACACCCGGAATCCGAGAAAATAACCGCAATAAAATCGTGCGTTCATCATCATATTTTCTCCTTTCCCAGTGAACTTATGAATATTATAAACCTATTTTCTTCCCGTGTCAAGGGTTCTGCGCATTTTTTTGAATATACGCAACCGCCGCGCGGATCTCGCCGCACGCGTCCAGGGCCTGCTCGGCAGTCTCAGGGGTACAGCCCGCAAGCTCACCGATGATGCGGATGCAGCGCAGGCGCAGTTTTTGATTGGTGGGGCGCACGTTGACCATGAGATTGCCCATGACCTTACCCGTTTTGATCATCGCACCCGTGGAAAGCATATTCAGCACCAGCTTTTGTGCCGTGCCTGCCTTCAGACGCGACGAGCCCGTAATGACCTCCGCTCCCACGACCGGTGCAATGGTCACGCGACAGAGCGGATGCATGCGGCTATTTGGATTGCAGGTCACACCGATCGGCACGGCACCGATCTCGGCCGCCTTTTCCAAAGCGCCCAGCACGTAAGGCGCACCACCCGAGGCCGAAAGCCCGACCACCACGTCACCCGCGCGCACGCCGTCGGCAACCAAGTCTGCTTTTCCCTGCTCCGCGTTATCCTCGGCACCCTCCGAGGCGCGGAACATGGCGTCCTCTCCGCCTGCGATAATGCCGCGCACCAGCGCGTAATCCACACCAAAGGTAGGAGGACACTCCGAGGCGTCCAGCACGCCAAGACGCCCGGACGTACCGGCACCCACGTAGATCAAGTGTCCGCCTGCCTCCATGGCGGCGGCAATCAGATCAATGGCGGCCGCGATATGCTCTGCCTCTGCAGCCACCGCGTCCTCAACCACGCGGTTCTCCTCTGCCATCAGGCGTACCATGTCAAGCGTTTCCAGCTTGTCGATCTTCATGGTGCGGGGGTTTCTCGCCTCTGTATTCAGCTTTTGATAATCAGGTCTGACGTTTTGACTCACAGTTACTCTCCCGGGATAAATCCTTCAAAAATGATGCCCTCGCCACGCTTTGCCGCGGGAATTTGCTCGGGCTTTCTCACCGTCCACACGTACGCGGGCGTGCGGAACACATACTTACAGATCATAAATGACAAATTGTGCACGCTTTCCTGCCCGTAGGCCAGAAAATGCGGTCTTGCCAGCACGTTGGTTGCAAGTACCGTGATCAGAAAATAGAACAGCTTATTGCCCTTCTTTTCCTTGAGCAGATTGCAGAACAGCTGACCGCGCACCACGTCGGGACGGTTCTTTCTGTACCAGCGCACCAGCAAAGGGTTGAACGACTCAACGATATAGTCGCCCTTATAATTGGATAAAATCTCGTTTGCTACAGGGCAAAGGCTTGTATCCAGCGCCGCACCCTTGAGTTCAACCAGCAGTGGCACGCGGCCGTCCACCAGCGCAAGCATCTCGGTCAAAAGCGGAATTCTCTCGTCCGTGCCCCCAAGGCGCAGCTCGCGGAGCTCGGCCAATGTCTTATCCTCAATCTTGCCCTCTACGCCGCACATGCGCGTAAGGGTATCGTCGTGGAACACCACCACGTGGCCGTCCTTGGTCTTATGAATATCAAATTCAATGCCGTAGCCTGCGTCCACAGCCTTTTTGAATGCTGCGAGCGAGTTCTCGGGAGACTGTGCATCCCACAGGCCTCTGTGCGCAAATTTGGTGCCGTACTTAGCAAGGTTCAAGTCCCGCGTCGACGCGGGCTTGATCAAAAACAGATAAAGAGCAACGGTCGCGACAAAAACGGCCGCGCAGATCAGCAGGATCCATCCATAAGGCGGCATCTCTTATTCCTCCCTTTGGCGGCGCATTCCGGCAAACGCGGCGCGCAGCACGGCGGCCTGCGTTTTTGCATCGGGCACCTCTCCGCGGCAGATGCGATCCACCAGCTCGTCCAGCGGAATTCTCTCCACCTCAATAAACTCATCCTCGTCAAAGTCTGTCTCGCCAAAGCTAAGACCTTCCGCCATATACATGTGAATGACCTCGTCGATCAGCGCGGGCGTGGTGTAAAGAGGCCCGAGATAGGTCAGCTTGTCGCAAACGGCTCCCGTTTCCTCGCGCAGCTCGCGCAAGGCTGCCTCAGTAGGATCCTCGTTGGGGCTGTCCAGCTTGCCCGCGGGAATCTCCAGCACCATTTTGCGATGCGCATAGCGGTATTGCTTGACGCAAATAACCTCACCCTCGTCCGTCAGCGGCACAATGCACACAGCACCCACGTGCTTGCAGTACTCGCGAAAGCCAACCTTGCCGTCGGGCAGCAGAATGTCATCCTTGTATAAATGCAGCACGTGACCGTCAAAGATCAGTTCGCTGTGCAATTGCTTTTCGGTGTAATCCATATTCGTCTCCCATGAAAAATTTCTTCTTTCATTATACATGATATCTCAATATTTGTAAAGCCCTTGCGCCAAAGAAAAAAATGTGGTACAATAATCATATCAGATAGTTCTCGGAGGTATGCTACATGAACAGCACTCAGCACGCACGTTCCCTGCCGCTGCTTGGCGAACAGGGGCTTGATCAATTGCAAAGCGCACGCGTGGCCGTGTTTGGCATTGGCGGCGTTGGCGGACATTTGTGCGAGGCACTCGCACGTGCAGGCGTGGGCGAGCTGCACCTCTTTGATAAGGACACCGTTTCCCTTTCCAATATCAACCGTCAAGCGGTCGCGCTGCATTCCACCGTAGGGCTTCCCAAGGTTGAGGTCATGAAGGCAAGAATCGCGGACATCAACCCCGATTGCCGCGTTGTCGCGCACGAGGTGTTCTATCTGCCCGAGAATGCGGATGAATACGATCTTTCGGGATTTGACTATATTGCCGACGCGATTGATACGGTCAGCGCGAAAATTGAGTTGATCTGCCGCGCCAAAGCGGCAAACGTGCCCATCATTTCGGCCATGGGCGCGGGCAACAAGCTGGACCCCTCGGCATTCCGCGTGGCCGACCTTGCCAAAACGCAAGCCTGCCCCTTGGCGCGTATCATGCGCCGCGAGCTGGGCGCGCGCGGCATTCGCCACCTGAGTGTGGTGTACTCCGAGGAAAAGCCCAGACCTTCGCTTCTGCCGAGCGAGCACGGCAAGCACACTCCCGCGTCGGTCTCGTTCGTGCCTCCCGCCATGGGCTTGATCATGGCAGGCAAGATCGTGTGCGACCTCTCGGGCGTTTGGCCGGAATGAAATAAAAAACAGCCCGATTGGGCTGAGAATTTAGCGGAAAATAACGAAAAAGCAGAAGTCTTTGATGAAGGCTTCTGCTTTCGTTTATTATGATGCGCAGCCCTGCCCGTGTCATCCTGAGCGGAACGAAGTGGAGTCGAACGCGGAGCGCGACACGCAGTGTCGGGATTTACGGGC
>JAZNYL010000058.1:0-33252 GCA_045594445.1 Eubacteriales bacterium
ATGTGTATCCGTAGGGGAGACCTGCGGTCTCCCGCGGGCGAACACAGTTCGCCCCTACGGAGTGCCAATCGAACACCTGTGGGTCAATCGACCCATTCCAAAAGTAATTCTTTCTGTTTTCCATACAGATAGTTACAAAATATGCTCCGTGAGAACTATAATCATAATTTTCTAAACGATTTTTTCTTCCGTCTTTGAAATTCTTTTTCTTTATCCATATCATCTATCCATATCATCACCCGTATAGTTATAACACAAATCGGCAGAGAAGACAATATCTCTGCCAAAATTTATGTGTATCCGTAGGGGAGACCTGCGGTCTCCCGCGGGCGAACACAGTTCGCCCCTACCGTGTTCCGAAAACATCCTTATGAGAACGCTCCTAAGTGGTGGCATTTTTTGATTCCTCATATTTTCGTGCGGGATATGAATTTTTAAAAAATCAATAATAAAACTCGTGGTTTCCTACGCGGAAGGCATATTTGCGGTTATTTTGGATCCACGACGAGGTGGCGATGGACGGATTGAGAAAATACAGCACGGAGCCGGACAGCGTATATCCGTCCAGACACATTTTCGCCGCAACGACGGCCGATTGCGTAGGGGTATTGTAAATACTTCCGTTTGCTACGGGAGTGAACTGCGTGCCGTACTTTCTGTCAAATACCACGCCCTTGACCGTATTGGGAAACTGCTTGGACTTGACGCGGTTGAGCACCACCGTACCCACGCCGATTTGTCCCGTAAAGCTCTCACCCTTGGCCTCGGCCGAAATGATGCGGGCAAGCCAATACAGATCCTCGTAATCGTATGCGCTGTCCGCCTTGACCATTTTCTTGGCTTGACTATACGTTACGTTCCAGCCTGTGACTTTATTTGTTGTGCCACTCGAAGTGCTGCCGGACGGCTTTTGCGTGCTTTGTACAGGCGGCTTGGTGGTTGCTTGTGTGCTCGGTCTTGTAGTCTGCGACTCTGCTTGCGGCTTGCTTGTCTGCGCCTGTGTGCTTTGCGAGGGCTTTTGCAGCATGCCCGGAATGCTGACGCTTTCCTCGCCAATTTGCGTTTCGGGCTGTTCGGACGGACTTGACTCAATCGGACGCTCGGTGACAAATACCGAGGCTTGCGTGTCGCACACTCCCTCCGTCTGTTCGTTTTGAGTGGGTATTTCGGGTATGTAGAGCGAATTTTGCGGCTCTATTGCCTGGCCGCCAACCAGATTCCACGTACCGGCCTCTCTGCCCTCTATCATATCTCTTGCGGTATATCCGCTGTATATCACCGATCCGACGGCCAGCAATCCGCATATCAGAAACGTCAGCGGCTTGCGCGTCAGAAATCGGCATATTTTTTTGATTACGTTCATATCTCTCTTCCTTTCCAAAAAAATACGACGGTGCTACGGTCTTGGAAGTCAACAGAAATATTGTAACAGAAAACACTTGTCGGCGCAAGGAACAATATATGGAAACGATAAGAGACCGATACAGAGCGCAGAATGAAAATATCTTGTAAAGTTTTTTCACAGCGTGCAAAAGCTCTTGCAAACCACTATATTTTGTGGTATACTTATACTTGGATTAGTATGGATAGGTATAGCTGAAGAGAGTCGAACTCATACGCCCTGCGGCGAGAATTTTTCGCGTCTTATGTCAAATCTCGCCTTGCAAGATGCGCATCTTGCTTCGACTCGCTTTGACAAAATCCATCAAAAAATTCAACGCCGGAGGGTGCTGCGCAGTTTTGCGCGAGCAAATATTTCGCAGATGCAAAGAGAAAATGCGAAACAATATAAGATATTGCAAGCATTTTCTCTGCCGCAGGTGCAGATATTTGCCGCTCAAAACCGTGTGAGTTCGGCTCTCTTCGGCTATAGAACCGCGCTTTCCATGAAAAATGAGCAAACCTGGAAGTTTGCTCATATGTATGCCGGGCGGTTATGGTGTATTATGGGGATTGTATTGCTGATCCCGTCGGTACTGATATGGATTCCTTTTCATCAGAGCTCTACCACGGTTGTGGGGATTGTCGGATTGGTTGTGACATCCGTCCAGGTGATCGTGCTGATTGCATCTGTGTTTCCGACAGAAGCAGCGCTTGCGCGGACTTTTGACGAGAACGGACAAAGAAAAATAAAATAAAACAAAGCAGAAGCTCATGACCGGGCTTCTGCCTTTTGTTGCTATAAGATATGAAAGGAGTGTTCGTAGGGAAGTCCCGCCGGCGGTTTACGTCACCTTCCCAAGGGGAATGGGCTCTGTTGTCCTGTGGGAAGGATGGCTTAAAAGGTTTTAGAGCGGTTTTATGGGGACCTCATCCACCGCAACCGCGTCACTTGTTTCCCTCGTTCCTCGGTCAACTGCGTTCCGCTGCGGTCCCCCTTCCCCAGCGGGGTAAGGCTTATTATAGTTGTTCTTTGATCTATGGCGTAGTAAGACGGAAGGCAGAAAAATTCTCGCCCGAACGGATAAATATGCGATGAGGATGCGCGCCATAAAGCCTTGCCCCGCTGGGGAAGGGGGACCGCAGCGGAAGAGAATTTTGCGGAGCAGCCGCAAAATGATCGACGCGGTTGCGGTGGATGAGGTCCCCGTAAAACCGCTCGAAGCAATTTTGGACGCTCTTTCCATAGGATAACAGAACCCTTCCTTCCCTAGGGAGATGGTGTGAATCGACGGAGGGCGTTGCCTGTTGATTATCATATCTTTCACATCTGGTTATATAAAAAGCAGAAGTCTTGATCAAAGACTTCTGCTTTTCCTTATCTGTTACCCCAAAAACGGATTGATCTTTGCGGTATCCTTCATGCCGACGATGACGGATCGCGGCTTTTTGGACTTAAAGATGGCAGTGCCTGCCACGATGACGTTTGCGCCTGCACCGGTGCAATAGCCCACGTTTTCGGGCGTGACGCCGCCGTCTACCTCAATGTCTAACTTCAAGCCGTTTTCCATGCAGTATCTGCGCAGCACGCGCACCTTGTCAAGCATTGGTATCATGAGCGTCTGAGCGCCAAAGCCGGGCTCGACTGTCATGACCGTGACCTGCGAGAGCTTGGGAAGATAGGGAAAGATGGTCTCGATGGGAGTTTTAGGCGAAATGGCCATACCAACGCGCATTTCATGCGAGGTGACGGCACGAATAACCGCGTCCGGGTCATCGGTGCTCTCTACGTGGAAGGTGATCATGTCCGCGCCTGCCTTGACAAATCTGTCCACATAGCGGATAGGATCGTTGATCATCAGATGTACGTCAAAGATCAGCTTGGTGTGCTTACGGATCGAAGCAACCAGCTCGGGTCCAAAGCTGATATTGGGAACAAACGCACCGTCCATGATATCCAAGTGCAGATATGCGGCGCCGGCATCCTCTACTTTCTTGATTTCATCAGCCAGATGCGCGTAGTCGGCAGCCAGCAGGGAAGGAGAGATATAAGTCATGATTTTTGTTCCTTTCTGTTGCAAGATGTGGAATTTTGTCATACGCTGTAGTGTGAAGACTCGCACGGCAGCGATGACCCGGAAAGCAAAAGCGCTGGACGTCAGGGAAAAAGTGTCATTTGCTCCGTGCTTTATATAGATTCGATCAGGCAGACTGCGTGTGCAGCCATGCCCAGCCCCTCGCCCGTAAAGCCAAGGTGCTCCTCGGTGGTGGCCTTGATGTTGATGCAGCCTGCGTCACAGCCCAGCGCACGCGCCAGATTTTGGCGCATGGTGGGAATATGGGGGGCAAGCTTGGGCGCTTGCGCGATGATGGTGGCGTCGATATTGCCGATGCGATAGCCGTGCTGTGCAAGCAGGGCTGTCACGTGCTCTGCCAATTTTAAGCTGTCCGCGCCCTTGTAAGCAGGATCAGAGTCGGGAAAATGCTTGCCGATATCTCCCAAGGCAGCCGCGCCCAGCAGCGCATCCATGACCGCGTGCGTCAGCACGTCGGCATCCGAATGGCCAAGCAGTCCTTTTTCGTAAGGGATATTCACGCCGCCAAGGATCAGGTCGCGGCCCTCGGTCAAGCGGTGTACGTCGTATCCGTGTCCGATTCTCATGCCTTTTCCTCCTGCTCGCGCTGTTTCAAAACCATCTGCGCGTAAGCAAGGTCGTCCGGCTCGGTGATCTTGATATTTTGCCTCGAGCATTTGATCATTTTAACAGGATGCTTAACAAATTCAATCAAGGAATTGTCGTCGGTGGCGGTGAATTTATGCTCGATGGCCGCGTAGCTTGCGGCTAAGTAGAGCGCGTGACGGAACACCTGCGGCGTTTGCGCCTGCCAGCAGAGCGCGCGCTCGGGCGTCTCGGTGATATAGCCTGCCTTGTCCACCACCTTGACCGTGTCTGTTGCGGGAATGCCCGCAGATGCGGCGTCGGTCTTGTAGGCCACGCGGCAAACCTCGCTGATTTCCTCGGGCGTGGTCAGGCAGCGCGCCGCGTCCGCAATGGCCACGTAGCGCACCTTGTCGCTCACCGCTTCAACGCCCGCCAGGGCAGAGGCCTGTCTGGTTACGCCACCCGGCACAACGGCGGTCAGCTTTGTAATGCCGTATTTTTTCTTGAAGCCCTCGTACAAGTCGATCTCGTCCTCCTTTGCCGCGACAACGATCTCCTTGATGCAGGGGGTATTCTGATAAGCCAGCAGCGTATGCACCACCACGGGCTTTCCGCAAAGGGCAAGCATCTGCTTTGTGACCTCGGTGCCCATGCGCGTGCCGCTACCGCCCGCTACGATCACAGCGGCGGTATAGTTACGCTTTCCGGCCTCTTTATCGGCAGCACGCAGCACGTCGGCAACGTCGCGGGCAGCCTCTTTTGCCGTATAACTCATTTTTTCTCACTTTCGTCCAGAGCATTGATCGCGTCAACGCGAGGCTGATGGCGACCGCCCTCAAATTCTTGGTTTAAAAATGCTTCAACCAGCTCGCAAGCCACGCCGTAACCTACGACGCGTGCGCCAAAGCAAAGCACGTTGGCATCGTTATGCATGCGTGTTGCGCGGGCAGAGAAGGTATCAGAGCAGCAAGCGGCACGAATGCCTGCATGCTTGTTTGCACACATGGACATGCCAATGCCTGTGCCGCAGATCAGGATCCCCGTCGTGTAAGCCCCGCTCTGAATTTGGGAACACAGTGCGTGCGCAATGTCGGGATAGCTGCAGGATTCGGGGGAGTAGCATCCCACGTCCAAAAGCTCAACTCCTTTGCTTTCCAGGTATTGCTTGATCTGCTCCTTGAGCGCAAAGCCCGCATGGTCACATCCGATGACAATTTTGTTTTGCAGCATAATCTGTGTGCCTCTTTCTTTATGATTTGTTTTGATTTGCAAGTCGTTCGTTTCTCTCGCGCTCTGCCTGCGAGGGACGCAGGTACTCAACCGAAAGAGAAGCGTCGTCGGTCGCAAGGCCGTTTTTGTATGCGGTAAGCCCGCACATGGCGACGCTGTAGCCGCTCTGATATCTCAGCTCCTCGGGGACGGGGAGCACCTTTGTTTTGACGAGGTTTTCCAGCGTGATGTCGTAGCCGTCCCCGACTAAATAAACGGGCTGATCCATGGTGCAAAGCTCCTCGTCAAGCTCGGCGATCGAGATGGCGCGGTCAGGGCAAAGGCGGGTCAGCACACCGTCCTTGCAAGCAAACAGCGCGTTATAGACCTGCGCGCGACGCGCGTTCATGACAGGGCAGATAATGCCCCGGAAATAGCGCAGATTGTATGCAAGAGCTTCCAAGGTGGAAACACCCGCGCAGGGAATATTCTTGCCAAAGGCAAGTCCTTTGACGGTTGCTACGCCGATGCGCACACCCGTAAAGGAGCCGGGGCCGCGGCTGACTGCGAACAGATCCAGATCGTCGATCTCCCATTCTGCAGAGCGCAGCGCGGATTCAATCATGGGCAGCAGCGTCTGGCTATGTGTGTTGCCCGTATTGAGCGTATAGTGTGCGACAAGACGCTCGTCCTCGCACAAGGCCACCGTACCAACGATGGCGGTGGAATCAAGAGCCAAAATCTTCATCTGTCAGATCCTTTCTATCAAGATCTCGCGGCTGTCCGGCTGCTCTGCGTCATTCTTTGAAATGGTGACGCGCAGATAATGCAAGGGCAGCGCGTAAGGGATCTTTTCGCACCATTCCGCGATGCAAATGCCGCGATCGGGGTAGTCGTCAAAGCCCATGGAATATAAGTCGTCCTCCGAGTCAATGCGGTACATATCAAAGTGGAAGAGCGATTGTTTGGTGGTCTTATTGCGGTATTCGTTGACCAAGGTAAAGGTGGGCGAGCGCACAAGGCTCTCGGGAGAGAGCAGAGAAGCAAAGCCGCGCACAAAGGCGGTTTTGCCAACGCCCAAGTCGCCGTAAAGCGCCACAAAGCGGGGAAGCGTTGCGTCATCCTGCAGCATGCCTGCAAGACGTGCTCCCAGACCCTCTGTCTCGGCAGGGCTATTCGATTGTGCCGTATGCGGGAAAGTCAGTTGCATAATTACCCATCCTAAACATTTATTCATATTATATTATAACACAAAAAGCCCCTTGTGTAAAGGGCTTTTTGTATCAAAGATTGGTTTTTATTTATTGTCCGTATCCTTGCGGTCGGATACTTGCTCGCGCGTGCCGTCGGGGCGTACGATGACCGTATTATCCAGGATTCCGGTCATGGATGCGCGGAATTCGCGGATATACTCGGTGCGCAGCGCAGCGCGCTCTTCCTGCTCCTCGGGAGTCAGCGTTTCGCCTCGCTTGACCTTGTGCGCAAGCTCGTTGATGCGGTCCAGCTTTGCTTGTTCCATATTTTTCTCCTTAATCGGCCGTATACAGCTTGTAAAGATCTGCGTACATGCCGCCTTTTTCAGTCAGTTCCTTGTGCGTGCCTTCTTCCACAATACCGTCCGCAGTCAACACCACGATGCGGTCTGCGTTCTTGATGGTGGTCAGACGGTGCGCAATGGTGATGGTGGTTCTGCCCACGGTCAGCTTTTCAATCGATTTCTGCACCAGTCGCTCGCTTTCGTTGTCAAGCGCGCTGGTTGCCTCGTCCAAGATCAGCACGGGGGGATTTTTGAGGAATACGCGGGCGATGGATACTCGCTGACGCTGTCCGCCGGACAGCTTGAGTCCGCGCTCACCCACGTAGGTATTGTACCCATCGGGCAGCTCGGATATGAATTCGTCCGCGCCTGCAAGTCTTGCCGCCTCCACGATCTCCTCGTCGGTGGCGTCCGGCTTGCCGTATGCAATGTTTTCGCGAATGGTGCCCGAGAACAGATAGACGTTCTGCTGCACGATACCGATGTTCTGACGCAGCGAGCGCATGGTCACATCCTGCACGTTCTGTCCGTCAATCAGGATCTGACCGCCCTGCAGCTCGTAAAAGCGTGGAATCAGTGAGCAAAGCGTGGTCTTACCGCAGCCGGAAGGTCCGACAAGTGCCACGTTTTCACCTGCCTTGACGTGCAGAGAAAGATCGCTGAGCACGTTCTGCTGCTTGTCTTCCTCGTAGCGGAAGGTGACCTTGTCAAGCACGATGTCGCCCTTGACGTCCGAGAGTACCTTTGCACCGGGCTTGTCCTGAATGTCGGGAATGACGTCCAGAATCTCTGAGAAACGCTCAATACCCGTCATACCGCGCTGGAACTGCTCGGTGAATTCCACGATGCGGCGCACCGAGGTAAACAGGGTAGAGACGTACATCAGAAAGGCAATGTAGTCGGAGGCGTCAAGCTGGATCACGGGATTTTCTGCCGTCAGCAAGAGTGCGCCAACCACCACGACAACGATATACAAAAGTCCCTCGAAGAAACGGGTGGACGCCTGGAACATACCCATGTAGCGGTACATCAGGCCCTTGATGCCGAGAAATTTGGTGTTGCCTTGGCGGAACTTTTCAATCTCGGTGGATTCGTTGGCAAACGCCTTGACCTCGTGAATACCGAGGAGGCTGTCCTCCACCTGCGAATTGAGCTCACCAACCTGCGAACGCGACAGACGGAAGGCCTCCTTCATTTTGCCGTTGAACGAGATCAGTACCAGAATCATGATCGGAATCATGGCAAAGGTGACCAGTGCCAGCACGGGGTTGATGACCAGCAGAATGACAAACGAGCCGATGATTTTGACGCCCGCGATAAAGAATTCCTCGGGGCAATGGTGCGCAAACTCAGTAATATCAAACAGGTCGTTGGTGATACGCGACATCAGCGTACCGATTTTTGTGTTATCAAAGTAAGAAAAGCTGAGCTTTTGTAGATGCCCGAACAGATCGCGACGCATGTCGGTCTCCATCTTGGCACCTACGATGTGACCGCGGTTGGCCATGAAATAGTAGGCCAGCGTGTCGATCAGACGCATCAGCAGATATACACCGCCAAAGGTCAGAATCAGCGTCACAGTCAGCGTTTCCGGCTCGGATTCGGCTCTGCCCGTAATGTTGCGCACGATCAGAGGGAGCGCAAGCTCGCACATGGTGGTCAGCGCAGCACAACAAAGGTCAAAGACCAGATCCTTGGTATAGGGCTTGTAATAGGGGAGAAAACGCTTCAAGGGATGTGTTTTTCCGCTTTTGTTTTTGGCCATTTCGAAACTCCTTTTATGGGGAAAGGGCTGTTGCATGGCAACAGCCCGTATTTTAGCTTTTATGTGCGGAGCGCAATTCCCAGCTTGAACTTCAGATCGTTGATGATCTTCTTGGAAATCTTGTCAGCCTCTTCCACGGTCAGAGTTCTGTCGGATGCACGGAGAGTGACGCGGAATGCCACGCTCTTCTTACCCGCACCCAGCTTTTCGCCGCGGTAAATGTCAAACAGCTCAACGTTTTCAACCAGTGCGCCGCCGGCCTTTGCGATCACGCTCATGATCTTGCCAACCTCCAGCTCTTCCTCGCAAACGAACGCGTAGTCACGGGTTGCAGCGGGGAACTTGGGAAGAGGCTTGTAGTCGGGCTCGGTGTTGGAAACGGCAAACAGCGCGTCAAAGTCGATCTCTGCGCACAGAACGGGAATGTTCATGCCGTAGTTTTCAGCCACAACGGGGTGGATCTGACCGAATACGCCCAAATACTTGCCGTCAGCCGTGGTTACGGTTGCGCATCTGCCGGGGTGATAAGAGGAATTTTCGGTGCAAGCGGTGTAGACGGGAGCCTTGACGCCTGCCATCTTGAGCAGATTTTCCACCGCACCCTTCATGCAGTAGAAGTCAGCGTCGCCATACATACCAATGGTGACAACCGTCTTTTCCTCGGGCAGCAGCGCGGGATCTGCGACGGGCAGATAAATGGTAGCCATTTCAAACAGACGCACGTTCTGATTGGAGAAGTTGTTGTTTCTCTGCAGCACTTCCATCAAAGAGGGAAGCGCGGTGGTACGCATCACGCTGGTGTCCTCGCCAAGCGGGTTGGAGATCACGACAGAGGTGCGCAGCGCGCTGTCAGCAGGCAGAGCGATCGCGTCGTAGTACTTGGGACTGATGAACGAGAAGGTCTGAATCTGCGAGATACCCATGCCGTACATCAGCTGCTCGGTTGCAACAAACAGCTTCTGCTTGGGGGTACGCATGCCCTGCGTGGTCTCTGCCTTGATGCAGGAGGAGGGAATTCTGTCGTAACCCCAGATACGAACGATCTCTTCTGCAATATCCTGCATGCAGCCAAGGTCTGCGCGGAAGGAGGGCACGTAAATATTGCCGTTCTCCACGCGGCACTCCAGCGTTGCAAGAATGTCGATCATGGTCTGCTCGTCGATCTCGGTACCAAGGAACTTGTTATACTTTTCGGGGGTAAAGGGCAGAATTGTCTGCTCCTTCTTGCCGGGATAAACGTCGATCAGACCGTCCACCACGTCACCCGCGCCCAGCATTTCAACCAGCTGGCAAGCGCGCATCAGGCCGGGCAGGCAGTTTTCTGCGTCCAAGCCCTTTTCAAAGCGTGCGGAGGATTCGGTTCTCATGCCGTTCTTCTTTGCGGTCACACGAGTGTCGGGACCCGAGAAGCAAGCGGACTCGAATACAACGGTCACGGTGTCGTTTTCAATCTCGCTGTTCAGACCGCCCATAACGCCTGCCAGAGCGCAAGCCTTATTCTGGTCTGCGATAACCAGCATGGAAGAGTCAAGCGTGTGGCTGATATTGTCAAGAGAAACGAATACCTCACCGTCTCCTGCGCGGCGAACGTTGATTGCCTTGCCCTCGATCTGCTTGTAATCAAAGGCGTGCATGGGCTGGCCGTATTCCAGCATGACGTAGTTGGTAATGTCAACGATGTTGTTGATGGGGCGAACGCCTGCAGCGCGCAGACGCATACGCATCCAGTCGGGAGAGGGAGCGATCTTGACGTTCTTGACCACCTTTGCAGCATAGCGGTAGCACAGATCGGGCGCGCTGATGCCAACGGAGAGGTAGTTGGCAACGTGGTCGCCGTCGCCTGCACCCTTAACTTCAACGGGAGGAATATGCCACTCCAGATCCATGGAGGCTGCGGTCTCGCGTGCAAGACCGATCACGGAAAGACAGTCGGGACGGTTGGAGGTGATCTCAAATTCGACTACCGTGTCTCGGATCAGAAGGCAATCGCAAACATCCTGACCGAGGTACTGACCGTAGTACTCATCCAGAATCCAGATGCCGTTTTCTTCCTTGCCGGGGCAGTCGTGAGAGGTCAGACCCAGCTCGCCAAACGAGCAAAGCATGCCGTTGGAGTCCACGCCGCGCAGCTTACCTGCCTTGATCTGCTTGCCCTCGGGCAGGTTTGCGGGAGCTACTGCCGCGGGAACGATTGCGCCAACGAATACGTTCTGCGCACCCGTGACGATCTGAATGGGAGCCTCTGCACCCACGTCGATCTGACAAATCCACAAATGATCAGAGTCGGGGTGACGCTCCATCGCGACAACCTTACCGATCTTGACGTTGGTGACGTCGCCTGCCAGCACCTCGTAGCCCTCAACCTTGGAGCCGGTGTCGGTCATGCGGTCGCAGTACTTCTTGGTGTCCGTAATCTTGTCTGTATCAATATAATCGTGAAGCCAATTGAATGAAAGATTCATATTTCTGCTCTCCTTTCTCAGAACTGCTCAAGGAAACGCACGTCGTTCTCATAGAACAGACGAATGTCGTCTACGTGATACTTGAGCATGGCGATACGCTCAATACCCATACCGAACGCAAAGCCGCTGTATTCCTCGGGGTCAATGCCGCACATGGAAAGCACGTTGGGGTGCACCATGCCTGCGCCCAGAATTTCAATCCAGCCCTCGCCCTTGCAAAGTCTGCAGCCCTTGCCGCCGCAAGCGAAGCAGGAAACGTCAACCTCTGCGCTGGGCTCGGTGAAGGGGAAGTGGTGAGGACGGAAGCGGCAGCGAGTTTCCTCGCCAAACTGCGCTTTTGCAAAGGTCTCCAGCATACCCTTGAGGTCACCCATGGTAATGCCCTTGTCTACAACAAGGCCTTCCATCTGGTGGAACAGGGGAGAGTGGGTTGCGTCCATAGCGTCGGAGCGGTAAACGCGGCCGGGGGAGATGATGCGGATGGGGGGCTTTTGCACTTCCATGGTTCTTGCCTGAACAGGAGAGGTCTGGGAGCGCAGCAGAATGTTATCCGTGATATAGAAGGTGTCCTGCGTGTCTCTTGCAGGGTGGTTTTCCGGGATATTGAGCTTCTGGAAGTTGTAAAGATCGTATTCTACCTCGGGGCCTTCCGCAATAGAGAAGCCCATACCGATAAAGATCTCTTCCATATCTCTCTGTACGCGGGTCAGGGGGTGTACGTGGCCGACGCGCATGGTCTTACCGGGCATGGTAACGTCCAAGCGTTCAGCCTTAAGCTGCTCTGCAAGCGCGCCTGTCTTGAGCGCCTCTGCCTTTTCTGCAATGGCAGCCTCAATGTCGGCACGAACCTGGTTTGCAAGCTGGCCTACAACAGGTCTTTCCTCGGCAGACAGCTTGCCCATACCGCGCAAAACGGCGGTCAGCTCACCCTTTTTGCCAAGGTACTGGATTCTGATCTGCTCAAGATCTTCGCCGGCAGCGATCTTTTCAAGAGCCGTCGTGCGAATTTGATTCAGCATTTCTTTCATGATGAATTCCTTCCTTTTATTGTTCAAAAAATTATTTGTAAAAATATAAAAACCGCCCCACAGACATGGGACGGCAAAATTACCGCGGTACCACCCAATTAAAGGCGTGTGTGCGCATATGCGCGCAAAGCCAACACTCTGCTGACCGATAACGGTGTCTGCCGTGTCCCGCTACCGTCTCGGCTCACAGGACCTGCTCCGAAGGGAAATGCAACACACGCCACGCAAGGTCGCTTCCAGCCGCGTCGACCCTCTCTGTGTACGCTTTTTCGTGTGCGCTGACTTCATCATCGCATTTACCGTTACATTATATCATATATCTTTCTTGTTTGCAAGAGGTTTTTTGAATATTTTCGAATTTTTGTTGAATCAGATGAAAAGTTTGGGTCGAGCCTTTTCAAAGGCTCGCGGGGTCTTGGGGCAGCGCCCCAAGTCGCCTCCGCAGAGGCGAAATGCTCTTCACGCCGTTTTAATTTGCGCAGCAAATATGTTCTTCTTTGCGGCTACTCCGTCAAAAAAGAACGGAAAGGGTTTTCTCAATGTATACCATAAAGCATGGGCACAGTTTTAACTTATTCCATATTGAAATAGAAAACAAAGCAAAGGCAGAAAGCGTTTGCTTTCTGCCTTGAATATCAGATAATTCCCAGCGCAATCACTGCCGTCACGCCGACGAGTATTGCCAACTGCAGCACGAAGATCACGGGAATGACCTTCATCTGCCAATGCTTGGTCTTGTGACGGATGAGTACCATGGTCACAACCATGGCAAGCGAGCCGCCCAGTAGCGGGAAGGTGAGAAACAGCACCTTTTCGGGGATGCGCAGCGATACCTTGCCGGTCTTGGAGATCACCTTGTCGTAGATGCAAACGATGACCGAAAGCACCGACATCAGCACCACCCAAGCACCCAGAATTGCGTAAGCAATCGCAAAGGGTGTCAGGTTTTCAATCATGGTGGTCAGATCCATAATAACCTCTTAAGCCTTGAAGCTGTCGCGCAGACCCACGATACGGTTGAAGGTGTCAGCGTTCTTGGAGTCCTTGCAGAAGTAACCGACGCGAACGAACTGGAACTTGTCACCCGCCTTGGCATCTGCCAGGCAGGGCTCAACCATAGCACCCTCCAGCTTGGTAAGGGAATCGGGGTTGAGGAAGTCAAGGTAGGTCTTGCCCTCGGGGACGTCAGCCGTGTTTTCAATGTTGAACAGGCGATCGTAGAGCATCATGGTCGCGGGCTTTGCATACTTGGCGGACAGCCAATGGATGGTGCCCTTGATCTTTCTGCCGTCAGCGGGCATGCCGTTGCCGGTTTCCAGGTCTGCGGTTGCGTGGATTTCCTTGATAGAGCCGTCAGCGTTTTTGACAATCTCGCCGCAGCGGATGATATAGCCGCCCATCAGGCGCACCTCGCTATCGGGCTTGAGGCGGAAGAACTTGGGAGGCGGAACCTCAGCAAAGTCGTCAGCGTCAATATAAATCTCGCGGGTCATGGGAACGTCGCGTCTGCCAAGCTCCTCGTTCTGAGGATGGTTGGGCAGGCTGATCATCTCAACCTTGTCCTCGGGATAGTTGTCAATGATGACCTTGATGGGGTTGACGATTGCCACACGGCGCAGCGCAATTTCATTGAGATCGTCGCGCACGCAAGCCTCCAGCTGGCGCACGTCCACGGTGTGGTCGGTGTTGGTCACACCTGCTTCACGTACAAAGGTGAAGAGAGCCTTGGGGGTGTAACCGCGACGGCGCAGACCGCAAAGGGTAGGCAGACGGGGATCATCCCAACCGTCCACGTGGCCTTCCTCAACCAGCTGACGCAGATAACGCTTGGACATGACCGTGTAGGTGATGTTCATGCGGCCAAACTCCCACTGGTGGGGCTTCTGCGCAAAGCCGATCTTATCAACCACCCAGTCGTAAAGCGGACGGTGGTTTCTGAATTCACTGGAGCACAGGGAATGGGTAATGCCTTCCAGCGCGTCCTGAATGGGATGCGCAAAGTCGTACATGGGATATACGCACCATTCGTCGCCCTGACGGTGATGGTGAATGTGCTTGATTCTGTAAATAACGGGGTCACGCAGATAGGGGTTGTCGCTTGAAGGATCGATCTTTGCGCGCAGCGTGCGTGCACCGTCCGGAAATTCGCCGTTCTTCATTCTCTCAAACAGATCCAGGTTTTCCTCCACGGAGCGGTTGCGGTAAGGGGACTCCTTGGATGCAACCGAGCGGTCGGTGCCCTTGTAGTCAGCAAGGTCGTCCTTGGAAAGGTCACACACGTAAGCGTCGCCCTGCTTGATCAGCTGAACGGCAAACTCGTAGCACTTGCCAAAGTAATCGGAGCCGTAGAAAACGCCGCCCGTGGGGGTAGCACCCAGCCACTCCAGATCCTCACGGATCGAACGAACGAACTCGTCGGATTCCTTTGCGGGGTTGGTGTCGTCGTAGCGCAGATTGAACAGGCCGTTATACTTGTTTGCCACGTCGGTGTTGATGCAGATGGCCTTGACAGAGCCGATATGCAGATAGCCGTTGGGCTCGGGCGGGAAACGGGTGTGGATCTTGAGCTCGGGATCTCTGCCCAGATCCTCGGTCACAATGTCAAAAATAAAGTTGTTGTTGGTTTCTGCCATGATATTTTATCCTCAATTCATGATAGGTATTACAGATTTGCGAGCATGCTTTCCAGACGGGCAACGGTTCTGTCGTAGCCAAGGATCTGCATGACTGTCCAAAGGTCGGGCGCGTTGGTCTTGCCGGTCACAGCCAGACGCAGGAACATGGAAATATCGGCTACGCTGCCCTTGTATGCAGAGGGATCCGCCTTATATGCTTTCATGTCCGCGGTGTATCCAAGGTCTGCGCCGATCTCCTTGATCTTATCAAACCAGGTATTCATGTCGTCTGAAATGTCAAATACCTTGATAAAGCCCTCCAAGGTTGCCTTGATGTCGGCTCTGTCAAACTGCTCGGGGTACTGCTCGGTCAGCTCGAACAGCTCGTCGTAGAAGAAGCCCATGTAGGGGCGTGCGTCCTTCCAGACGGCCAGGTCCTTACGGGGCTTTTTACCGCCGCGTCCGATTGCAAAAATGTTGATGGCGTAAACGGGATCGCGGGCAAGCAGTTCGCCGAATTCGGGATCGTAGGTCTTTGCCCACTCGGTCACAGCAAGAGTCACCTTTTGCGCGCTCATGCGCGAGATCACGTTCTTGGAAACGTCGTTGAGCTTATTGAAATCAAACAGACAGCCGGAAGCACTCATCTTCTTGATGTTGAAGGGGAACTCGGTATAAGGCTTTTCGGGGTTCTGCGCGTGCCACTCCTCGTAGTTGGAGTTGAGCAGCGTCATGACGTACTCGCAAACGCACTCGGGCGCGTAGCCCATTGCAGCATAGTCGTCCATGTTGGCACCCATGTCGCGCTTGGAAAGCTTCTTTTTGTTGCCGTTTTCGTCAAGACGCATGATCTGCGAGATATGCATGTACTTGGGAAGGCGGAAACCGAGATAGCGGAACAGCTGAATATGCTTTGCAAGGCTGGGCAGCCATTCCTCACCACGAATGACGTGCGTGGTGCCCATCAGATGGTCGTCCACGGCGTGCGCGAAGTGGTAGGTGGGAATTCCGTCCGACTTGAGCAGCACGAAATCTTCGTCGTTTTCGGGGATATCCAGCTTGCCTCTGACAAGATCGGTAAAGGGAGTTTTCTTATTGGGATCGCCGTCGGCCAGAATTCTGAGCACGAAGGGGTTGCCTGCAGCCAGGTTTTCCTTCACCTCGTCCATGGTGATCGCACGCATCTTGAGCGTCTGCGCGCGTCTTTCCTCGGCCTGGGCCTGCCAGTCGGTGTTCTTGATCTCTTCCTTTTTATTGACTGCCTGCAGAGCCTCCAGCTCCTCCTCGGTGGTAAAGCAGGGGTAAGCAAGACCCTTGCGAACCAGATCCTTGGCGTAGGTTTGGTAGATCTCTGCGCGAGCACTCTGCTTATAAGGGCCGTATGCGCCTTGGTCGCTGACCTTACCGGTCTGGTCAAGGATCGCGCCCTCGTCAAAGTGAATGCCGTAGTGAGCCAGCGTCTTGATCAGACCCTCAGCCGCACCGGGAACCTCGCGCTTGGCGTCGGTATCCTCAATTCTCAGATAGAATACGCCGCCGCTCTGGTGTGCCAGACGCTCACCGACCGTGGTAGGGAACAAGCCGCCAAAGTGCACGAATCCCGTGGGGCTGGGAGCAAAACGGGTGACCTTTGCGCCCTCGGGAAGCTGACGCGCAGGGTAAGCAGCCTCTACGTCTGCAGGAGTTTTGGTGATCTGCGGGAAAAGCAGATCGGCTAAAATTTGATAATCCATTTTGTTTTCCTCAATATTATTATAAATTGTTTTTTACAAGTAAAACGCCGCATCCAGCGCGTGACCGAGCAGAGCGGATTCACCGTGCCCGGGGTAAATGGTGATATTCTTGGGATACTGCCGCAAAGCACAGAGCGAGGTGCGCAGGGTAAATGCGTTGCCTCCGTGCAGATCGGCGCGGCCGTAGCCGTGAGCAAACAAGAGATCTCCCGTGAACATGACTCTTTCGCCGGGGATATAGTAGCAAACCGAGCCCTTGGAGTGGCCGGGAAGGTGAATGACCTCAATATCAATGCCGCCAAGGTTGATCTTGTCGCCGCCCTTGAGCAGTCTTTGTGCAGGTACATACGAAATATCCTGCCCGAAAAACAGGGTAAACGCGTTCTTTCTGCCGTCTGCCAGCATTTCCGCATCCTCTTGGTGGATCATGAGCGGAGCAGAGCATGCGCGGCGCAGCGTATCGATCGAAACGACGTGATCAAAGTGTCCGTGCGTCAAAAGAATCCCCGTAAGCGTAGCACCCAGCTCCTGCACCTTCTGCAAAATGGATTTGGCAGAGGCGCTCGGGTCAATGACCAACGCCTGTCCACCGTGCTCCACAATGTAGCAGTTGGAGTTATACGAGCCGGGAAAAAGATTGATAATTTGCATATCTCCCCCACAAAACATAAGAATTCATAATATTATACCACATTCTGTTTGATTTGTCTACACTTTACAAAGAAAAATAGCCCTGCGATTTGGCGAGAAACTCCAAATACGGAGTTTCTCGCCGGTTCTATTCGCCTCTTGGCGAGTGATATTGCCTTTGGCAGTGATATTCGGCTTGTGCCGAGTGTTATTTGCTTCGCAAGTTATAGGCGAATAGAATATCACTGAAGCCGTAAGGCTTCAATATCACTATTGTGACAGCAATAATATCACTCTTTGCTCGGGCAAAGAATATCACTTGGAGCAAACATAAAAGAGAGAGCTTCATGGATTTTTCCATGTTACTCTCTCTTTTGTTTCATATTGCTTTAGTATTCGTTTACGAATGTTAATTATTGCTCGTCCTCAAACAGGAAGCCGTAGTGAGAGGATTCACCCTTGAAGCCTTCCCAAGAGAATTCGCCGTCCACGTAAACCTTGTCGTTACCCTTGAACTTGTCGTAGATGTAAGACTGTCTGTCTTCAGCGTAGCTCTGGAAGTTAGCCTCGAGGAAATCTTCAACGTCCTGGAGATAGGACTTGTAACCCGAAGCGCTCGTCTTGGTCAGCACCAGGGGATTGGTGTAGGTGTTCTTGACCTTCTTGATACCGGAGTTGGTCAGGGATGCGTACTGGTTAGCAATGATGGGAGTTACGGGTACCTCTTCCATCAGAATTTCCTCTGCTGCGTGCAACAGCGTTGCGCGGTCAGCAAGATAGGTCTTTTCAGAAGGAGTAATGTCGTACTCTGCATAAATCGCGGAAATGGTGTCGTAAACAGCCTTTGCAGCCTCTTCGGTTTCAAAGTAGTCGGTACCGTATGCGGTGTTGTAGAAGAACTTGTTGAAGTTCTCGTAGTACTGCAGGAAGTAAACAGCCTCCATCAGGTTGTTGTATTCCTCGTTGTCAAAGCCGGTAATGTGAGCAGAGAGCTGGTAGTTCTCGGTGTCGGACATGTCCATACCCTGACCGGAGAATGCCTTTGCGAAGGGAGCCAGCGTTGCGTAAGCGTCCATGGTAACAGCGCCCATATCCAGAGCGATGACCTCAAAGTTGCCGCTGCGCAGGTCTTCGCCATACAGGTCGTCACAAATGTCGTCCGGAACCGAGTCGGTCCACTTGTAGTAGTCGTTGTTGGCAATGGTGCCTCTCTTGTTGACCGAAACGTCAAAGCCAAGCTCGCTCCAGGTTTCTGCAACCATCTCTGCGATAGCAACGTGAATCTCGTCGTAAGCTGCAACCGTTATAGAGAAGGAGTACTTATTGGCCTTGATGCCTGCGGCGGAAAGCTCGCTCTTGAGCTCGTCGATCGAAACGGTGGAGAGGTTAGCGTATTCAGCCTCTGCAGCCTCGCGGAAGGTGGTCTTCTTGGAGTTGGTATCGAAAACGCCGTTGGGAACGATACCGGTAGCAGCCTCAGCAAATACGATTGCGTCAGCAATTGCCTGACGGTCGATTGCTCTGGACAGTACGGAACGAACGGTCTTGTTGGCAAACAGGTATTCGCCGTCGCCGCCGTCGTCGATCAGAGCGTTCTGATTGAAGTAGTAGGTGTGATTGGACATTGCGTCGGTCACGTCAGCCTTTTCAATCAGGTCTGCAAAGTATTCGTCGTAGCGCCAGGAGTAGGGGATATTATCAATGTAAAGGATCGCGCCGGCATCGTAAGCTGCTGCGAGCTGATCGTCGGTCATGGAGAAATCTACAATAATTCTATAAGGAGTGACGAACTTATCCAGCTTTTCTTCCTTTTCAACGTCGCGGTAGTAGTAAGCGTTGCGCTCCAGAACCAGGAACTTGACAAGGTTTTCCTTGAAGTCTTTGCCGACTACCCAGGTGCCGTCGGTCTTCTCGTATTCGTAAGAAGCGTCAAAGTACTTGGTGGAGGAGTTTTCAACGAAATCCACTCTGCCCAGCTTGAAGGGACCGCTGCAAACGATGGTAGCGGGCTTCTTTGCCCAGTCGGGCTTTGCTGCGATGTCCTCACGCAGAGGAGCAAGCGCAACGCTGGTCAGATTCAGAATGAACTGATCGTAGTCGATGGGACCTTCAAACTCTACGGAGATCATCAGCTCACCCTCTGCGTAAATGCAAAGGTCGTCGATCGACATGTCGCCTTCCTTAACGGAACGGGCATTCTTGATATCGTAGAGCAGAGCAGCTGCGTCGTAGGAGCTCTCAACGTCCAGAAGGCGTTTCCATGCATAAACCACGTCGTTTGCGGAAACATAAACACCGTCGGACCAGCAGGTGTTGTTGAGGTAGATGTCCATGGTGTATTCGTTTGCAGCAGCGTCCTCGTTGATGACGTACTTCTTAACCAGAGACTTCTTTACCTGGCCGTTCTCGTTGATCTTGAACAGCGTTTCAAACAGCAGGTTGACAATACTGGTGGTAGCATCGTTGTAATAAGCGTTAGCGGGGTCCAGATCGTATACCTGATCGGAGAGATACATGGTCAGGTACTGACCTTTGTCTTCTACCTTTTTCTTGCTGTCGTCGTTGCCGCAGCCGCTGAAAACGGCCAGAGCACCAACAAGCATAACAAGGCAGAGAACGGAAGCAAGGATGCGCTTTGTCATAGTTGAGATTTCCTCCTCGTGCATTAGAAAATCACGGCTGCATATTTGGGGCAGCCGCCGTAGCGTCAGAGAGCCGGATTTTTCGGATCACGGTGCGCGTTTGTGCAAGTGCACAAACCGAGGCGGACAATCCTGTACAATCTGCACAGAACCCCCACGCGCGTTTCCGAAAGCAAGCTCTTTTGCTCGCATATTTACATATAGTATAAACGATTTTTGAGAAAAATGCAAGAGTATTGGAGAAATTTTAATATATAATTTATAATTTTTTTATGGAGGCGTCATGAGAGAGTTTACAAGAAGTGATCTTGCGTGCGAAAGACAGGACGGGCGCGTGCTGCGTGATTACGAGCTGAAGGGGTATCGCGTGAGCGAGGCAGAGCAGCTTCGCGGACGTGAGCGGGTGCGCTACAGGGCGCTGCACGTGCCGTACCTTGCCCGAATTTCCAAAGCGGAGCAGCATTGCGTGGCGCGGGCGACGGCCTCTTTGTTGGAGCAGACGGCCAAGCAACTGGTCGAGCGGCCTGCCTGCGTGCTGATTGCCTGCCTTGGCAATCCCCGCATGACGCCCGACCGCATCGGACCGTGCACAGCTGGCGCGCTGGAGGTGACACGCCACGTGCAGCTGCTGGATCCCGCAGCTTTCTCTCGGTTTCCGGGGAGTGCGCTCTGCCTGACCGTACCCGGGGTGCTGGGTGACACGGGCGTGGAATCGGCCGAGCTTGTTCGCGGCGTGGTGCGCGAGGTGGGCGCGGAGCTGGTGGTCGCTGTGGACGCACTTGCCGCAGCAAAGCTTGCGCATCTCGGCTCGGTGGTGCAGATTTGCGATCACGGTATGCGCCCCGGCTCGGGCCTTGGCAACCGCCGTATGCCGCTGGATCGCGAGAGTCTTGGCTGTCCCGTTGTTTCTCTGGGAATTCCCGTAGTCACCGACAGCGCCGCCATGATCTGCGACGCGCTGACGCTTGCGGGGATCTGCGGCGTGGGGGATGCGCTTGCGGAGCATCTTTCGCGCGCGAAACGGTATCTTGTTGCACCGGGCGATATTGACGAGCTGGTAACGGTTGGCGGCAAGGTGCTGGCCGGTGCGATCGGTACGTGCTTCGGCGTGGGATAAAAAAGTCTGCTTGATTCATAATCGTCCGCGTGACGTCATACAATGCAGCAAAGGACGAAAAAGGAGAAGATCAAATGGACGAGCATCAGACAAACGGAATGACCGAATTTTTGCGCCGCGAGATCAACGTATGGGAAAGCCTTGCGCAGGGAAGGGGCTATCACGCAAAAAAGCTGCGCAGACGCCTCTTGATGATTTTGGCCGTGATCGCAGCGGTGACGCTGATTACGGTTGCGGTCTTGGCCATCTCACCGTGGGCGGACGCAGCACCGCACGTGCCCGACGGGGGAGAAGGCGGAAATGAGCAGGGCGATGTGCTGCCACCCGATCAGTCGGCCGAAACGGAGCGTGAGAGCGAAGCGCCGACCGCGAGCGAGCAGCCGGCCCCCGATCCCTACTTTTACGATTACGCGTCGGTGCCCGCGGGCGCGACTCCCATCGTGCCCTGTAATATTGCAACAAAAAATCACCCCGTCAACCAAACGGACAGGGTGATCGATTTGCAAAGTGTGATGGAGGCCGCCTGCCGAATTCCCGCGGCCAAGGGAACGATCAGCGTGCTGATCATTCACACCCATACGGGTGAGGGATACAATGTGTCCGACGCGCTTTATCTCGGCGCGGAGGACGAGGAGTTTGCCCGCAGCGCGGACGGCTCGGACGGCGTTGTGGCGGTGGGCGCGCTTCTTGCCAAGCGACTCAACGAGGCAGGCATTGGCACAATTCATTGCAAGACCGTGTTTGACGGGCAGTCCAATCGCGAGTCGTACCGCCGTGCAGCTGAAGCCATCGCGGCGTTTCGCATGGCGTATCCATCTTTGGTATGCGTCATAGACGTGCATCGCAGCGCAACGGTGGACGATAGCGGAAATATCGTGCGCTCTCTTGTCGTGCAAGAAGGGCAGGGCATTGCCCAGACGCAGTTGATTTGCGGCATGAGCGCACAGCTTACATATAAGACAAATCTTGCACTCTCCATGCGATTACAGGAATCCATGAATCAAGCCTTTCCCGATAGCTGCGCTGCCGTGATCTGCCGTGAGCAGGTGCTCAATCAGGATCTGACGCCGTTCTCGTTTACCATGGAGATCGGCAGCAGCGGCAACACGCCTGCAGAGTCCTTGGCAGCAGCCGAGATCGTGGCAGATGCGCTTTGCGCGCTCTTTGATACCGATTGAATTATTGCTTTAAGCAAATGATCTCAATGATGACCAGAAGCACGGTCACGATTGCGCCAAAGCCAAAGGAAACAAGACCTGCCTCAATGCCGCCCACGATGCCGAAGAATGCGAAAATGCAGAAGGTCAGGGAAGTGCCCTTGAATACGCGCTTTGCGCCAAGTGCGCACAAAAACTGCCAGAGTGCTACGGGCAGGGAAAGCAGAACGGACAGAAGAGACTCACCCTTTCCCTCGCGTACGCCTACGTTTGCATTTGTGGTTGCGGATCTGTTATAGTATGTCATGATCGTTCTCCTTTTCTTATGCAGCAGCCGGATTTTCCGAAAACCGAAACAATGGCCGCGAAATGTGGAAACTCAATGTGTGAATACTGTCTGAAAATTTCCGAAAATGGAATATCTTGACATGATTATAACACCCGAAAACGGATTTGTCAACCCCTAAAATTCAAAAAACGGAAAAAATTTTCAAAAACCTCTTTACAAAACGGAAAAACCGTGCTATAATGAGACCGTAAGAGAAAAAGCACGGGGATTTCCCGAAAATACGGAGGTTTTTATGTCCGAGCTTACCTATATTGACAGAATTAAGAAAATCAAATCCGAGCGTCGCATTACTAACGACAAGCTGTCCGAGATGACCGGCATTCCGCTTGGCACTCTGTCCAAGATCTTAGCAGGCATCAGCGATTCGCCCAAGCTCTCCAATATGCTGGCCATCTGCCAGGCCTTGGATTGCTCGCTTGATTATATTGTAAGCGGCGTGCCGGAGAATCATCATAACTACACGCTCTCGGAAGGGGAGATCACGCTGGTAGAGCACTACCGCCGTCTGGATTCTCACGCGCAGGAGCTGGTTGCGCTGGTGCTGGACAAAGAATACGAAAGAGTTACGGCGGATACCTATCGCGCCTCTCCCGCAGCCTCTGCTCCCGCTGCGCGCACCCCCGAGATCAAGCCCTCCAAGAGCGGCTACACCCGCGTGGCCGGCGGACTTGGCAAGCGCACCATTTCGCTGTACGACCTGCCTGTTTCCGCAGGCACGGGCGTGTATCTGTTTGACAGTATTGCGACAGATATTGCAATTCCGGACAACGGAAAAACTGCCGAGGCGGACTACGCGCTGCGCATCAGCGGCGACAGTATGGAGCCCAAATATCACGACCGCGACGTGCTGCTGATCCAGGAATGCGAGCAGGTCGAGCCGGGCGAGCTTGGCATTTTCGTGCTGGACGGCGAGGGTTATTTCAAGAAGTTCGGAGGCGATTGCCTGATCTCGCTCAACCCCTTCTACGCACCCATCATGCTGCGCGACTTCAACGATATCCGCTGCTGCGGCAGAGTCATCGGCAAGCTGCATAAGAAGTAAGCAAAACAAAAATTTAAGGGTCTGCCCGCGGGCAGACCCTTTTTTCTTTAGTTTAATCAATGTTGGTAAACGCATCCGGCCAAGCGTCGTGGTGCACGCTGTCGCTTCTGTAACGATCGGGATTGAGATTGTAAACAAAGACCTTGGAATTGCCGTAGCTGTGGATGGTATTGGCAACCTCCACGGCGATATACGTGTACACAATATCGTCGCTGACCGCCTCGGGGGAATCCACCACGACCACGGGATACAGAACGTCGTATGCGTTTTCACCGTTAGACAAAATCCGATCGTGCGCAAGTCCTGCAAGACCAATGATATCCTCGCTTGACGAGTGCGTGATTTTGATCAGCACGATCGAGTACTGCTCGAAATAGGTTCTGTCGAATGCAAGCTGCGTCTCGTATTGGCCAAGGATCTTTTTGTTGATCGCCTGGTATTGCTTGAACGTGTTGATCACGATGGCATCTTCGTCAAAATATTCGGTGCCGGTCGTGCAGAGAACGGTATCTCTGTAAAAGGGAATGGTGTCAAGGCCGCAATCGGTCACGTAAGGCTGCGTGATCGCGGTGGCGATCTTGCAAGTCAGACCGAACCAGTCGGCATCAAAGCCGACCGCACCGTATTGATAATAGATCACAAATCGGGCATCTTCGGGGATCGCTTCCGGCGAGCCGATCTCGGGCGCGTCTCCGTGGAAGATCACGCTTGCAAGCTGATCGCAATTCTCAAAAAACAGATTCTCAAGCATGGTGACGGTGGAGGGGATGTCCAGCGTCTTGATCGCCGTGCCGATAAAGGCGTCTTGACCGATGTATAAAAGGCCGTCGTTGAGCGTAATTTCCGAGAGCTGCGTGCAATCCTTGAAGACTGCATCTCCGATATAGGTCACCGAGTGGGGGACTGTGGCCGTTTGCAGCGAGCTGCAGCCCAAAAAGGCCTTGTCGCCTAATCTTTCCAAGGAATTTGGCAACGCTGCCCCATTCAAGGGCGTATTGGCAAACCCGTCGCCTGTGTAAAGCGATTGCAGAGAAGTGCAATTGGCAAATGCATACGTGCCGATCTCCTGCAGCCCGGAGGGAACCTCCACGGTCTTCAGAGAAGAGCAGCCGTAGAACGCTTTGTCGCCGATGCTTGTAACGGTGCTCGGCACAGAAACGTATCGAAGGCTTTGATTATCTGCAAAAGCACCCTCGCCGATCGCCACCACTGTTTTGCCCATGATCTCTTCGGGAATGACCACGGTCTCGCTGCTTCCCATATATTCGGTGATCATCATGGTGCCGTCGGGGAACTCGTGTACCTTGAATATGTCACCTATGGGGTCATATTCGGGCTGCTCCCCGCGCAGAATGGAGAAGAAGTTTTTCCAATCCACGGTGCCGTCAGCCGAGATCGTACCCTTGAGCGCATCCCAATCCGTGCCGAGCAGTAGCCCGGACATGGGAGCATCCTCGCCGTTCAAGACTTGGTCAAGGACGTGAACAATGCCACCCTCGGCCTCGGGATTGGCCGCCCTGTAAGCACCTGCGAGCGCAAGTGCACCCGCAATGGGAGTCAGCAGCAAAGCAAACGCCAGCACGGCCGCGATCAGCGCGACACGGAATCCGCGCTTTTTGTGTACGGGCACGGGCGCGTTTGCGTCCTTGAGCAGATCGTCGTCGATCCCGTCCATCAGCTCCATCAGTTTGAATTCAGTCATACGATATAGCCCTCCTGTTCTAAGTAGTCGCGCAGCTTGACGCGAGTACGGGAAAGGATTTTTTTGACGTTGTTGACCGTCAATCCGTACCGCTTGGCAATCGTCTCCATGCTGTCCACGTAGTAGTAGCGACGGATGAAGAGATTGCGCTCGCGCAAGGTAAGTGCGCGCAAAAAGCTGTTGATTACCTCGTAAAACTCGCGCTCCTCCACCTGCGATCGTACGTCGGTATCGGGGCAGGCAAGCTCCTGCATTTCATCCAACGCCAGCACCATCTCACCGCCGCCGCGTTTTTCGCGGTGCAGCTTGCGGTATCTGTCCAAGGAGAGGTGACGCGTAATGCCGCCAAGGTAGAGCTGCAGATGATCCGGACGCGCGGGCGGGATGGAGTTCCAGGCGCGCAGCCAGGTATCGTTGACGCATTCCTCTGCGTCTTGCAAGGAGCGCAGGATATTTTGCGCGATGGACATGCAGTATTGACCGTATTTGGCGGACGATTCTCTGATCGCTTGCTCCGAGCGCGCAAAATACAGCGCAATGATGTCCTGATCCTGCATAGAGATCACTCCTTTCCGAAAAATTTGGTCCTCTACTCTATAAGGCGACGTAAGGGCTTGATTGGTGACACTATTTTAGCATATTTTTTTGAATAATTCAAGATAAGTGTGTTATGAGCATCGGATTGTGGGCTTCAAGAAACAATGTAGGGGAGGATATCATCCTCCCGCACGAAAACGTTTTTTGTTCGTATTGTTTCAACGCTGATCCTGTTTCTTCGCGTGCGGGAGGATGATATCCTCCCCTACATAGTTGTGAACAAAACATTGTTATGCATAAAACCCGCCCGCGGCACAGCCGCGGGCGGTAAGACGGTAAGATATTATTGGGGTATGGTGGGCTCGACAACGTGACAGGTGTGTCCGTACCACGTGTCCTCGCCAAAGCCGGTTTTGCCGGGCAAATAGCAAACGGTGTAATCGGGGGATTGGTAATAAGGTGATCCATCCGAGTCGGGAGGCGTCGGCGGCTGTTCAATGGTGGGAGCATTGCCGTTGAAAAACACGATTTTTAGGTTTCTGCATTCTGAAAAACCGATGTCGTACATATCGGTTACGGTGGAGGGGATGGTGATGATTTCAATCGCGGTGCCCGAGAAGGCCTTACTACCGATCTTGACAAGTCCTTCGTTGAGCGTGATCCGTTCAAGGCTTTCGCAGCCTTCAAACGCATCGTATTCAATTTCGGTAATCGTGGAGGGGAGGGTGATTTTTTGCAAATTTTTCATACCCTTGAACGCAGCCTCGGGAATGACGGTTATGCCCTCGGGGATGACAAGCTCGGTCATGCCTGAGGCCCAGAACGCGGCGTCGCCCAGAACCCTGACGGAGGAGGGAATATCCAGGTGCTCCAGGTTACGGCAGGTCATGAAAGCACAATCGTCAATCGTGTGCAGCGTTTCGGGGAGTGTGATCTCGGTCAATGAATAGCAGGCCCAAAATGCACCGTCTCCAATGACTTCAAGATTTTCCGACATTTCAACTGTCTGCAGGTTGATGCAACCGGTAAACGCACCCTTGTCGATCAGCGTGACCGTGTCCGGAATGACCACGTGCAGCAAATTCTCGTCCTTGCCGAACACGTGCTCACCGATTTCGGTGACGGGAAGTCCGTCTATGGTTTCGGGAATGACCACGGTCTCCATTTTGCCCGTGTATGCCACGATGCGCATGCTGTTCTCGTCAATCAAAACGGCACGGAACGGCGAATCTGTCGGCTCTTGTTCGTCCTCTTCTCCGCGCAGAGCGGCAAGCAGGGCGTTCCAGTCAACCTCTCCGTTGTCGGAAAAGATGGTATCAAGTGCGGCGGGATTGAGGCCAAGCGATTCGGCAACCACGCCGGAAAAGGGCTGATCGGCCTTACCCAAGGCTCTGTCAAGCGCCATTACCCAATTTCCTTCAAATTCCGGGTTGGCGGTCTGATAGCCTTTGGCCAGCGAAAATGCGCCGACGATCGGTGTTATCATGAGGATCAGGGCAAGCGCGGCAGCGGCCAGCATGACTGCAAAGCTGCGCTTTTTGCGAAATGGCACGGGCCTGTCCGCGGCGGCGATGATCTCGGGATCAATCTCGCCAAGTAAATCAAAAAATCTTTGTTCTTTCATAGCGTCGTCCACTCTCTATCCAAGTAATTTTTGAGCTTTTGTCTGGTTCTGGAAAGAATTTTCAGAACGTTGTTTTGTGAAGTACCAAAACGCTTGGCAATCGCGGGTACGCTGTCCGCAAAGAAATAGCGGCGCACGAATACATGGCGGTCACGCTCGGGCAGGGAATAGAGAAAGGCGTTGATCAGATCCACAAAGTCCTGCTCGCGCCACTCGTCCTCCGGTAAGTAGTCCGAGGCCGTGATCTCGCTGATCTCGTCAAACGCGATCACGATCTCACCAAATCCGCGCTTTTCGCGGTGAGCAGCCTTGTATTTGTCAAGAGCCAAATTGCGGGTGATCCTGCCAAGATAAGCCTTAAGCACGTTCGGCCTTGCGGGTGGGATGGAGTTCCAGGTACGCAGCCACGTATCGTTGACGCATTCCTCGGCATCCTGCAGATTTTGCAGAATATTGAGCGCAATACTCGTGCAAAAGCTGCCGTATTTTGCTGCTGTTTCGGCAATGGCGCGCTCATCCCTTGCATCATACAGCGCAATGATCTGACTGTCCAGCATACAAGCAATCTCCTTTCGTTTTTGTCCTTCACCCATAAAGACGACGTCCTGCGAGGATTCTGACACTATTTTAGCAGAATTTTTGCAAAAAAACAAACGCCCGCGAAAATCGCGGGCGGTACGTATGGACGAATTGGATGGGAATTAAGCTTCAGCCTCTGCAGCTGCTTCTGCGGGAGCTGCCTTAGCCTTTGCCATCTGCTCGTTACATGCATTGTAGAAATCCTTGGCGTTTGCGATGCCGTAGATTTTGATCTGGTTCTTTTTGCCACCGTTCAGGCACTTGACGGTGATCATGCCCTTGCCGTATTTGATGGAAGAGATCTGGTCAAAGGTGAGATCAAAGGTGCCGAAGCGGAAAGAATTACCGTAAATGCCGCACTCGGTCAGAGTAGCCTTGCTTCTGATCAGACCGATGATGTCAAGAATAACGCTGATCCAGGAGAGAAAAACAAAGATTCCAATGATAATTGCCAGAATCCAACCAAGGATCGGAATCAGTGCAATCAGTGCGGTAATAATGCCGATGAAGATATAGCCGATAATGGTACCAATGATGTACCCGATGAGTCTGCCAACGCCCATGCTTTCGGAACGAAGAGCAGTTGCTTCTTTGTTGTTCATAAGAAGTTCCTCCAAAAGAAATTTATTTTTTACGGAAATACGTCCGTAGCGTGTTACTCTGCAATAACCTTCACAAAGGTCTTCTTGCCCTTGCGGAACAGCTTGCCCTCGGCAAAGTCAGCCTTAGTGTATGCGGTCTTGAAGTCGGTGATCTTTTCGCCGTCCACGGTTACGCCGCCCTGCTGGATGGCGGTGCGCGCTTCGGACTTGGACTTGACCAGCCCTGCCTTGACCATGACCGAGCCGATGTCGATCTGACCCTCGACCATGCCGCCTGTAAAGTCAGCATCGGTCAACTTGGCAACGGGAGCGTCCGCCGCGCCGCCTGCGGTGAACAGGGAACGAGCCTGCGCCTGTGCCTTTTCAGCTTCTTCCTCGCCGTGAACCAGCTTGGTCAGCTCGTAAGCAAGAATTTCCTTGGCGGTGTTGAGCTGTGCGCCCTCCCAAGCGTCCATTGCGTCGATCTGCTCAAGAGGCAGGAAGGTCAGCATACGGATGCACTTGAGTACGTCCGCGTCGCCCACGTTTCTCCAGTACTGGTAGAAATCGTAGGGTGTGGTCTTATTGGGATCCAGCCAAACGGCGCCGGATGCGGTCTTGCCCATCTTCTTGCCCTCGGAGTTGAGCAAGAGGGTAATGGTCATAGCGTAAGCGTCCTTGCCCAGCTTTCTGCGGATCAGCTCGGTGCCGCCCAGCATGTTGGACCACTGGTCGTCGCCGCCGAACTGCATGTTGCAGCCAAAGGTCTTGTACAGATGGTAGAAGTCGTAGGACTGCATGATCATGTAGTTGAATTCAAGGAAGGAAAGACCTTTTTCCATTCTCTGCTTGTAGCATTCTGCCGTCAGCATCTTGTTGACAGAGAAGCATGCGCCAACGTCGCGCAGCACGTCAACGTAATTGAGCTGAAGCAGCCAATCCTTGTTGTTGACAAGGATAGCCTTGTCCTCGCCGAAGTCGATAAAGCGCGACATCTGCTTCTTGAAGCATTCCACGTTGTGCGCAATGGTCTCTTCGGTCATCATTTGCCTCATGTCGGTTCTGCCCGAGGGGTCGCCGATCATAGCCGTGCCACCGCCGATCAGAACGACGGGCTTGTTTCCTGCCATCTGCAGTCTCTTCATCAGGCACAGAGCCATGAAGTGACCGACGTGCAGCGAATCTGCCGTGGGGTCAAAGCCGATGTAGAAGGTCGCCTTACCCGCGTTGATCATGTCTCTGATCTCTGCTTCGTCGGTGACCTGGGCGATCAGTCCCCTGGCTTGCAATTCTTCATAGATTTGCATAGTTGTTTTCTCCTTTTTGTAAAAAAATAAAAAGTCCCCGACCTCGGTACGCACCGAAATCAAGGACGGGCGGGGACGCCGCCGTGTTACCACCTTGCTTTACCTCTTTTTTGCAAAAGAAGCCTCTGCCGGCTGTGGGTGAAGCATCACGTCACAGTCGCGTTCCGATAACGGGGAAGACCGCCGCAGCCTACTGGGATCAACCGTTGGGTGCGGAGCTCGGGGAGGTATTTCGCCGTCGCCTGTCTCGCCCCTCTCATCCACCGGGTACTTTCTGTGAGTCGCGTGCGGTTACTTTTTCCCGTCAAAGCCGATATATACGACATTATATAGCATGGGAACGGATTTGTCAAGTGGAAATCACGATTTTTTGCATGAAAAAAGGGCTCTTCCATGGGAAAGAGCCCCTTGTTTTGATTCAGATTAACCGATCTCTACAACGGTGAAATTGATCGTGGCTGCTGCATCGGTTGCATTGTGGATGGTGATCTCGATGTTGTCCCAACCTTCGCCGGGGATCTCCTGCACGATGCTGGTGCCTTCGGTGGAGGTCAGACCAACTGCAACGCCTGCAAGGTTGTCAGCGGTAACGGACAGGGAAGAAGCGTTTTCGATCACGATCTTCTTGCCGCCCTGGTTGCGGACCATGAACTTGACGGTTTCGCCTGCCTCGAGGGTTACAGCGCCGTTGGTGCCGTCAAATTCGATTGCTTCAATTGCCTCAACGGGGTCAACCTGTGCAATGTTCAGGGTGATCTCCCTGATCAGCTCCTCGTTGCCTGCGGTATCCTTAGCGTAAACGCACAGCTTGTGAGTGCCTGCGCCCAGTCCTTCAAGAGGAATATCAAACTGGAATCTGCATGCGCTGAGTGCGCCGGGGCAGTTGGTGGCGATGTGAGTCTGCACGCCCTCTTCTGCCGTGAAGGTGAAGCTTTCGTTATAAACGTGGTCGCCGCCGTTGAATGCATAACCGACCGTACCCTCGGTCTCGGTGAAGTATGCGATCCAGCCAAAGACTCTGAGCGCGGAATCGTTGGTATCAATGTCGGCAACGCCGTTCCAGTTCATGAACTCGCCGCCGTTATTGACAATGGGCTTGCCTGCTACGGGATGTACGGCGGTCAGGGTATCCCAGGACATTGCTGCAATTACCTTGACGGGCTCGGGAGTAGGCTCGGTGCTTTCCTCTTCGGGAGTGGTCTGCTCAGCGGGCTCGGTGGTTTGCTCCTCGGGCTCGGTGGTCACTTCCTCAGTGGTAGCTTCGGTTTCTGCTTTGGTAGTCTGCTCCTCGGATTCGGGAGCCGCGGTGGTCTGCTCTGCAGAGTCAGCGGTGGACTCTTCGGTGGTGCCGTCGTTTTCACAAGCAACCAGTACTACCGAGAAGACCATGCAAAGAGCCAATAAAATGAGTAACTTTTTCATGTTGTGGTTCCTTTCGTGTTTCAACTTTCCCTGTGGGAAGATAGTAGGATTATAGCACATTGCGGGGAAAAATGCAATAGGGGGAGCAAAAGATTGTTTACGGGCATCGCTTCCGTTAGCCAAATATTTCTCTAAAACGATCTGCCTGCCGTTGACAAATTTCGTAATATAATTTATAATATACCTGTAATTGAGAATAAGTCTCGGTTTTTTCGGAAACCATGAGGATAGAATTTATTGCAGGAGCTTGCCGTGGTCTTTTCTTCGCTGATCTTTTTGTTTGCATATCTGATTCTGACGATGGCCTTGTACTACGTCGTGCCGAGAAAATGGCGCAACGTGGTGCTTTTTGTCGTCTCGCTTTTGTTCTACGGATGGGGCGAGCCGGTTTATATTGCGCTGATGGTGGTGTCGATCACGGTGGCGTACGTGGGCGGCTTCTTTATTGATAAGTACCGTAACACCTCGCCGAAAAAGTGCAAGGCGGCCATGATCGTCTCGCTCTCTCTCAATCTGTCGTTTTTGCTGTTCTTCAAGTACTTCAATTTCGCCATGGAAACGCTGGCCCTGATCCCGTTTTTGTCTGGAATCGCGCGCCCGATTGAGGGGCTTTCCTTGCCCATCGGTATTTCGTTTTATACCTTCCAGATCATGTCGTACACCATTGATCTGTACCGCCACGAGACCGAGGTGCAGAAGAATTATATCGCGTTCGGCACCTACGTCACGCTGTTTCCGCAGCTGATCGCAGGCCCCATCGTGCGCTATCGCGACGTGGATGACCAGCTGATGGGCAGACGCGAAAGCGTTGCCGATTTTGCCGCGGGCGTGCGCCGTTTCTGCGCGGGCCTTGCAAAGAAGGTGCTGCTGGGTGACGCGGCCGCTGCCGCATTTGCGTATTTTTCCGAGGCGGCGGGCTTTGAGCATACCGCGCTTGGCGCGTGGATGACGGTCATTTGCTACACTCTGCACATTTATTACGACTTCTCGGGGTATTCCGACATGGCTATCGGCCTTGGAAAAATGTTCGGTTTCCATTTTGTCGAAAACTTCGATTATCCTTATATTTCAAGGAGTATCACCGAATTCTGGCGTCGCTGGCACATCACGCTGTCTACCTGGTTTCGCGAGTACGTGTATATCCCTCTGGGCGGCAACCGCAAGGGTAAGGCGCGTCAGTATCTCAATCTTGCCATTGTGTGGCTGTTGACAGGTCTTTGGCACGGTGCATCCTGGAATTTCGTGCTTTGGGGCGTGTATTTCTTGATCATTCTGATCATCGAAAAGGCGTATTTGCTCAAATTGCTTGATAAGATCCCGCGTGTGTTCTCGCACGCGTACGCGCTTTTGCTGATCGGCATCGGCTGGATCATTTTCGCATTCCCCAACCTCTCCGAGGGCTGGAATATTTTTGCGGGCATGTTCGGTGCGGGCACGGTGGGCTTTGCCACGCCCGTGATCGTCTACGAGGCGCTGCACTATCTGCCGCTGCTTGTGATCTGCTTTGTGGGCGCGACGCCGCTTCCCAAAAAGATCTTTGAAAAAATCAAGGACAAGCCCGTGGTCACGTATGCCACCCCCGTGCTTTGCGCAGCGATCTTGGTGCTTTGCACGGCGTATCTGGTGGACTCCACGTTCAGTCCGTTCCTGTATTATATTTTCTGATAGGAGGCAAGCATGAAGCATCAAAAAATCGCAAATCTTCTGACCGTGCTCTTGTTTGTCATTCCTCTTGCACTCGGGCTGATCCTTTTCGCAGCCTTGCCCGATAAGGATTTTTCCGAAGAGGAAAATCGCTCGCTGCAAGCCTTTCCGACTTTGACGTGGAAATCGCTTTCCGAGGGAAAATTCGGGCAGCAGATGAATGAATATTTTGCCGACCAGTTTCCCGCGCGCGACGCACTCGTGGGCATCAAGGGCGTGGCCGAGTTGGCGCTTGGAAAAGGGGAGAACAACGGCGTGGTGCTGGGCAAGGACGGCGTACTGGCCGTGCGCTGGTTCGACGCCTATATTGACCGCCTGACGCGCGTATACGACACAGATTTTTATGCCAAAGAAAGCATTGACGCGCAAATGGACGCGCTCAACGCGCTGCATGCCGACCTTGCCGCACAAGACGTTGCGCTGACCGTGATCATTCCGCCGCGCACGCTGGACGTGATGGGAGAGGA
>JAZNYL010000059.1:0-42743 GCA_045594445.1 Eubacteriales bacterium
CTGCAAGCGTTTTGACTTTCAAAAATCAGCAATTTGTTGCAGATTTTTGAAAGTTCGACTACGAAAACATCCACACGGGATGTTTTCTCCGCTCAGGATGACACGAGGGGTATTGCGCTTTTCCCGCTTATTCCGCAGCCCAATGGGCTGCGGTTTTTCTTATTTGATCAATCCGCTAAGCCATAATTGCGCAGCAGATCGGAAAGCTCGCGCCTTTGCGTGGGCAGCATGGGACAGAGCGGCAGGCGGAATTCCTCGCGGCAAAGCCCCATCATGGCGCACATGGTTTTGATGGGAATGGGATTGACCACCGCCATGGAGGCGTCCATCAGCGCAAGCGCGCCGAGTTGGGCGCGGGCAGCGGCCGCGGTGTCGCCCGAAAAGTATGCGTGGCAGAGCGTGTGCATGACCGATGGGATGACGTTCCCCACCACCGAGATCACGCCCACAGCCCCCAGCGAGAGCAGGGGGAGCGTGAGGTTGTCGCAGCCCGAGTAGAGCGGTAGCGCGTCACCGCAGACTTGGATGATGCGTGCGGCAAGGCCAAGGTCGCCTGAGGCTTCCTTGATACCGCAGACGTTGGGGTGCGCCGAAAGTGCGAGGCAGATCTCGGGTGAGAGCGAGCAGCCTGTGCGGGCAGGTACGTTGTAGAGAATGATGGGCTTTTCAGATGCTTCGGCAATGGCCTTGAAGTGCAGCTCCATGCCGCGCGGCGTGGCCTTGTTGTAGTAGGGAGTCACACAAAGCAAGCCGTCGCAGCCCGCACGGCTGATCATGCGCGCCAAGTGGCAAGCGTGCGCGGTGTCGCTTGAGCCGGCTCCGCCAATCACGGGCACGCGCCCACCCGCTACCTGTACGGCGCAGGAGCAAAGCGCCTCCTGCTCCTCGGGAGAGAGCGTGGAGGCCTCGCCCGTCGTGCCTGCTATCACCAAAGCGTCCGCGCCGCCGCGGATATTGGTTTCTATCAGATTTGCAAAGCTGTCAAAATCTATTTTGCCGTCCGAGAACGGTGTGATCAACGCAGTCGCGCTGCCGCGAAAGAGTAAAGAGTCAGAAGTATTCATGCGCAAGCCCTCCGTGCTTGTGAAATTTCAAAAAAGAGTTGAAAAAGGAAAGAGTTTATAGTATAATATATTCTGTATAGGTATGTTCCGCGCTGCGGCCCTATATGACAGTATATGACAGAATTTTCAGAAGGATAAATATATGAGTGTAATTATCAACAAAAAAGCCCCCACTGATCTGAAGACCGCGGACTTTTATTACGATCTGCCCGAGCGACTGATCGCCCAGCACCCCGCCGAGGTGCGCGACGGCTCGCGATTGATGGTACTCAACAGAGAGAAGGGCACGATCGAGCATAAGCATTTTTACGATATCATTGACTATCTGCGCCCCGAGGACGTGTTGGTCATCAACGATTCCAAGGTTATCCCCGCGCGTCTGTACGGCCACGTGGCAGGCAGGGAAGAGGCCAATATTGAGCTGCTGCTTTTGCGTCAGAGAGAGTTGGACACGTGGGAATGCCTGGTCAAGCCGGGCAAGCGTGCCAAGATCGGCATGGAGTTGGTCTTTGGCGAAGGCATGCTCCTGGGTAAGGTGACCGAGATCACCGAGGAGGGCAACAGGCTGATCGCGTTTGACTACGATCGTGAGGCGCACGTCAACATTTACGACGTGCTGCACAAGGTGGGCATTCTGCCTCTGCCTCCGTATATTACCGAAAAGCCCAAGGATCAGAGCAGATACCAAACGGTCTATGCACGCGAGGAAGGCTCGGCGGCAGCACCCACCGCGGGCTTGCATTTCACGCCCGAGCTGCTCCAAAGAATCCGCGATAAGGGCGTAGCCATCGCACCCGTCATGCTGCACGTGGGCCTTGGTACGTTCCGTCCCGTCAAGGCGGAGAGACTGGACGAGCACGTCATGCACACCGAGTTTATTTCGGTTTCGCAGGCAAGTGCGGATTTGATTAACTCTCGTCGCGCCAAGGGCGGCAGAGTCATCTGTGTGGGCACCACCTCTTGCCGCACGCTTGAAAGCGTCGCACTTGAGGACGGCACCATTCCCGCCATTTCGGGAGACACCGGCATTTTTATTTACCCCGGCTATAAATTCAAGGTCATGGACGCGCTGATCACCAATTTCCACCTGCCCGAAAGCACGCTGATCATGCTGGTTTCGGCATTCTATGACAAGGATAAGGTCATGGAGGCGTATAAAACCGCGGTGGAGGAAGAGTATCGATTCTTCTCGTTCGGCGACGCGATGTTGATTGTATAAATCGTCCAATACTGCGTTGCTCCTCGCCTACTCCCTCGACGTAGGGAACTACGCCTTCGGGAGGGCGGCTCCGGTGCGCCTTGTCTTGAACGATTTCTCCTAATCAGCATAGCCGGTGCCATGTAAGCATGTAGATGCGATACCGATAGAATTTGTAGGGGAGGAGTATTTGCAAGCAAATTCATCCTCCCGCCCGAAAAGGATTTATGATCGTAATATCCAAATACGATCCGTCCCCATCGCGTGCGGGAGGATGAATTTGCTTGCAAATACTCCTCCCCTACGAATTATGACGTTATTCCAAATTTTTCTTGACAACCCCATCTATATATGCTACAATAAAAGGTGTGATACGGGGACGGCACCCATCAGAAAAAACGGAGATCACAACATATGCAAAATCGAATACAAAGGGGGCGACACCCATCGAAAAAAACGTGATTGTAGTTGATGAGCAAGGAAAAGTTTATGAAGCGACCTACCCCAAAAGGGCCAAAGGTCTTGTCAAAAACGGCAGGGCACGCTTCGTAGCAGAAAATAAAATATGCCTTGCGTGTCCGCCGAATGAAAATTTGGAGGATAAAAATATGTCAGAGAACATGAACAATATAGCTGCAGAAGCAACCGCAGAGATCAAGAATTCCCAAATCACCGCAGAGTATGCACTCGCTCAGATCGAAAAGATCCTTGCAGATACGCAACACATATATGAGGCATTGAATGCGCTCAAAGACGTACACTCGGCAGGCCCCGAAGACATTGGTGCACAGAGTGCCGCTCAGGGAATGGCGGATGTGGTCAGATGCCGCGAAACCACCAATCAACAAATGATTGCGTTTTATCAACATATATTAAAATGCAATGCTGTTTTGACGGAAAAAGAAGTTTTTGATCAGATCGTTTTACTGCAAGCGCAGTTGATTGACAACTCATCTACGTCCCTTCACCGTCTCGGCGATGCACTCAGCGATGCTCGCGGCGAAGCAGACGCAATGACAGATGATCAGGTTTCTGAAATTTGCAAGGTCTTTTCCGCACGTGAAGAAACGTTGAATCAGATGCTGCATTTCTATCACAAAATGTACAATGATCTGAGAAAAGAGAAAGAGGATGCAAAGCTGGCAGCGCCCGAAAGTGAAGAGAGACAAAAGCTTCGCCGGGAATTTCTGCAATTTGTACTAGAAACCACGACAGCTGCTGCAGGTGCTCCGACTGTTGCAGGTTCTCCCGCACTTCTGCCCGATTTTGAAGAGATCTGGAACACAGTATTTCTTGGCAAATGATCTGACATCATAAAATCATGCTTGATTTTCCCCGAGGGATTTTCCCTCGGGGTTTTCTATATGAACGTGTGATGATCTGTCCAATCACGCGCATAGATTATTGACAATTTGCCGCTGTTACGCTATAATAATGTTGTAAAAATCATGTGATAACACATAATGGGAGATATGATGATGAAAAACACAGTAAGCATGCTCAAATCGATCACGGACATTCAGATGATGAGCTTTGTCATCACCACCGAGGACGACAAGGTCATCGTCATTGACGGTGGCTGGCCGCAGGATATGCCTTACCTGGTGGAATACCTGCAGGGGCTGACAGGACTTGAAAAGCCCACAGTACACGCATGGATCCTGACGCATCCGCACAACGACCACATCCGCGGCTTTATCGAGCTGACAGAGGGCAACCCCGACGCTCTGAACGTCGAAAAGATTTACTATAACTTCCCCTCGGCACAGTTTATCGCGCGCGAGGATCTGGACAATTCCGCGGCTGAGCTGTACCGCATTCTGCCCCTGATCGCGCATAAGTGCTGCATCGTTTCGGGCGGTGACGAGATGGACGTGGGCGCGGCTCACTTTGAGTTCTACTATTCGCCCGACAGCGAATTTAATCATAACGTAGCAAACAATGCTTCGCTGATTTTCCGTATGACGCTTGGCGGCAAGACCGTGCTGTTCACGGGCGATGCAGGCGTTGAGGCGGGCAATAAGGTGCTGCGCATGTACGGCGGCACGGGCAAGCTCAAGGCCGATTACGTACAGATGGCGCACCACGGTCAGAACGGCTGCACGCGTGAGTTTTATGAGGAGGTTTCTCCCAAGGGTGCCTTCTGGTGCGCACCCAAATGGCTGTGGGAAAACGACGCAGGCAAGGGCTTTAACACTCACGTGTTCAAAACGGTTGAGGTACGCGGCTGGATGGACGAGATCGGCGTTGTTGAGAATTACGTCATCATGGACGGCACGCAGGTCGTAGAGCTGTGAGTAACCAAAAAATGATTCCGCGCGCCGTTGCCATCGTGGGTTGCACCGCAAGCGGCAAGAGCGCGCTGGCTTTGGAACTCTGCAAAAGGCATAACGGGGAATTGGTCAGCATGGATTCCATGCAGATCTATCGCGGCATGGATATCGGTACGGCCAAGCCCACCAAGCAAGAGCAGGCAGAGGTGGTGCACCACATGATCGACGTGGTTGATCCGTGCGAGAGCTATTCGAGCGGTGCGTACGTCCAGGCGGCAACCGAGGTGATCCGCGAGATCAGCGCAAGGGGAAAGCTGCCTGTTCTGTGCGGCGGTACGGGGCTATACCTGGACGGCCTTTTGCGAGGTGGCTACGGGGAGAATTATGCAGACCCCGCGGTGCGCGCCGAGCTGGAGGATTTTGCGGACAGAGAGGGTGCTATCGCGCTGCACAAGCGACTTTGGGAGGTTGACCCCGAAAGCGCGGCGGCCACGCATCCAAACAACGTCAAAAGAGTCATTCGCGCGTTGGAGATCTATCTGATCAGCGGCAAGACCAAGACCGAGCTGGACAGGCTTTCGCAGTCGGCTGAGCCGACCATCGACGCGCTTGTGTTCGGCATTCGCTACAATCACCGCGAGGTGCTGTACGATCGCATTGAACGTCGCGTGGATCAGATGCTTGCCCAAGGGCTTGTGGAAGAAACCGAGCGGCTCTTAAAGGCGGGCGTGTTTGAAGCAAACGCCACGGCTGCGGGCGCGATCGGATATAAGGAAATTTTGCCCTTTGTCAAGGGGGATTGCAGCCTTGAAGCGGCCGCGACCGAGCTCAAAACCGCCACGCGCCGCTACGCCAAACGACAGATGACGTGGTTTTACGCCAAGCCCTACGTGACTTGGATCGACGCAGACCCCGAGGGGAATTTGCGCACATTTAAAGAGATTGTAAATATTTGCGAAAACGCGTGCAAAGACAAAGGATTTCTGCTATAATAATAAGATAGCAGACTGTGGGAAGGAGGAAAACGTGATGGACAGAGCCAAGGCAAGAAGTATTGCGCTGCGCTGCTCGGTCGTGCTGGTTGCGATCGGCATGCTGGTCTACGTCGTGCATTATTGTCTGGGGCAATTCAGCACCACGCTCTCCACGCTTCCCGCCCAAGAGATCACCGATTATACCATACTCAGCGCCGAGGTGTACGTGTTCCGTGACGAGCAGGTCATTCGCGGCGAGAGTGATGCTCCCGTTCAGTATCTTTACCGCGACGGTGAGAGAGTACCGCGCGACGCGGTGTACGCTGTCTCCTATCATAAAACGGACGCGACGCCCGAGCAGGCTGCGGACTTGCAGATGCAGCTGGATGACATTGGCGAGCAGATCGCCCTGCTGGAGGATAGTGGCAAGGCGGGCTCTTTGATCACCTCGCTCAAGGAGAATCGGGAATCGGTCAGACAAAGCTACTATCGCGTGCTGGAGGAGCTGGCTGCGGGCGTGTATCAAAACGCATTGCCCGGGAGCCGTGATCTGCTTTCTTACATGAGCACCTACGGCATGCTGACCGGTACGTACAGCTCTGCGCAGATGATCGAGGCCCTCAAATCACAAAGGCAGGGCTTGCTTGATGCATGGGGCGGTACGCAGAAGGCGTACAAAACCGAGTTCAGCACCAATTTCGTGCACAAATGCGACGGATACGAGGGCGTGTTTGATTATGCGGGGATCATGGATATGACCACCGAGGATTTTTATGCCATGACCGAGGCAGAGCCTGCATCGACCGCGGGTACGGTGGGAAAAATGATCAATAGCCACACTTGGTACGCGGCCATTCCCATGAACGGGGAAAACGCGGCACGCTTTACCCAGGGGAATACGTACACGTTTTCCTTTATTGATAACGGCGGGATGGAGCTTTCCCTGACGCTGCAGCGCGTGCTGGACGCAACCGAGCAGCGCGACGGCGTGTTGATCTTCTCCTGCGAGCAAACTCCACCCGATTTTTCCTTTTTGCGCACGCAGCGCGTGCAGAGCGTGGTGGAAAAGATCACGGGTTATCGCGTGCCCACCGAGGCGTTGCGCGTGCATAACAGCGAAAAGGGCGTATTCATCTTGGAGGACAGCTCTGTAGAATTCCGACGCGTCACCGTCGTGCGCGAGGGTGTGGGATATTATATCGTGCAAACCTTTGAGCAGGACGCGGCCGCAGGTGCGGGTAAGGCGAAATATCTGCAGCGTAACGATCTGATCATTACGGCAGGCAGAGATTTGTATATCGGCAAAATGTACGGGTAAAACATATGGAAAAATTAAAGAAACAGGTTGCAGCGGTGCAAGCGGGGATCAAAGAGGCTGCCTTGAAGGCAGGGCGCGATCCCGGCGAGATCACGCTGTTGGCGGCAACCAAATATGCAAACGTTGAGCAAATCAACGCGCTGCCCGATCTCGGCGTGTACGATATCGGGGAAAACCGCGTGCAGGCACTCATGGAAAAATGGGAGGCTCTGGACAAGGAGAGATTGCGCGTGCACTTTATCGGCTCGCTGCAGAAGAATAAGGTCAAGTATATCGCGGACAAGGTGTGCATGATCCACTCGCTGGACAGCATTGAGCTTGCGCGCGAGATCGATAAGCAATGTGCCAAGCACGGCAAGGTCATGGACGTGCTGGTGGAGATCAACTGCGCGGGCGAGGAGAGTAAGGGCGGCGTTGCGCCCGAGCAGACCGAGGCGCTGTGTCTTGCGCTTTCGCAGTTTGCGCATATCCGCTTGCGCGGATTTATGACCATGGCGCCCAAAAGCCCCGAAAAAGCGCAATATTATAAATATTTTGGCGAAACTTTTGACCTTTGTCTTGACATTTGGACAAAAAAACTTCATAATATAGATATACCTATGGTCATGTCTATGGGTATGTCGGACAGCTACGACGCAGGAATTGCCTGCGGATCCACGCTGGTGCGCGTCGGCAGCGGATTGTTTTGTTGATAAATATGAGTATATATAAACTACAGGAGGAACAAGAATGAACATTTTCAAGAGACTTGCAAAAGACCCCGAGCCCGAAGAATTTCTGGATGACGGCTACGACAACGGCTACTACGACGAGTTTCCCCAGGATACCGACGGCGTGGTAACGGATGACGCGGTTGAAGAGATCAGCGTACCCGCAGCAGAGGAGGAGCAGCCCGAAATGCGTGAGCCCCAGCCACTGCCCAAGAAGCCGATCGCTCCCGCAAAGCCTGCGGTCAAATATTATATGCCCACCGAGCTTTCTGACAGACAAAAGGCAGTTGCCAAGCTGGCAGAGGGCTACATAGTCATGCTTCTGGACGTGGATCAGATGGACAGAGAGGTGTTCATTCGTTTCTTTGATTACATCATGGGCGCGGTTCAGGCACTGGACGGTAACGTGCACAAGATCAATAAGTCTACCGTTGCGCTGATTCCTTACGGCGCTGACGTGGAGGATATCGACGAGCAAGAGCTGCTGCAGGGCGCAGGTGACGAAGAATCCGTCGAGGAGCAGGACGAGGAATAATTCGGAGGATTTGCTTTGGCAGTCTTTATGTATGTACTGGTCAGCACGGTCTCGCTGCTGATTGATATGTTTTGTCTGATCATGCTGGTGCGGGCCATTTTTTCCTGGTTTCCCACCGAAAATGAGGGCAAGCTGCAAAGGATCGTATTCCACATGACCGAGCCGATCATCAATCCGGTGCGCAAATTTCTGTGGCGCATGGGCTGGTTTCAGGGCTTACCGATCGACATGTCGTTTATGATCACGTATCTGCTGCTGACTCTCTTGCAGATCTCTTTGTCGTTTGCATTGATATGAGTATGCAGGCAAAAGGCGGACAGGACGAAATTTTGTTTGCGCAACTGCGTGATATGATGCAACGCGCGGGTAGGGGAACGTGGTCTTGCAGCCACTTTCTGACCCCGCGCGAAGCGCGTTTAGCGCAAAATCTGGTTGCGCGCGAAGGGCAGGATGCATTTTGCGTTCTGGCCGGCGGATACGACGAGGCGGAGCGAGTCAAGGCTTTCGTCTTTCCGGAATATATGAGTGAGCCGGAGTATTATACTGCGGCAATCGAGCAGGAAATCTGCGCCCTGTCTCTGCGCGGCGGCGGATTTTGCACGCTTACGCATCGCGATTATCTGGGTGCTTTGCTGGCACTTGGCATCGAGCGGCACGTGCTGGGCGATCTGGTAGTGCTGGACGATTGCCGTGCGGTGTTGTTTTGCAGCGTGGACATCGCGTCCTTTATTTGCACCGAGCTTGTGCGCGTGGGTAAGGACGGCATCAAGGTGCAAAGGCTTGCACCGGACGCACCGATTGAAATTCCCAGAAGATATAAAAGCGTCAGCGACACGGTCGCCTCGGCGCGCTTTGATTGCATTGCCGCGGCCTTGGCCGGGCTTTCGCGCGAAAAGGCACAAATGCTGATCCGTGCGGGCGAGTGCACGGTGGACTGGGAGCCATGCGACAAATGCGACAGGATCATCGAGCCCCCTTGCGTGATCTCGCTGCGCGGATACGGAAAATTCCGTGTGGACGACGTCAGCACGCAAACCAAAAAGGGAAGATTGCGCATGCTTGCGCAAAAATATATCTGAAGACAGAAAATAATTTTTTACACATAAAGGAGCTATCAAGTTATGGCTAAGGATTACACAAGTACGCTGAATTTGCCCAGCACCTCGTTTGCAATGCGCGCAAATCTGCCGCAGCGCGAGCCCGAGATGCTTAAGTATTGGGAGAATATGGATCTGTACGCACGTCTGCAAGAGCAGAATGCGGACAAGCCCGCGTTCATTCTGCACGACGGCCCTCCCTTCTCCAACGGCAACATTCACATGGGTACTGCACTCAATAAAATGCTCAAGGACTTCATCAACAAGTATAAGACCATGAGCGGCTACCGCGTGCCCATCGTTCCCGGTTGGGATAACCACGGCATGCCCATTGAGTCTGCAATCATCAAGAAGAACAAGCTGGACCATAAGAAAATGCGTCCCTCCGAGTTCCGTACCGCTTGCTACAAGTTTGCCGAGAAGTACGTGGACATTCAGAGAAACCAGTTCAAGAGACTGGGCGTTCTGGCAGATTGGGAGAACCCCTATCTGACCATGGATCCCAAGTTTGAGGCCAAGGAGGTTGAGGTCTTTGGTCAGATGTTCAAGAAGGGCTATATTTATAAGGGCCTGAAGCCCGTTTACTGGTGCCCCAAGGACGAAACTGCTCTGGCTGAGGCAGAGATCGAGTACGCAACCGATTCCTGTACCTCTATCTTCGTTAAGTTCGCAGTCAAGGACGACGCAGGCAAGCTGGCAGGCGTATGCGACCTGTCCAAGACCTACTTCATTATCTGGACCACCACTACCTGGACGCTGCCCGGCAACCTTGCCATCGCGCTCAACCCCGTGGAGAGCTACGTTGTGGTCAAGGCAGGCGAAGAGTGCTATATCGTAGCAGAGGCACTTTGCAAAAAGACCATGGCTGCAGGCGGCATTGAGGATTACGAGATCCTGGCTGCATTCCCCGGCAACACCTTTGAATATATGAAGGCGCAGCATCCTTTCCTGGATCGCGAATCGCTGATCGTCAATGCAGATTACGTCACCATGGATTCGGGTACCGGTTGCGTACACACCGCTCCCGGCTTTGGTGCGGACGACTATATCACCTGTAAGCGTTACGGCATTGATATCATCGTGCCCGTGGACGACCGCGGCTATCAGACCGAGGATGCAGGCAAGTATGCAGGACTTTACTATGCACAGTCCAACGAGGTTATCCTTGCAGATATGAAGGAGAGCGGCGCGCTGTTCGCAAGCGAGGAAATGAGCCACGAATATCCGCACTGCTGGAGATGTAAGTCTCCCATCATCTTCCGCGCAACTCCCCAGTGGTTCTGCTCGGTTGAGGCGTTCAAGGAAGAGGCTGTGGCTGCATGCCAGAGCGTAACCTGGCTGCCCGCATGGGGCGGTGAGCGTATGGCACAGATGGTGCGCGACCGTGCCGACTGGTGCATCTCCCGTCAGCGTCAGTGGGGTCTGCCTATTCCCGTATTCTATTGCGAGGATTGCGGCGAGGTCATTTGTGACGATGCCACCGTTGCCAAGGTTGCCGAGGTGTTCGGTGCGCAGGGCTCCAACTCCTGGTGGGATCTGTCGGTGGAAGAGCTGATGCCCGCTGATTATACCTGCAAGTGCGGCTGCAAGAAGTTCCGCCGCGAGACCAACACCTTGGACGGCTGGTTTGACTCCGGCTCGTCTCATATCGCAGTGCTTGAGCAAAGACCCGAGCTGCATTGGCCCTCCGACGTATATCTTGAGGGTGGCGACCAGTACAGAGGCTGGTTCCAGGCAGCACTGCTGACCGCAGTAGGTGCCAAGGGCGAGGGTGCTCCTTACCATACCGTTCTGACGCACGGCTGGGTTGTTGACGGCGAGGGCAAGGCAATGCACAAATCGCTGGGCAACGGCGTTGACCCCGACGACGTGGTCAAGAAGTACGGCGGCGATATTGCAAGACTGTGGGCTGCATCCACCGATTACCATGCGGACGTTCGCTGCTCGGATAACATCTTCCGTCAGCAGTCTGAAACCTACAGAAAGATCCGTAACACCGCAAGAATTCTGCTTGCAAACCTGGGCGACTTCAATCCCGATACCGATATGGTGGCTTACGACGAGCTGCCCGCAATTGACAAGTGGATTCTGGCTCGCTATAATAAGCTGGTCGGCGAGGTTCGTGAGGCGTTTGACGGCTACGAATTCCATATCGCATACCACGCACTCAACAATTTCTGCACCATTGACCTGTCCAAGCTGTACGTAGACATCACCAAGGACAGAGTTTATACCGAGCGTGCTGACAGCAAGGCTCGCAGAAGCGCGCAGACCGCGATGTATATCATCATTTCGGGTATGACGCGCCTGATGGCTCCCATCATCAGCTTTACCGCCGAGGAGATCTGGCAGTCCATGCCTCACGGCGCATCCGATAAGAAGGAGAGCATCTTCCTGAACGATATGCCCGCGTGCGATGCAACGCTGGAATCCGATGGCACCAATGCATGGGACGAGCTGTTTGCACTGCGTGACGACGTCATGAAGGCTCTGGAGCTGGCACGTGCAGAAAAGCTGATCGGTAAGTCGCTGGATGCAAAGGTTACGGTTTATACGACCGATGACGCTGCATACGCACTGCTTGACGCATTCGAAGGCGATCTGGCAACCGTGTTCATCACCTCTGCCGCAGAGGTAATCAAGGGCGAAGCACCCCGGGGCGCGGTCAAGGGCGAGGACGGCAGAATTGCCGTGGTCGTTGCTCCTGCAGACGGCTGCAAGTGTGATCGCTGCTGGGCTTATGCCAAGGAAGGCGTTTCCGAGGGCGAAAACTTCCTCTGCGCACGCTGCAAGAACATTCTGGAACTTTAATAATTCAGTATAAGACCGCCGAGGGTCGGAAACGACCCTCGGCATTATAGAAAGGATTTTTTATGCTGTATCTGATCGTATGGGCAGCCATCGCGGCCGTAATTGTGGGCGTGGATCAGCTGACCAAATATCTCGTGATACAACACATTCCCGAGGGCGAGTCGATCCCCGTGATCGAGGGCGTACTGCACCTGACGCATATCAAGAACGACGGAGCGATCTTCGGCTGGTTTGACGATACGCGCTGGATGTTCATGGTGCTCTCAACCGTCGGAATTCTGTTCATGATCGGCATGCTTGTCTGGTGGGTGAAAAAGGAGCCCAAGGATAAGTTCATGCAGGTCATTCTGACGCTGCTGATCGCAGGCGGTATCGGCAACATGATTGACCGCTGCGCTCTTGGCGTTGTGACCGACTTTATTGATTTTTGTGCATTTCCCTCGCTTTGGAAGTGGATCTTCAACGTAGCCGACTGCGCCGTGACCATTGGCGGAGGCTTGATGGTGCTGTGGCTTGTTCTGTCGGTGATTACCGAGTTCAGAAACAAGAAAAACGCTCCCAAGGACGAGGCGGAGCAAAAGGACGACCATGCAGACGCTGACACTCAGAGTTGAAGTCGCCGAAGCCGGCGCAAGAATAGACAAATACCTATCGGAGCGGGCCGGTCTGACCCGCTCTGCTGCGGTCAGAATGCTTGAGGAGGGCGATGTGTCGGTGGGCGGCGCGTCGGTCTCCAAAAACTATAAGGTGCGGGCAGGGGATGAGATCACGGTCTGCTACCCCGAGCCGGAGCCGGACACCGCGCAGCCCGAGGATATCCCTCTGGACGTGGTGTACGAGGATGCAGATATCATTGTGGTCAACAAGCCGGTTGGCATGGTGGTGCACCCCGCAGCGGGAAATCCGAGCGGAACGTTGGTCAACGCACTCTTGTATCATTGCAAGGGCAGCTTGTCCGGTATTGGGGGCGTGCTGCGTCCCGGTATCGTGCACCGCATTGATAAGGATACGTCGGGGCTGTTGGTGGTGGCCAAAAACGACCGCGCGCATCTGCATTTGGCCGAGCAGATCAAGGAGCATAGTGCGCACCGCATCTACCGCGCCGTTTGCGTGGGAAACGTCAAGGAGGACGAGGGCACGATCGATTTGCCCATCGGCCGCCATCCCGTAGACCGCAAGAGAATGGCGGTCATCCGCGATCCCGACCGCGAGGCGCGCGAAGCCGTCACGCATTACCGCGTGCTGGAGAGATTTGCGGGCAGACAGACGTGGGGCAACGCCTTTACGTATATTGAATGTCGGCTGGAAACCGGCAGAACGCACCAGATCCGCGTGCACATGGCAGCAAAGGGGCATCCGCTGCTGGGTGACGAGGTGTACGGCGGCGATAACACTCCCTTCGGCGCGCGCCATAAGGCGTGGATCAAGGGGCAGACGCTGCATGCCTGCGAGCTGCATCTGACGCATCCGACCACGGGCGAGCGCATGCATTTTTCAGCACCCCAGCCGCCCGAAATGATCAGGCTTTTGGAGATTTTACGCCGTGAAGAATGAAAACATCTTTGAACATATCGCCATTGTCACCGATCTGGACGGCACGTTTTTCGGACTCGGCGCACAGCCTCCCGAGGCAAATCTTCGGGCAATTGCGGATTTTTGCGCGCGCGGCGGTCAGTTTACCTACGGCACGGGGCGCATGCATAAGAATATCGCGCGCGTGCTGCCGCAGTCGGGCACGCTGTGCACACTGCCTGCCGTGGTATGCAACGGCTCGTACCTGTTGGATTTTTCCACGGGTGAGCGACTGTATCCCATGAGCATGAGAACCGAGGACGTGATTGCCGTAGCCAAATACACACGTGAGATCGCGCCCGAGCTTGGCGTGCGCGTGGTGACGGTGGACGGCTTTATGACCGACGGCCACGGAACCGATATTATGCGCGAAATGGCGCGCCTTCCGTTTGATTTTCCGCACGTGCTGCCTATTGACGAGTGGCCGAGTGCCAACCCCGAGCAGCAGTGGTTCAAGCTGGTGTTCAGAGGCGAGGCCGAGCAGATCGCGGCGGCAAGACCGTATCTGACCGCGCGCTTTGGCGAGCTGTTTGATTTTGCAGTTTCGGGTCCGCGCTTTTTGGAATTGACGATCAAGGGCTGCACCAAGGCATCCGGCATTGCGCGGCTGAAGCAGCTGTACCGCGAAAGAACGGAGCACGATTTGTTTGTGGTTGCCTGCGGCGATCAGGAAAACGATCTTGCCATGCTGGCGGCAGCAGACGTTGCATTCTGTCCCGAAAACGCCATCCCCGAGGTCAAGCGCCTCTGTCGCGCCACGCTGTGCAATCATACACAGGGCATCATGCCCGAGGTGGTCGCGCAGCTTGAGAATATGTAAACAAGGAGAAACCGCAAGCGGTTTCTCCTTTCTTTTATTTGTCAAACGACGGGTTGTATGCGTAGTAATTCTTGCGGTCAAGACTCTCGCGGGTCTTGTTCAGGGCTTCGGCGAAGCGCTGGTAGTGCACGAGTTCACGCTGACGCAGGAAGCGGATGACGTCCTTGACGTCGGGGTCGTCGGCAAGTCGCAGAATGTTGTCGTAGGTGGTGCGCGCCTTTTGCTCTGCGGCCAGATCCTCGTTGAGATCGGTGATGGGATCGCCCTTGACAGCCAGGTATTTGGTATCAAAGGGCACGCCTGCCGCGCTGACGGGGTAGATGCCGGTGGTGTGATCCACAAAATATGCGGCAAAGGGGCTTTCGGAAACCTCCTTTTCCGAGAGGTTGCGCGTCAACTGGTACACGATGGAGGCAATCATCTCCATGTGGGCAAGCTCCTCGGTGCCGATATCGGTCAGCGTGCCGATAATCTCCTTGTCGGGCATGCTGTAGCGTTGGTTGAGATAGCGCAGGGATGCGCCAAGTTCACCGTCCGGTCCACCAAGCTGCGTGATGATGGCGGTGGCGAGCTTGGGGTTGGGCGTCTTGATATTGACGGGGTACTGCAGTTTACGTTCATAGATCCACATAATATGCCCTCCTCATTACTGATCGTTCTGCCAGGGCCAAGGGGATTGTCCCCATTCCCAAAGAGCAGGGTTTTTGTTGTCCATGATGGTCATGGGGCCGCAGCCCTGCGTATATGCGCGGGCCACCTCCTCGCGCTCGGCGATCAACTTGCCGTAATAATCCAGCGCGGCGGCGTTATCGGGGTAGCTGTCCAGATACAGGGCAAGCTCCACGATGGCGAAATCCAGGCGCTGCAGCTTGGCGTAAAGCTGCTTGCAATCTTTGTTTTGTGTCTGATCCATATCTTACCGTCCTTTCCGCGAGCCCTTGAAAGGGAAGTCCAGAGCGGTGAAAATGGTGCCCTTGTCCAGCCAAAGCTCGCGATCATACAGTTTTTCAAAGGCCTGACGTGGCGCGTATACCATCGCAAGCGGATAATTTTCCAGGCAAGTGGGCGTCTGCGGCCTTGTGGGCGCGTTGGCCATGGTCGGAATCTCGCGCTCACATTCGCATTCCGGCGCAGCTTGGTATTGCCGCAGCGAAGCGTAGGGAACGCGCTCTCTGGGGCGTCCTGCGCCGCTTTTTTGTGCGTACATATGATTTCCTCCTTAACAGGGATTGAGCAGGTTTGCTCAATGTCAGTATATGGCGAAGAGGAGCGCGACGTGTCGAAACACGGCTACAGAAAATTTCTTGCGGGTTTTTGAAAGAAAGTGCGGGTGTTGATACTATAATAAAGAAATAAATGTTTAATATTGTTAAAATTCAAAAAAACTATTGACAAAGTTAATCAAGCGTGATAAAATGGTTTCGAAAACCACATTCGAACGAGGAGGTTTGTTTTGGACATCTTGCTGTATAGCTTGTTCGCCGTATTCTGCGGCGTTTCGTTGATAGGTATTGCGTGTTACTTCCCCAGAATGAAATGCTGGTTTTACGCATTCGGACATCAGGAAAAGCTGCATAATCCCAAGAAAAACCGTCTGGCGGTCATTGTTCCCGCCAAGAACGAGAGTGAATCCATCACTCCCTTTTTTGACAGCGTGGAAAGACAGACCTACGACCGCGAGCTGTTTGACGTTTACGTAGTCGTGGACGATCCGAACGATCCCTCGATCACCATGACCGAGCAGAGAGGACACGTGGCTATGGTGGTGTCGGGGCAGACCAAGAAGGGCGACGCTCTGGACGGCTGCCTGAAAAGAATCTTGGCAGAGGACGCCTACAAATACGATGCGTATATCGTCATTGACGCGGATACCGTGCTGGACGACGCATTTTTAGAGGAAATGAACAACGGCATGGTCAAGGATACCGAGATTCTGGTATCCAAAAAGCGTGTCAAGAACTATTATTTTGGCGATAAGAGCACAAGAACCCTGTCCGCCTGCTGCAACGGTATTATCTGGACGCTGATGGACAATATGGGTAACTACTATAAGACCAAGCACGGCTATCCCTGCTTTATCGTGGGTACAGGATTTTTGATGCGCGCGGATCTTGTGCGTAAAAACGGCGGCTGGCCTTATCAGAGCACGCTGACCGAGGACGTGGAGCTGATGATGGATACCGTACTCTCCGGCTATCTGACCAGCTACTACGAGCATGCGATCATCTATATGGAAGAGGCAACCAAGCTCTCTGTGACCAACAAGCGCAGACAGCGCTGGATGACAGGCGTGGTGGACAGCGACAGACTGTATATGCCCAAGATTGACGCAAAGCAAAGCAAGGGCGCATCCAAAAACGAGAAGATGAAGCGTTATCATGCAACCAACCTCAATATCGTGTACGGCCTTGTAGGTACGGCGCTGGTATATTCGGCAGTCAGCCTGGTGCTGGCAATCGTACTGGCAATTCTCGCAAATCCGATCTGGTGGTGGGCGTTGCTTGGCTGGGTGATCGGCCTTGGCGCGATCTACCTCTATTTCTTGGTTCCCACGCTGTTCGCGGTGTTCTCGGATTGGAGCATCATCAAGCTGTCCTTTGTGGGCAAAATCATTTTGATATTCGCACATCCCATTTACTATATGGGATATATCCCGGTTATGCGCCGCGCGCTGTTCTCCAAAAAGAACAGACATACGTGGGTGGCCATTGACCGCGGCAACTTTACAAAAGGCAGGTGAGCGTCGTGACAGATGCAGAAACCAGACAGCAGGTATTGGCTGATATAGAAAAATACGAGCTTTCGGGCGAATTTGATAAGCACGTCGACCCCGTGGATTATAGCCTGGTGCTGCCCGTGACAAAGGATTTCCCTTACGTGCGCAAGGGGTTTGATAAGATCAAGACCTTCTTTCAGTACCAGTTTATCGTCAAGCCCTTCCGCAGACGGGCGCTGCGCGACGAGATCAAGCCCGAGGTTTACGGCATTGAGAATGCCAAGGGCGTCAAGAGCGCAGTCATTACCTGCAATCACGTCAATAAGTTTGATTGCCTTGCTTTGCAGCATGCGTTCCGCAAGATCAAGGATAAGATCTATACCGTAGCCGCACCGTTCAACAATATGAAGGGCGCGTTCGGTGACGGTATGAGGGCAGGCGGCATGTTGCCGCTTTCGGATGATCCCGCCGTGATGAGATACTTTACCAAGTCTGTAGACTGGTATTTGCAGCATAACAATTTCGTGGTCATCTATCCCGAGCAGGCAATGTGGTGGAATTACAAAAAGCCCCGCGTGTATAAGGACGGAGCTTACACCTTTGCCGTTAAGAACAACGTACCCATTATTCCGACGTTTATCACGTACCGCCCCAGCGGTATTGTGAACGAGCAGGGAATCGAGCAGATGTATCTGACTGTGCATGTGATGCAGCCGATCTACCCCGATCCCACCCTGCGCCGTCACGACAACGTGGCGTATATGAAAAAGAAAAACTTCGCTATTTGTAAAGCGAAGTACGAAGAGGTCTATGGCGAGAAGCTGACCTATTCGACCATCGACCCCGAAAAGGCACCCGATAAGATCGCGCTCGGATAAGGGTCATGTTTCGTTATTATATCATCGCGATCGTCGTTGGCAATATCCTGATAGGCCTTGTGGGTGGAATTGTTGGCCTGCCGGGATATTCCACACCCGTGGCAATGCTCGTGTGCTTGGGCATGTCCGTTCTCTTTACCGCGTTGGAATTTGGCTTGGACGCCTTGATTGCATGGCTGACAAGACTCTTGCCGCTAAAGGCTGTAGATCCTTTTCGCAAGCTTTACCGCGTGGCAAAATGGGAGAAGAAGCTTTACAAAAAGCTGGGAATCGTCAAATGGAAGGACAAGATCCCTGAGGCCGGCGGTCTTTTGGCCAAGTTCCAAAAGAAAAAGGTGCTGGATTTTCATGACAACGAGTATATTCATAAGTTTATGTGCGAGTCCGTCTATGCCGAGGTGATGCATGTGATCTCCGCCTTGGCAGGACTTGCCGTCCCCGCGCTTTGCGCATGCCGTCTGCTGTGGCCGGACGTCATTGTGCAGGTGCATTGGTGCGTGCGCGTCGCCATTCCCGTGGCACTTGTCAATTTCGTGCTGCAGGTGCTGCCCGTCATGGTGCAGAGATACGTGCGTCCGCAGCTCATGAGCGTCTATCTGCGCAACCAAAAGAGGGCAGAGAGAATGGCAGAGCAAAAGGTAAACGAATAAAAAGAGTGAAGGCAACACCTTGCGGTGTTGCCTTTTTCGTGATTGGGATCAGAGCATGCGGTGGGTACGCAGGTACCAACGCGCGTATTCTGTCCAAAAGGTGTTGAAGATGCGATAGGAATTCTCGTAAGCCTCGTCTCCCATGGAAACCAGATCCATCATGGCGATCAGATACCATGCGTAAAGCTTGGCGTGAGGTGCTGCGACCAAGAGGTCGGTGTCCAGGTCGTCCTCTGCGTCGTAGGACGCAATGTCTGCAGGATAAATGCCCATGATCTCGGTCTGCACCGCGCCTTCAATTTCGTTGATCCACACCATTTTGGTTGCGTTTCCAAAGGAGTTGGGGCGAATTTCATCCACGTAATCGATCAGCTCCTGAATTTTCATTCACCCACTCCAAATCTATAGTAAATTCGGCTCTCACCGTGGGCTTATTATAGCATACGTGGGTAAAAAAGTCGTCCCCGCAATGTGCGAAGACGACTTTTGCATTTATTCAATTCTCAAAAGCTCCCCGTCGCCTGCGTGCAGGTGGACGGTATAATAGCCGTTGGCGGTGCGGGGCATCTTATCCCATACGCCGCGGGATTTGCTGAATTTGTAAAGTACCTTTTCGGTCGTGATCTTGGCAAAGGCCTCGTCGCGGAAATCTTTGTTGGCAAGCATGAGGTAGCCGCCCTCAAAGAATCCTGCCACAAATCTGCCGCCCTCGACCTTGTCAATGCCGCCGTAAGGGGTGAATTGTACGGGCAGGGGATCACGCTCGTCTCCCACGTGGAAAACGGCCAGATGCTGCGCGTTGCCCACCTCGCCCATCACGGCCTGAATTTCGCGATTGATCTGCTTAACGATAGGGTACTTTTCTCCGCGCGTACCGTCCGCATTGATGATGCCGTGGTGGTACGACCAGGGCTCGTTGTGGTTGACGCCGGGTGTCCAGTAGGTGAAGTAGCTGATCTGCGAAGAGCCGTATGCAAGCGCAGTAAAGACCTCCCAGCGGATTTCGGCCTCGGTCAGATAACGGTAGCCCCAATGTTCAACCAGCAGAATGATGATCATCCAAGGGATGCCCGCAGCGCGTGCGTGATTGCGGATCTGCTCCAAGTTGTCGTAATAGTCGGGTCTGTCGTATTCGGCGTAGAGCACCTTTTGCGTGCCGTTGCGCTCGCGGTACTCATCCGAAACGCGCGCCTCGCGCAAGCCCTGCGCGAACATCTCGTCTGCGGTCTTCTCGGTTTTGCAAAGACAATAATGGTCGTAGGAGAGTAGCGAGGGCTTGACCGCGTCAAGATACGCGGCGATATGCGCGTCGCTGTTCTGCTTGCCGCCCGGCACTGCCACGTTGGGCAAGAGGTTGACGTAAAAATCGGATCCCGGGTGATGCGTATGGAAATAATCTGCAATACGTGCAAGCATGGGGAACTGCGCTTCGATGGGCTCGTCCTTGATAAAAAAGCGATCCAGCGCGGGATAGCTTGCATAGTCCGCGATCATGTCAGCAAGCGTTTGCTGCCAGCCCTCGGTCTCGTTGATGGCGGCTGCCATGCGGTTGTCCCACACGTAAGCGCGCAAGCCAAGCTGCTCGCACCAAGAGAGAACTTTTTTGTTGGTCTCGGTGTCGTAGCGGCATTCAATGACGGTAAAGCCTGCCTCTGCGGCCTCTTCGAGTCGCTCGCGACAGATATATTCAGGTCGGATTCCGTACCAGAAGTTAATGGGGTAAGACATAGTAACCTCCATAAATCAAATGCGGCTCATGAAATCAAGCAGAATGCGGCAGCCGACGCGTGCCGAGGAATCGCGGAAGGTTTGGTAGTCCATGGTGGAGGGGTCGTTGCAGTTGTCCGAAATGGCGCGCAAAATGCCCACCTCAACGCCGTTTGCATAGCAGACCTGGCAAATGGCCGAGCCTTCCATTTCGCAAGCCACAGCGTCAAAATTTCCCGTGATACGCGCTCTTTGCTCGGGAGATGCGACAAACACGTCACCCGAGGCCACCGTGCCAAGCACGTAGTGCACGCCCTGCGCCTGCACGCAGTCGGCAAGCAGGCTGCAAAGACGCTCGGAGCAGGGCAGGTAGACCTTGTTGATGCCCGAGATCAAGCCCACGGGGTCACCGATGGGCGAGGTGTCCATATCGTGCTGTACCGTGCTTGTGGCAATGGCAATGTCGCCAATGCGCAGCCCATCACAAAGCGATCCCGCCACGCCTACGTTGACAATGGCAGATACGCCGAAGTGCAGAATCATGGTCTGCGCGCACATAGCGGCAAACACCTTGCCGATGCCGCAGATGGCAATGACCGTGTCTTTTCCGCACAGAATGCCTTGTGTAAATTTGATAGAGCCGACGGTCAGGGTAGATGCGTTTTCCATTTGCGCGATCAGGGGATCGACCTCGCACGGCATCGCACCGATGATGCCGATTTTGACGTTATTCATAGGAAAAGTCCTTCCTTTCGCAGAATTTTTCGTTGTCCATCAAGGCGTTCAGATAGCGTGTACACTCCGCCTTGGCAGCCGCCATGTCAAGATTTTGGTAGTTGCCGCATTCCTTGCGCGCCTGTCCGGGCATCTCGCCCGTGTAGGCAATGGCGTCGGCAAGGCACTTGCAAAGCAGGGCAAAGGCGTCTGCGGGAGCAGTGTCGCGCATAAGCAGATAAAAGCCGGTCTGGCAGCCCATGGGGCCAAAGTAGATCACGCGCTCGCTGTCAGGCGAGTTGCGCAAAAGCGTGGCCAGCACGTGCTCAACCGAGTGCATGGTCAGGTTGTCCATGTAGTCGCCTGCGTTGGGTGTACGGGTGCGCAGATCAAAGGTGATGATATCGCCGTCGATGCGCGAGATATAAAAGCCGGGCACGATGGTGTCGTGATCCACGGTAAAGGAAGTGATACGTTTCATGTCTTGTTTCCTTTCAGGGTTCTTTGCTTTCATTATAGCACAAGACACACAAAAAGAAAAGAGGAAAGGTGTATTTTTTCGGGGAAATGCCTTGAAGGGAGCAGAAAAATATGGTATACTGTAGTTAAGTGCGATGACTACCCCAAGGAGGATTTGGATATGAAGCCCTACGAAAGATTTTTGAAATACGTTGCATTCCCCACCATGTCGGACGAGAGCTCCGAGACCGTGCCCAGCACCGAAAAGCAGGTGGTGCTCAGCCTTGCCATCGCTGCCGAGTTGATGAGCATGGGGCTTAGCGACGTGGAGCTTGACGACAAGGGATATTTGTACGCAACGCTGCCCGCAAATACAGACAAGGAATGCCCCACCATCGGCCTTGTGGCGCACGTGGATACCTCGGACGCCTGTGCCGATGCTCCCATTGCTGCAAAGATCGTGGCATACGAGGGCGGTGATATTTGTCTGAACGAGGAAAAGGGCATTTATATGACGGTTGCGGACTATCCGAGCCTGCAGAATTACGTAGGTCAGCATCTGATCGTGACCGACGGTACCACGCTGCTCGGCGCGGACGACAAGGCAGGCGTTGCCGCCATCGTGTCTGCCGTGGAAAGACTCTTGGAAAGCGACGCACCGCACGGCAAGGTCAGAATCTGCTTTACGCCTGACGAGGAGATCGGCCGCGGCGCAGATCACTTTGACGTGAAAAAGTTTGGCGCGGACTATGCGTACACCGTGGACGGCGGACCGCTTGGCGAGCTGGAATACGAGAATTTCAACGCGGCGTCTGCCGTGGTCAATTTCGCGGGCGTTTCCATTCATCCCGGCTCTGCCAAGGATAAGATGAAGAACGCGTTGCTCATGGCCATGGATTTTGCAGCCCTGCTGCCTGCCGATCAGATTCCCGCCAAGACCGAGGGCTACGAGGGATTCTTCCATTTGGTGCACATGCACGGCGAGTGCGAGCAGGCGCAGCTGGTGTATATCATCCGTGATCACGATCGCGCACTGTTTGAAGAGAAAAAGCAGGTCATGACCGCTGCCGCCGCCAAGATCAACGAGAAGTGGGGAGAGGGTTGCTGCACGCTGACGCTTAAGGACTCCTACTATAACATGAAGGAAATCATTGACGAGAATATGTATATCGTGGAGCGTGCCAAGGCCGCTATGCTGGCGTTGGGCATTCAGCCTGTTGTCACTCCCATCCGCGGCGGTACCGACGGTGCAAGACTTTCCTTTATGGGTCTGCCTTGCCCCAATCTGTGCACGGGCGGCGAAAACTTCCATTCCAGATTTGAATTTTTGTCTATCGAGTCGCTGGACGGCGTGGTGGACATTGTTGAAAGAATATTGCTTGACGCGGTAAAGGAGTAAGGCATGGCTAAATTGTATTTCAAATACGGCGCAATGGGCTCCTCCAAAACGGCCAATGCGCTGATTACCAAGTTCAATTACGAGGAGCGCGGCATGCGCGTCTGGCTGATCAAGCCCGCCATTGATACGCGCGACGGTGCGGGTGTCATTCGCTCGCGTATCGGCCTTGAGGCAGAGGCGCAGATCATTGGCACCAATGTCGATATCAGAGCGGAGTTTGAATCTCACAAGGATTGCCACGTCATCATTGCGGACGAGTGCCAGTTCTTTACCGAGGCGCAGATCGATCAGCTTCGCCGCATTGTGGACGAGCTGGATCTCCCCGTGCTTTGCTTTGGACTTCGCACCGACTTTATGACGCGTTTGTTTTCGGGCAGCCGCCGACTTTTCGAGGTGGCCGATTCGATCACCGAGATCAAAACCATTTGCACCTGCGGCAAAAAGGCCATCGTCAATGCGCGTATTGACGAGAGCGGACGCGTGGTGACCACGGGCGGACAGATTCTGCTGGGTGGTAACGACTCCTACGTGGCGATGTGCCACGCTTGCTGGAAGCAAACGATTGCAGCACAAGAGAGCGAGGAAGGCCATGACTAAGCCCATGATCGTTGGCGTTGCAGGCGGCACGGGCTCGGGGAAAACCACGCTTGCAGAGCATATCGCGCGGGCGTTTGGCGACAGCGTGACCGTGATCGCGCACGACAGCTATTATCATCTGCAGGTGGGCAAGACCTATGAGGAGCGATGCCTGACCAATTACGACCATCCCGACGCGTTTGAAACCGAGCTTTTGCGCGCGCATCTGGCGGCCTTGTGCCGCGGGGAGTGCGTGGACGTGCCGGTTTACGACTATACCATTCATAATCGCAGCGACAAGGTGGTGCGCGTTTGTCCCACGCCGCTGATCGTGCTGGAGGGCATTCTGATCTTTTCGGACGCGTCCTTGCGCGATATGATGGATCTGCGTATTTTCGTGGATACCGATGCGGACGAGCGCATTTTGCGCCGCATTCTGCGCGACACCAAGGAAAGAGCCAGAAGCCTGGATTCGGTTATTTCGCAGTATCTTCGCACGGTTAAGCCCATGCACGAGGCGTTTGTCGAGCCTTACAAGCGATATGCGGACGTCATCGTACCCGGTGGCGGCAATAACCCCGTGGCGCTGGAGATGATCGTGCAGTGCATTTGCAAGCAGACCGGACTGCATACCGTGGAATAACGGCGAATAAACTGAATTGATCGGGGGTGAGGGAATGAAGCGTCAAGCGTTGGCAGCCGTGCTTATGGCTCTGCTGCTTATCTGTGTGCTCGCGTCCTGCAGTACGCCCGGTGTATTACCCCATGAAAGTGTAAGAGAGCATCCGATCTCACCCGTACCCGTCGTATGCGAGGCGCAAGGAGAGCTGATCGAGGGCTTGGCCGAGGCCGGGCGGTATCTCGCCCCTGCGCAGAGCGCGGAGGATTACATATATCAATGCCTGCTTGCCGAGCAGAGTGAGATTGATATTTCCGCATACAAAATCACCACCGAGCAGATCACACCGCTGTATACGGCGGTGATGAATACGCACCCCGATCTGTTTTTCGTCAATTCGGGCATTTCCTATTCGTACGATTCGTCCGGCGTTATCCATACGCTCAAGCCCTCGTACCGCCTGACGGGTGAGGCGCTCGAAAAGGCAAGGGAAGCGTGCGAGAGCGCTTTGCAAAAAATTTGCGCAGGCGTTGATCCCGCGTGGAGCGATTTCGAGATCGCGCTTTACCTGCACGATTATCTTTGCCTGCATTTTGCCTACGACGAGGACTATGAAATATACGATATGCATCAGTTTCTCACGCTGGGTAAGGGCGTTTGTCAGGCCTATACGCTGACGTATATGGAGCTGCTTTCGCGCTTTGGCATTGCGTCGGACGTGGCGGTCAGCCAGGGCATGAACCATATATGGAATATCGTGGAGCTGGGCGGCGTGCCCTACCATGTGGACGTGACGTGGGATGATCCCGTACCCAATACGGAAGGACTTGCCCTGCACGCCAATTTCCTGCGCAGCGACCTTGGCATCCGGGAAACCGAGCACTACGGCTGGGAAAGCCGGCTTTCCTGCACGTCGGACGCATATGAGAGCACCTTTGTCAAGGAGGTTGAGCAGCCGTTCTGCCATACGGCAGGGAAGTGGTTTTATGCGGACGGTGCCGAGCGGTGTATTTACGCGGTGGATTTCTCCACCATGAGCCGTACGGCGGTGCTGGAGATTTCCGACAAATGGATGTCGGCGGACGGAAAGCGCTATTACGTGGACGCTTTTGTGGGTGTCGGCACGTATCGCGGCAACCTGATTTACAATACGCCCAAGCAGATTTTCGCGTATAATCTGCAAAGCGGCGTGGTATCCGAGGTGCAGATTCCCTCGCTGCAGGGAAAACAGATCTTTGGACTTTGGGTAACGGACGATACCGTGCATTACACGGTGTCGGATACGCCTGACGGACAGATGCAGATGCTTCGCTGCAGCATATCAGGACTGGTGGATTATTTGTGGGGAGACGCCGATCAGAACGGCGTGGTGGACGGACGCGATATCACGGCCATTTGCCGCTATCTGGAAGGACTGCCCACCGTGTGCCACACGGGCGCTGCCGATCTTGACGACAGCGGGGAAGTGGACGCACGCGACGCAGAGATTCTGCGTCGGTATATAGTAGAAAACAATTAAATGTTTATAAACTGCGTCGGGGCATCCCCGACGGCAAAGGAGGACAAAATGGATTTTAGATTTGTGGACAAAAAGTACCGTCCCGTACCGTTCTGGTCCTGGAACGAGCGTCTTCGCACCGAGGAAACGCGCAGACAGATTGGCCTGATGGACGACGTGGGCATCGGCGGCTTTTTCATGCACGCACGCGGCGGCTTGCAGACCGAGTATATGGGCGAGGAATGGTTTGAAAACGTTTCCGCATCCATCGACGAGGCAGGCAAGAGAGGTATGCATGCATGGGCGTACGACGAAAACGGCTGGCCCTCCGGCTTTGGTGGCGGCATCGTCAACGGCAAGGGCATCAAGTACCAGCAGAAGTATCTGCGCGTCAAGAAGTTCACGCCCGATCTGGAGGACCCCAGAGGCCCCGAGGTGATCTATTGCTTCGAGAACTACTGCTTCTACTACGAGGTTAACCCCTTCTACGTGGACACCTTGGACGGTGAGGTGATTGCCGACTTTATCAATGAGATCTACGAGCCTTATTATGAAAAGTACGGCACCACCTTCGACGGCTTCTTTACCGACGAGCCGCAGATCTCGCGTAACGGTATTCCGTGGAGCTTTATTCTGCCCGCAGAATACGAAAAGGCGTACGGCGAGCCCATTTATGACCACCTGATCGAGCTGTTCATCGAAAGAGGCGATTGGCAGCAGACCAGAATGAACTTCTGGAAGCTGGTCACCGAGCTGTTCTCCAAGAACTACAATAAGCAGATATACGATTGGTGCGAAGCACACGGCCTGCTCTATACCGGACACCTTGTTCTGGAGGAGACGCTGGAGGCGCAGCTGACCAGTAACGGCGCCTGCATGCCGCACTATGAATATTACCACATTCCGGGTATGGACTGGCTGTGCCGTCCCATCTTCCCCTGCCTGACCATGGCGCAGCTTTGCTCCACCGCAGCGCAGACCGGCAAAAAGCAGATTCTGTCCGAGACCTTTGCACTCTGCGGCCACAACGTCGGCCACGAGGAGCTCAAGAGAAACTACGAGTGGATGATGGTGCGCGGCGTCAATCTGATGTGCCAGCATCTCGAGGGCTATTCTCTGCGCGGCATCCGTAAGAGAGACTACCCGCCCGCAATGTATTGCCAGCAGCCCTGGTGGGCAGATTACAAGGTATTCAATGACGCCATGTCCCGCATCGGCATGATGCTGGCTGAGGGCGAGATCCGTTACGATACCCTGGTCATGCATCCCCAGACCTCCGCATGGATCAGCTTCAACTGCGGCGATAACAAGGGGCTTGGCGACTACAACAACGATATCATCAACGTCATGAATGCGCTGGACGCAAAGCACGTGCTTTACCACCTTGGCGACGAGATCATGATTGAGCGTCACGGTAAGGTTGAGGGCGGCAAGCTGATTATCGGTAAACAGTCCTATTCCACCGTGGTGCTGACCAAGCATATCGCATACCTGCCCTATACCGAAAAGGTGCTTGCAGAGTTCCGCGCACAGGGCGGTAAGATCGTCACGGTGGACGAGGTTGAGGGCTGCGATCTGATCGACAATCCCAACATTACCTACACCAAGCGTTACTACGACGGTTTTGAGCTTTACTATTTCGTCAACAGCACCGATCAGGCGCAGCCCACCAATTTCAAGGTCGGCAGCTACGGTATTGACATTGAGACCGGTGAGAAGGTTGACTTCTTCGGCACCTACAATTTCCCCGCATACGGCAGCTTGGTTATCATTGACGACGGTACGGCTCACGCAGAGGCACCCGCTCCCCGCGCACTCTCCGAGGTTTGCCTGTGCGGCGACTGGGCAGTTGCATCCATGACCGACAACGCGCTGACCTTAGATACCTGCACCTACTGGTTTGACGGCGTGCTGCAGCAGGAGAACGCTTGCGTGCTCAACGTGGCAGAGAGAGCTTACGAGCTTGGCCGCGGCGTGGACATCAAGTGCCACTTTGCCTTCAACGCTGAAGTGATTCCCGAGCGCATCTTCCTTGCTTGCGAGACGCCCGAGATCTTCTCGATCAAGCTCAACGGCAAGGACGTTGACAAGACCGATTGCGGCTACTTCCGCGACCACTCCTTCCGCATGCTCAACATCGCCGGCCTTGTGCAGAAGGGCAAGAACGTCATTGAGCTGCAGGTTTACCTTAAAGAGACAGACGAGGTTTATGAGAACCTCAAGAAGTCCAGAATCTTTGAGTCTGAAAAGAACAAGCTGACCTTTGGTACCGAGATCGAGCCTATGTACCTTGTCGGCGACTTCGGCGTCAAGGCAGACGGAAAGTTTGAGCCCATTCCCAACAAGGCATACTTCTACGAGGGCGGCTTTGCGTTGGTGGAAGCTCCCAAGACGCTGACCTTGAAGGAAATCGAAAAGCAGGGACTTCTGTTCTTCTCGGGCGAGGTCACGCTCAAGAAGACGGTCACGCTGGACGGTGCACCCTGCTGCCTGAAGTTTGACAAGAAGGGCATCAACGCCATTCGCGTCAAGGTAAACGGCAAGGACGTTCGCACGGTCATGTGGACTCCCTTCGAGGTGGATATTTCCGACTACGTTGTGGCAGGTGAGAACGAGATCGAGCTGACCTTGGTCAACAATCTGCGTAACCTTATGGGCCCGCACCACCACGCAGCAGGCGAGCTGCTGGCTGTCGCACCTCCTCACTTCTTTGACGAGGGCTGCATCTGGAACAACTACTGCGGCGGTTACTATACGCCTAAGTACAGCTTTGTGGAGACCGGTTTGATCTAAACAAATTGATAGGCCATGCCCGATCGGGCATGGCCTTTTTGCATGCCAAGAAACTTTACGAAATTAAATAAACCTATTGACAAACCTGTCCCTGAGTGCTACAATGGTATAAACCGATGAGAAAGAGGAGTAGCGTGCGAAAAGCACCCTTGCAGAGAGCCGCGGCGGTGGGATGCGGCAGGGCGTGCGTGCGTGAATGGACTTTCGAGGGCAACGGGAAATTTTATCCCTGCGGGATAGAATGTATAGGCGACGGCGTGGTTCACCGTTACAAGAACCGATATATCGCAAGGTATATACAGAGCGGATAGCAAAGCTATCAAGCAGGGTGGCACCGCAAGAGGTATTCTCTTGTCCCGGCATTTCAAATTTTGATTTGCGGGATGGGAGTTTTTTTCTTTTCCGCGCCCGATCCGTATCCCCGACGGATTGGGAAAAAGCAGGGGAGAAAGGTTCCAAGATGGCAAACGTAGAAATCCCTTATAAGATTTATTTATCCGAGAATGAAATTCCCAGACAGTGGTATAACGTCCGCGCGGACATGAAGAAAAAGCCCGCGCCGCTCATCGATCCCCGTACCATGAAGCCGATCACGCTCGAGGCCATGAGCGAGGTGTTCTGCGAGGAGCTTGCAAAGCAGGAATTGGACGACACCACGCCTTATATCGATATTCCCGAGCCGCTGATCGATTTTTATAAAATGTATCGCCCCGCGCCTTTAGTTCGCGCTTACTGTCTGGAAAAGCAGCTGGGCACGCCCGCGCATATCTATTATAAGTTCGAGGGCAACAACACCAGCGGCAGCCATAAGCTCAATTCTGCCATCGCGCAGGCGTATTATGCAAAGATGCAGGGGCTTGAAGGCGTGACCACCGAGACGGGTGCGGGTCAGTGGGGTACCGCACTTTCCATGGCGTGCTCGTATTTCGGACTTGATTGCAAGGTGTTCATGGTCAAGGTCAGCTATGAGCAAAAGCCTTTCCGCCGCGAGGTCATGCGTACCTACGGCGCAAACGTGACTCCCTCGCCCTCTACTACCACGGCGGTTGGCAGAAAGATCCTTGAAGAGCATCCCGGTACCACGGGCAGCCTTGGCTGCGCCATTTCCGAGGCGGTTGAGGCCGCAGGCGCATCGGGCGGCAGCTACCGCTACGTGCTTGGCAGCGTGCTCAACCAGGTGCTCTTGCATCAGACCATCATCGGCCTTGAAACCAAGACCGCGCTTGATAAGTACGGCATCAAGCCCGATATCATCATCGGCTGCGCCGGTGGTGGCTCTAACCTGGGCGGCTTGATCTCTCCCTTCATGGGTGAAAAGCTGCGCGGTGAGGCGGATTACCGCATCATCGCGGTCGAGCCCGCATCCTGCCCCAGCCTGACCCGCGGACGCTATATTTACGACTATTGCGATACCGGCCGCATTTGTCCCATGGCCAAGATGTATACGTTGGGCTCTGGCTTTATCCCGTCCTCCAGCCATTCGGGCGGACTTCGCTATCACGGCATGAGCACCGTGCTCTCCGAGCTGTATGACCAGGGGTTGATGGAGGCAAGAAGCGTGGAGCAGACCGCAGTCTTTGCGGCAGCACAGCAGTTTGCGCGCATCGAGGGCATCCTGCCTGCACCCGAGTCGGCACACGCCATCAAGGTCGCCATTGATGAGGCCATGATCTGTAAGGAGACCGGTGAGCAGAAGACCATCGTGTTTGGTCTGACCGGTACGGGGTATTTTGATATGGTGGCATATCAGAAGTTCAACGACGGCCTGATGGGTGACTATATCCCCACCGACGCCGAGCTTGACGCAGCGTTTACCAATTTCCCGCCTCAGCCTTGACGCGAAGCGTCAAACTCCGCGCAAAGCGCGGAATATCACTTTCGCGAAGCGCAAATATCACTGCGACGGGCGATTCGTGAATCGCCCCTACGGAAACAATATCACGCAAAAAGCCAAGAGCTTTCGCTCTTGGCTTTAACTTTTTCAGTTGGTTTCAGGAGCACCTGCACCCTGAATGCTGTCCTTGAGTGCCTGCTTTTCTGCGAGCAGCTGTGCCTCCATTGCGGCAATATCTTCGGCATGTGCTGCTTCAAACTCTGCAAAGTAGCTGTCCTTTGCGGCATTGAGGTTTGCCTCAATCTCAGAAGCCTTTGCATGCAGCGTTGCCTCAATGTTCTCGTCAAACAGCTGCGCCTCCAGCTCGATGAGCTTTGTTTCTGCCTGCTTCATGACGTTGATCAGTTCAAGCAAAGCAGCGTCTGCTTGCGTACCCAGTGCCTCGTAAGCGGCAAGTGCTTTTTCGTATTGCTCCTCGGTAAGGGTCAGATCCACGGTTGCCTGGGCATAAAGAGCGCCGTCCACCTCAAGGGATGCGACGTAATTCTTTTTGGCCAGCAGCTCGGTCTTGGCTGCGCGAAGCTCGGCAAGCGATTTTTGATAGGGGGATTCGGGGGAGATCAGCGTCTCATAGCGGAAATCCTCTACGGCAAGGATTGCGGAGCTGTAAGCATCCAACGCTGCCTTGTAGGCTGCGTGGGTTACTCTGTAAATGCCGCCCATTTCCTCAATAATGCGAGCGGTCTCCTCGCGTTCGGCAAAGCTGATGCGGGATTCCTTGGCTGCATAATAAGCCTCTCTCATTTCAGCGGTCAGCAGCAGCGCGGTTTCCACGCGGCTCTGTGCAAGCACGGTGTAAAGCTGCTTTTCATCCATCGCATCAATTTCCTCTTGGGTGTAAAGTGCGGTGGAGAGCGCCATGGCGCGCAGCGCGTCAAGGCTGAGAGCCTGGGCGGTTGCAACGGCACCGTTGACGTCAAGAGATGCAAGTGCCTCGGTGGCGCTTTGCTGTACGCGCTCGGTCAGCTCGCGGGCGTACTCGGAATCGCCCGAGATTGAGATCTTGACCGTGTTTTGGTCAGCCTCTACGTTGCCCTTGACCAGATAACCGGTCTCGGTTGCGAGGTTCACCATCATATTGGCAGCCTCTTCGGGAGTCTTGCCAACGAATGCCTCACCTGCGATCAGAATGCTGCCGTCGTCGTTGAGTGCGGTTGCGCTTATGATCAGACCCTGATCGTCAACCAAAAATTCTACGCTGGGATTGATGTCTACGGTCATGCGCGTGACCGTGCCCTCTTCGGGCGTGGCGGGCTGCTTCTCGTTGCAGGATACAAGAGAAAGCGTGGCCAACAGCATCATCATGCAAAGCAATGCGCAAAGAAGTTTTGTTTTCATAATGTGTCTCACTTTCTATGATTTTGCAATATTATTATACCATGAAAGTGTCAGTCATTCAAGTGCCGTTGGTGAGGTCTGGATTGCATTCTGTGGGGAAGACGCACGGATAGGGCAGAGAAAAAGGGCGCGATTACGCGCCCGTGATCTCATATTTCTCGCAAGAGCGGAAATCGATGATTTTGGGAGTCTTTGTCAGTGCGACCAGCACGTAATATTGCTCGTTTTGTGCGATCTCGGTTTCGCTCTCAAGCTTGACCTGCCCGAATTTTTCAAAGTCTACGTATTGCCTGGTGACGTAATCGGGTCTGTTCATGCGCGCGACCCAGGAGCGGGCGTAAGTGCGGTTTTTCTCGCTGTGCAGCTCAATGCGCTGCACGCGGTCGATCTCAATGGTGTATTTTCCCGTCAGCAGGCAGAAGAGGGGAAGATTGGTGGTAATCGCGGTATATGCCATATAGCCGGCATAGATCCAAAGCGCCACCCCAATGCCTATGAACAAAACTAAGAATATGGGCGGGATGTCGGCATAGCCGAGTATGGTGATTGCCGTCCAGAACGCGGACATTGCAATGATGATGACGGTGAGTGCCAATAAAAGAGCACCCTGCGAGAGCAGCAGACGCTGCTCATTTTTGATATATTCTGCGCGCTTTAAGGAGATCTTGCGGTTTTGATTTTTGTCCATTGGTTATCTCTCCTTGATCTCGTATTCGTCACATTCCCAAAATTCCAGAATCTGCGGCTTTTTGGTCAGTACCACAAGCAAATAGCATTCCTGATCCTGTCGTAATTCTCTTTTGGATTTGAACTTGCCGTATTTGGCAAAATGTACGTATTGGTTGGTGACAAGCACGCGATGATAGCCTCTGCCAATCACGTTGCGGCGCTGTTCGTATTCGCTTTTGAGCTCCAAAAGATCCACCGCGTCCACTTCAATGACGTATTTGCCTTGCAAAATGTAAATACCATCACGGAGCAAAGCGCCTGCACCGATCAGCAAGAGGATCACAACGCCCCAAAGAAGGGTTAGCATGACGATTGACCAAACGATCAAAAACGAACCTTCTCCCGACATGGAGCTGCAAAGCCCCCAGGTCAACAGCGCGACAAATCCGCTCAAAATCAGAGCGGCCAAGCCGATGATACCGCCGCCGATCAGTTGCTTTTTCATATTTTCCTGCACGATCTGCTCGCGCCATAGCGTAGTTTTTTCATTTTCCTTGTGCATATGCTCACCTCTGTGTGATTTCGTATTTGTCCGTGTCGTAAACCGCGATGATGCGGGGCTTTTTGGTCGCGGTTGCCAGTACGTAAAAGGTCTGTCCGGCATAGGGCGGACCAGAAAGCTCGTGCTTGCCATAGGGAGAAAAATCGGTTATGTAAACCGTGTATTCACGGGAGATCGAATACCTGCTGCGATTGTGCTTTTGCTTGGGCACACTGTGTGTGACGCTGACCGTATCAAAGACATATTTGTCGCAAAGTAATGCGATGGAAGGGGAAAGGTATCGGATGACGAATACCGCGCCCGTGATGGGAATAGCGTAAAACAGCAAAGAGGCCGCCACAAAGACCGCGATCAGCACGGCAAAGCCATTTGTTTCGGTAAAGGCAACGAACATCATTCCCGTACCGAGACCGCCAAACATGACCACGGAAAGCAAAAGCAAAAAGCCGTACAGCACGACCTCGCGGATGGCGAGTTGCTTGTGGTCCTGTATGCAATCGGTTAGCCGAACGGGAGTCGAACCAAGTTGGTTTTGACGGGCAGATTTTCCCGATCCCGTCATCTTTTCCCTTGGACATATTGCCTATATGCCCTGCGGAAAAAGCTTTTGGGCTCGAAAAAATCTGCTGCGTCAAAACTGCACAGCACCCGTCGGCGAATGCATTTTTGATAGATTTTGGTGTGATTTTGCGCAGCAAGATACAAATCTTGCAAGCGAAAGCGCGCCGAAAGATGCGAAAATGCATCGTCGTCGGGCAATTCGGTTCGGCTCCCGTTCGGCTAGGCGCAGGATTCGTTTTTTATCCTCGGTGTACATCATTCCTCCTGTTTATGTGATTGTGATTATTATATCATAATTGTCTTTGCTTGTAAAGCCAAAATTGACAAGTCATGCAGGGTGTGCTATAATGGGGATATAATTGGCTGAAAACCCGAATTTTCTATGGATGGTAGAATCAATATGGAAGAAAAATTGCCGGTGAGAAAAAGGCTGCGTTTGCCAGATTATGATTATAGCTCCCCCGGGGCGTATTTTATTACGATTTGTACGCAGCATAGAAGATGTATATTATCCCGCATCTCGCGGAACACCGTAGGGGCGAATATTTCGGCACAGCCGAAATTCGAATCGCCCGTTGTATCCCCCGATCCCACCGTAGGGGCGATTCACGAATCGCCCGCGAAATTAACACCATGCGGAAAAATTGTTGATCGTGTGATCAACCAAATCACCGATCAGTATCCCGCATATGTTGATAGCTACGTCATCATGCCAAATCATATTCATTTAATTATCGTCATAACGGAAACCGAGGATGCGCGGACGATTCGTGAATCGCACCTACGTGGTCGATCGGTGATTTCAAAAATGATTGGATATATAAAAATGAATTCATCCAAAGAGATCCACCGTTGCTTTGGAGATTCAAACATATGGCAGCGTGGATTTCACGACCACGTTATCCGCGACAGGCGTGATTACGAACAAATTGCCAAATACATTTATGAAAATCCGATCAGGTGGCAATACGATTGCTTTTACGTTGAGGATTTTTGAGAAAGGAACAAATGATGAAGCACCCCGATTACATCAAGTGGATCAGAAGCCACGTTGGCCACGAAAAGATTATGCTTGTGCACGCGGGCGGTTGTATTTTCAACGACCGCGAAGAGGTGCTGCTCCAACGACGCGGTGACTGTGATCAATGGGGATTCCCGGGCGGCACGGTGGAGTTGGGTGAAACGCCGCAGATGGCGGCTGTGCGCGAGGTCAAGGAAGAGACCGGGCTTGACGTTGAGGTCGGCGACCTGATCGGTATTTACACGGATTTTGACGTGGTTTGCTCCAACGGAGATCAATTCCAAAGCATTCTGATCGCGTATGAGCTGACGGTCACGGGCGGAGAGCTGTTTTGTGATCAACAAGAAACCAAAGAACTCAAGTATTTTGCTTTAACCGATGTCCCCGCACTGTTTTGCAAGCAACACAACGATATATTGAAGGATATACGTAAGAAAAAAGAACAATAAAAAAGCTCCCGATGCAATGGTCGGGAGCATTCTTTATGCTTTTTTCACGTACCAAACGGGGGGCAATGCTGCTTCGTCGGATAGCGGGTCGCGGTCGGCGCGGCTTTGAATCAGTTCCATGACCTCTTTCATGATGCGCGCGTCGCAGGCCTGCACGGGCGCGTCGCCAAGGCGACCGTCCGTGATGGCGCCGTGGTAGCGGAATGCGGTTTCATATTTGGGAAAACGCGCCGAAATATCGGGCGTGAGCGTGGAATGGTGGGTGTTGATGCGCCGTGTGAGTACCTCGCCCGATGCGCGTCTGACTTTGACCTCGGTGGGTTCTGCGGTGATGCGATTGGGCAGTTTCATCATCTCGTCAACACAATGCAAATAGGTGTTTCGCGCGTGCGAGACGCCCACAAGCAGCACGTAACCGCCCATCTCGTAGATCTTCCCGTAGCAGCTCTCGGGAGCTGTGCCGGATGGTGTATCGATCTCACCCTTGGCAAACGCCTCGGCCTTGTCGTGCGCCCCGAACACCACCATGGAATGCGTGGGATTCTCGGTGCGGATGCCGCGTCCGTCTGCCACGGCCAGATCGGAAAACGCGCCAAGGCAAGTGTGCACGTCGCACACGTCCAAGGTGTATTCCTTGTCGGTTGCCCAAAGGTTGGCCCAGGTGTGCGTGGGCACGCAGAATAGCCCGCCTTCGGCGGTGAAATATTCAATCAGAACGTCCAAAAGCGCAGATGCGCCGCCCTCGATCTGCCCGATCAGGCGAAGAGACGAGTGCATGAGAAAGACGCGGTCGCGCGGAATATGCAGAGCTTCAAGCTGTGCCCAAAGCTCGGATTTTGTGTAGATATGTGACATGATTGGCTCCTTTATGCTTGCAAAATCGCAAATTTGAGCGTATCGTGCAGTCTCTTTCGTACCTCGGGCAAAAAGTCGCCGTGGCCAAGCCCGGGCTGGCGGTCGTAGGTCACGTCATGACCCGCGTCGCGCAGCTTTTGTACGTAATCGTTGCAGAAATGCTCGGGGAACAGCACGTCGTCGCCATCGCTGCAGATGTAGTACTTGGCGCGCGGCATGTCGTGTATGCGGTAGATGGGGGAAATGGTGCGCAGCGCATCCTCAAGCGCCATATCGTAGCCACTTATTGCGCTGATATAGGTGCGCGTAATGTCGGCGCGGCAATCAAGCTGCACGGTCGCATCCACACCGGGGCAGGCTGCGGCCACCACGCAAGGGGTGTGACGAGAATCTGCCGCAAAGAGCAGCGCTCCGTGGCCTCCCATGCTGCCGCCGCAAACGCCAAGGCGCAGATTTTGCACGCCGTATTTGTCGCAAATCGCGTCTATCACCGCGTCGCCCATTCGCACAGCGCCCTGATTGCCCCAGCTCCAAGGGCCGGGGAAGAGATAGGCCAAGAGAATACCGTTTCTGCCGAAATCCTGTGCGTGCTCTGCATCGTAGCTGCACGGCTCGGCCGAGCCGCCAAGGCAGGAGCCTCCGCCAAGTCCGGGAAGCTCCAGCACCACGCCGCGCAGGGGCAGCGTCAGGTATTCCTCGTTGGTGTTGGCGTATAGGAGAATGGTATCGCGGTTGATATATCTGCGATCGTTATAGTACTTTTGCATGGCGTGCCTCCCGTGTATGATCTTGATTTATTATAGCACGGACTCGGATATTTGTAAAGGACAGATCGCGGCTTTTGCTTGACAAACCAATGAAAAAATGCTACACTTAAATCAATGAAAGCCCAATACCCGAAAGGAGCAGAAGCATGAAAAAATTGAACGTTGCCATCATTGGCCAAGGCCGCAGCGGCCAGAATATTCACGGCACCTATATGCGCAGCGCGGACAATCTGTACTACAACGTCAAGTACGTGGTGGATATGGATGCGCACCGTCGCGAGGTGGCAGAGAAAAACTACCCCGGCTGCATCACGCTTTCCGATTACCGTGAGCTTTTTGCGTATGACGACGTGGATCTGGTGGTCAATGCGTCCTATTCCGAGATGCACTATCCCATTACCAAGGATCTTTTGCTGCACGGCAAAAACGTGCTGGTTGAAAAGCCGTTTGCACGCTCGCGCTATGAGTGCGACGAGCTTATGCAGATCGCAAAGCGCGAGGGTGCCTTGCTGGCGGTGTTCCAGCAGACCTTTTTTGCTCCCTTTTATGAATTCTGCTATGACACGATCAAGTCGGGTAAGCTGGGCGAGGTCAAGCAGGTAAGCATCCGCTATAACGGATTTTCCCGCCGTTGGGACTGGCAGACCCTGCAGAAAAAGTGTGCGGGCAGCACGTATAACACAGGTCCTCACCCTGTAGGTATGGCGTTGGGCTTTGTGGACTTTGATCCGCACGCGCAGGTGGTTTACAGCAAGCTGGACACCGCGCTGACCAGCGGTGATGCGGACGACTATGCAAAGATTCTGATCGCCACACCCGGCAAGCCTCTTGTGGATATAGAAATTTCCTCGATCGACGCGTTTGCCAATTACAACGTCAAAATTCAGGGCACGCGCGGTACGCTCAAGGCAACGCCCGCGTCCTATGAAATGGTCTATATCAACGAGGGGGAGAATCCCGAGCGTCCCGTGGTCGAGGGCTCTTTGCGCGACGAGGCGGGAAACCCCATCTATTGCGGGGAACAGCTGATCCGTCATCAAGAGTCGGCGCAATTTAACGGTACCGCCTTTGACGTGGGCACGGCAAAGATGTACAAGCAGATCTATGACAAGATCACCGAGGGTAAGGAGATGACGGTTACGCCCGAGATGGCGGCTGCCGTGATTTCGGTCATCGAAACGGTACATGCGCAGAATCCTCTGCCGCTCAAGTTCTGAGGTAGAAATATGAAGAGAATTGCCATTTTGGGCTGCGAAAACTCCCACGCCAACGCGTTTTTGCGCGAAATTCGCGAGAATGCAGCGTACACGGACGTACAGGTGGTGGGCGTTTACAGCGACGATGCCGATGCTGCACAAAGGCTGCACGAAGCCTTTGGCGTGCCGATTCTTGCGCACTATGCGGATGCGGCAGGACAGATCGACGGCTTAATCATTACTGCGCGCCACGGCGATAACCACTATAAATATGCAAAGCCTTATATGGAGAGCGGCATTCCCATGTTCGTGGATAAGCCGATTACGGTGTCCGAGCAGGATGCGCGTGCGTTTGCCGCAGAGCTTGCAAAGCACGGCGTGCGCGTGTCCGGCGGATCGTCGCTCAAGCAAGACACGTATGTCGCGCAGCTGCGCAAGGCAGCCGTGGAGCAGGCAGGCGGCAGGACGCTTGGCGGCTTTGTTCGTGCACCTTATCAGAGCGTCAATGCATACGGCGATTTTTATTTCTACGCGCAGCACTTAGTGGAAATGGTGTGCGAGATCTTTGGCAGATTTCCCAACAGCGTAAGAGCCACCAAAAACGGTGACTGCCTGCACGTGTTGTTTCATTACGACGCGTACGATTGCGTCGGACTGTTTTGCGATAACAACTACCAATATGCGGCCTGCCGCATGTCCGAGTCGGCCACCGAATGTTATTCCATTCCGAGCACCGATGAATGGTTTGCGCGCGAGTTCGCCGAGTTTTACGGGTTGCTCAAGGGAAATCCCTCTCCGCTTGTCTGTGCGGAATTCTTCGCGCCCGTGTTTATCATGAACGCCATTGATCGCTCTCTGCAAAGCGGCAGGGAAGAGGTCGTGGGCGGACTTGATCTGTAAGGAGCTTTTATGAGTCAATATATCCTGTCCGCCTTTGCGGATGAGTACGCTGCATCGTTTGAGGATCAGTTAGCGGCACTCTCTCGCTTTGGCGTTGACTTTATTGAAATTCGCGGTGTGGACGGAAAGAATATTTCCACTCTGACGGATGAGGAGATCTTTAAGGTCAAACAGTCCTTGGAAGAATACGGCATCCGCGCGTCTGCCATCGGCTCACCCATCGGTAAGATTGCGCTGGACGGCGATATGGACGCGCATTTTGCCATGGCGCATCGCGTATTTGCCGCGGCAAAGCTGTTGGGCGCACGGTACGTGCGCGTATTCAGCTTTTATGCGCCCGCAGGTATGGAGATCACCGATTGCCGTGACCGGGTGCTTGATGCGCTGGAGCACCTTTTGAATATGGCGGACGAGTACGGCGTGGTGCTATGCCACGAAAACGAGGCGCGCATTTACGGAGATACCCCCGAGCGTTGCTTAGAGCTTGCCCGACATTTTGGCGGCCGTCTTGCGTGCGTGTTTGACATGGGCAACTTTGTGCTGGAGGGCGTTGAGCCCGTGGCTGCTTATACAATGCTGCAAAAGCACGTGGCGTATTTTCATATCAAGGATGCCTTGTATGCAGGCGCGATTGTGCCACCCGGTAAGGGAGAGGCGCGCATTGCAGAGATCCTTGCAGGGCACAAGAGCTATGCAAGCGAGGACTTTTTCGTCTCGCTGGAACCGCATCTGCAGACCTTTGACGGACTGAACGCGCTGGTAGGGCGCGGATTTGAGAATCCTTACAAGTATCCCGACGCCCGGGCGGCGTTTGAGGATGCAGTACAGAAATTTCGGGAGGCTACGACATGAAAAGCTTTCAAACCGACCTTTTGAAGGTACAAATACACGACAGCAGAGCGCAGATGGGCGCGGCCGCCGCTGCGGATATCAAGGCCTGCCTGCTTGCTCTGATGCAAGAAAAGGACAAGGTCAACGTCATTTTTGCCGCCGCACCCTCTCAAAACGAAGTACTGGCTGCGCTTGCGGCGGATAAGGAGATTCCTTGGAATCGTGTCAATGCGTTCCACATGGATGAATATATCGGCCTTGCGGCAGGTGCACCGCAGGCGTTCGGCAATTTCTTGCGCGAGCATATTTTCGGGCTTGTGGATATGGCAAGCGTGCAATATATTGACGCCACCGCCCCCGATGCCGAGGCTGAATGTGCACGCTATACCGAGATTTTGAAGGAATACCCCGTGGACGTGGTAGTCATGGGCATTGGCGAGAACGGCCACATTGCCTTCAACGATCCGCCCGTGGCGGATTTTTGCGATCCTTGCTTGGTCAAGCCGGTGGCCTTGGATGAGGTCTGTCGCACCCAGCAGGTGCACGACGGTTGCTTTGCCACCTTGGACGACGTACCCAAGACCGCCATTACTCTGACCGTTCCCACATTGCTTGCGGGCAAGCACCTGTTTTGCATCGTGCCTGCCGCTACCAAGGCAGAGGCGGTGAGAAAGACGCTGCAGGGAAAGATCGGGGAGCATTGTCCCGCAACGGCACTACGCCGTCATGCCGGCGCTGTGCTGTATCTTGATCCCGACAGCAGCGCGCTGATATAAGGAGCGGGTATGATCAGGATCAAGAGCGAAAAAATCATATTGACGGACGGGTATTTTGACGGCTACGTGTACGTGGACGGTGATAAGATCGCGTGCGTCTCCCGGGAAAAAATGCCCGCGGAGTGCGAATATGACGCCACGGGCTGCTATGTCAGCGCGGGATTTATTGATATGCACACGCACGGCGGAGGGGGCAACCCATTTGAGGGCAGCGTGGAGCAGATCGTGGCAGGGTGCAATTTCCATCTTTCGCACGGCACGACCACCATTTGCCCCACCGTTTCGGCAGCCCCGCTTGCGGATATGGCACGCTCGGTGCAGAATATCAAGGCCGCTATGGCTGACGACTGCGTAAAGGGAACGATTTTGGGCGCACATCTGGAGGGGCCGTACCTCTCGCGAAAGCAATCCGGTGCGCAATGTGCGGATTTTATCACGGCTCCCTGTGAGCGCGAGTATCTGCCGCTGCTGGAAGAATACGGTGACGTGATCGCGCGCTGGAGCTATGCTCCCGAAAACGACGAGGGGCAGAGATTTGCCAAGGCGCTTGCCGAGCACGGCGTGCTGGCGGCAGCAGGGCACACCGACGCGACCTATGAGGAACTCAAGCCCGCGATAGAGAAGGGCTGCAGGCTGATCACGCATTTGTATTCCTGCACCTCGACAATCACGCGCGACCACGGATTTCGCAGGCTGGGCGTGATTGAAACTGCGTTTTTGGAGGACGACGTGGATGTGGAGATCATTTGCGACGGCAAGCATCTGCCGCCCGAGCTGATCAGGCTGATCTATAAGATCAAGGGCGCGGAGCACATTGCGCTGATCACGGATAGCTTAGCCCTTGCGGGAACCGACCTGACGCACGGCTTTATGCAGAGCACCGAGTTTATCATTGAGGACGGCGTTTGCAAGCTGATGGACCGCAGCGCGTTTGCGGGCAGCATCGCCACGGCGGACAGACTTGTGCGCGTCGCAGTCAAGGAGGCGGGAATCCCGCTGGTCGACGCGGTGCGCATGATCACAGCCACTCCCGCGCGCATCATGGGACTGACAAATAAAGGCAGCATCGCGCCCGGTATGGACGCCGATCTTGTCGTGTTTGACGAGGAGATCGCGGTCAAAAAGGTGTTTGCCAAGGGTAGAGAAATATAAAGGAAAACCCCACACAAGGCTTTGTGTGGGGTTCTATCTTTACGAGTTGTAATCAATGAATTGCTGCTCGGAGCCGATCAGCGCGTCGGCCATACGGGCGATTGCGCTGTCCTTGTCCGCAGCGTTCAGGTCATCCCAGTAAATGATTTGGATCTGCGTTTCGGGAATTTCGGTGTAAAGCTGAGCAAATAGTGCCTTTTGTACTTCAAATTCAATGGAATCAACCTCTTTTTGCTCGCAATAATAGCGGGAGCTGATATGCAAAGAGTTGCTGACCTCTTCAAAAATCACGTCAAATTTATAATCGTCGGTCAGCTTTGAGGTTAAGCTATACCATTCCAAGCCGCTGCGCAGGGCTCCCTCGTTGATCAACAGGTAATCGCCATTGTCGCTTCTGTGCATGCAAAGATAGACGCTGTAGCAGTCGTTATAATGCGGAGTTTCGCCCAAATGGCAGACCTCCTGCCCGCTTTCAATGTCAAATGCGATGAGGCAAACGTTGCCCATCGAGCCGCCCGTGTAAGCGAGAAGGAGTTCGGGACGGCTGTCAAGGTTGAGATCCATCAAGGCAGCCCCAAAGCACCCGTATGCCAGTTCCTCGTAGCGGTCTGCGGATGTGAGCGTGTTGATAATATGATCTTTCCATGATGCGCGCTCTTGCGCAGAAATAAAGCTGTAGGGTAAATTGGCCTGAGGAGGTGTTGTGTTCTCGTCGGTAGAATCGGGTTGAGGTGATGCTTGATTGCAGCAGGTGAGTGCGCAAGTTATCAGTAAGACAAGTAATATCAGTAATGCTTTTTTCATTCTGTTCTCCAAGGTGCTTTGGTAAAGTCAGTATAACACGGGAAAATATTTATGTCAATAAGGTGGGGAAAAGGTTTTTTGAGGGGCGTTTTAGGGTGATGTGGTGGGGGGCTGCCACCCATATTTTCTCTGTCTGAAAAATGCCGCGCGGCACCAGGATAACTCCGCTCGCTCTGTGATTCGCGCGCTATGTGTCTGACCGTAGGGGCGAACTGCGTTCGCCCGCGGGCGTTCACAGAACGCCCCTACAAAAAGAGCGGGGAATACGAACCTAATCTTTGCGCACGGAGTGCGCAAAGAACCAGGTGAGAATCTGCCAGTGCCGCAGCCAACGCAAAGAGGACGGCACTAGGGTATTCGCGCTGCGCGCGAAGATTCCCACGCCCTTTGTTTGGAGAATGTCTCGCTGCGCGAGCCGCTCTCCGACCTTCGGGCGGGGAATGCGAACCTAATCTTTGCGCACGGAGTGCGCAAAGAACTAGGTGAGAATCTGCCAGTGCCGCAGCCAACGCAAAAAAGGCACCCTTTTGGTGTCCTTTTGGTTGGCTGGGGCACTTGGATTCGGACCTAGGGAATGACGGGGGCAG
>JAZNYL010000060.1:0-19672 GCA_045594445.1 Eubacteriales bacterium
TGATACGTGAGAAGCGTGGCGACCACGGAATCATCGTCACCGACCATAACTACGATGCGATATCCTCCGTGGTCGACGATCTGTTCGTAATCGCGGACGGATATACGTTCCCTGTCTCGAGCCGCGACGATCTGGTCCGGCACGGGTACAGACGATTGCCTTGCCTGCGGCGCATGCGAAAGCCGTTGCCCCTTCGACGTACCGGTCATTGAGAAAATGAAAACCACGGCGGAGTTGTTTAAGTAATTTCAAGTCAATCTCATGAAAGTTTTTGCGTCGCTTTTTTCAAAAAGCGACCGGGGTGCGGGGCGGTGCCCCGCAAAACGCCGTTCTTTAATTTGCGAAGCAAATATGTGCTTCTTTCTTGCGGCTACATAGCCAAGAAAAAGAACGGAGAAAGATTTCTCACATAATATCCCAACAGCCGATAAAATCAGGGAGCCACCACGTGGGTGTCTCCCCTCTCTTTTTTACTGTTTCCAGCTCTCGATATTGACCTCTGCTTCGGGTATCGTGGGCGCAAGCAGGCTGTCGTACAGCTCTGCACCAATGTAGGCCCTTGCCTCGTCTACCCACTTCTGCCACTCGTCCGTGCCCCAGGCACGCATGGCGTAGCAGATCTTTTTGTAATCGCCGGGATTGATCAAAAGATGCATATCGTCTGCATAGCCCTTTTCGTAGCGCAGCCCAAGGTGCAGCTCGCTCTCGTCACCCAGCGGCATGTCGGCATAGCGATTGATCAAAAACCACGTGATATTCGGGCATTTCCGGAGCTTTTCCATGAGCAGCACAAACGCATACGCGCCCTTGTTTTCGGACTCGGGATCGTTGTAGTCGGTGTGGAAACCCTGCTCGTCGCACACGACGGTTCTGACCTTTCCGCGATACAAGAATTCGGGCAGCTCGACCAAAGCCTGCAGCATTTCCAGATTTTTCATGGTAATGCGCGGCGTATTCCAATCGTAGGTTGCGGTGGTATCGTTGTAAAAATCCGGCTTGGTGAGATTTTCGGGGTACGGATGCGCCGCAATGCCCCAATCAAAGTCGCCGTCGCGGTGGCAGTACTCGCTAAGATATGCAAGCACCGAGCGGCCGTGGTACATGTGAAGCGTATCGTCCTTGAGCGCGGTTGCAAAATAGTGGTCAAGCGAGATATTGACGCGCGAGTTTGCGTTGTGCTTACGCGCAATCAGATGCGCAAGACGCAAGGATACCACGTATTCCTCCATGAAATCCGCGCATTCGATCGCGCCCATGTTGTGCCATACATCCTGCGCGTTGATCTCGTTGCCGATGTCCATGACGTCACTGCAGTAAAGCGGGCTTGCCTTGTCCATGTAGCGCGCGCACAGAAAATCGATAAACGCGCAGTACATCCAAAAGCCCTCCTCGGTGCGCAGGTTGAAGGCGCTCATCTGCTCGTTAAAACCGGTCGCCTCGTAGCCGGGGTGACCGATAATCTTGGTCAAGGCATCGTCCGAGCCCTTAAGTCTGTAGGAAAAACGGTTGATCGCGCGGATCAGACAAGGGATTCCACGCTCAATACAAGGCTGCATAAGTCTGTCGTACAGATCCATACAGGTCTTTTCAAAATAGTAGGTCTTGCCGCAAAATTCATGCGGGATATCGTTCTCGCCGGGTGTGACGGTCTGAATCCAGGGGCTGTTGATCTCGGTCATCATGCAGCCCATGCCGAGATAATCGATATCTTCGGGGATAGAGGTCACCCAAGTACCCACGGTGCGAGAGACCTCAAAGGGCGCGGGAGCACAAGCCGAGCAATCCTTGGTCATATCGGTTACGTAGCGCACGCCGTCGACGCACTTGCCGTCCACGTCCACCTCAAAGCGGCAAAGCAGCAAGTCAACGTCGCCTGCGTAGCGGTCAAAGATCACGCGATCCTTTTTCTTTTTATCGGTCACCTGCACGATTTTTCCGTGGTGCTTGCGACGCGCGTCTCCCGTGACCAGCGGCAATCTTGCCTGCGCGTATACATGTGTTAAGATGGGCAGCTCGGGGATCACAACCTCAATCTGCGTGGGTGTTGCAATAATTTGTGTTACTTTCATGTCAGTTCTCCACTATTTTGACCAGATCAGTCATTTCCTTGCGCTTTTTTTGGCGCAGCTTATCGTCCGCCTTGGCGTATCCCAGAGAGACCACCAGGCGCACCTTTTCGTCAATACCGCAGATGCGGCGCAGCTCCTTGTCATCCAGCCAGCCGAGAATGCAGGTGGAAAGTCCCTGCGCGGTTGCCTCGGCAGTCAGATACGCGGTCATGATGCCGATATCAATTGAGCGGTAGTCGTTGTCTTTGACCTTTGCACCCAGCGCAGCGGTCGCGTTATAGGGTGCCTCGGAGATAACCAGCATAACGGGGCAATCGGATGCGAATTTATTCATGCCCATGCCCTGCACTGCCTTTGCGGCTGCTTTAGCGGCATCCCCACGGCAGACCGTGATATGATAGGGCTGTGCGTTGCATGCTGAGGGCGCAAGACGTGCGGACGCAAGAATTGCGTCCAGTTTTTCCTGTTCAACCTCTCTTGTCGCATCATAGCTGCGGCAGGATTGACGGGTATTTGCAATCTCGGTAAAATTCATGTGTGTTCTCCTTATTTGAGTATCTCTTTCAAAAATCCCTCGCAGCCGGCAACCACGTCCGAGTAGGTGACGTCGAAGCGGCGGGTGTACCACGGATCGGCCACGTCACCGCCACGATCGGTATAGTCCATGAGCTTGCGGATCTTATTTTGCGGATCACCGCCCAGCATGCGATGCATATTGCGGATATTGGCGCTGTCCATGCCGATAAAGAGATCGTATTTGTCGTAATCGGCACGCGTCAGCTGTACGGCGTGCTTACCCTGACAAGAAATTCCGTGCTTTGCAAGCTCTGCCTTGGCAGGCGGATACACGGGATTGCCCACGCCGCCCCAGATCTCCTCGGTGCTGGTGGCACTTGACGCTATGACAAATCGATCGGCCATTCCCCGCTCCGATACCATCTTTTTGAGCACAAATTCGGCCATAGGGCTGCGGCAGATATTTCCGTGGCAGACGAACATAATGCGCATCATAAGATCACCTCCGGGACGTTTTCCTTATTATAGCATATAGTTTGTGTTTTTTCAATAGAAAACGAGAGAGTTTATGCAGACAAAGGCGCGTATAGAGAGTTTGTAGGGGAGGAATATTTGCAAGCAAATTCATCCTCCCGCCAGCGAAAAAAAGAACGGTATCGACACCCAGACAGCGTCCCAATCTCATTACGGGCGGGAGGATATCCTCCCCTACGTACATTGGATGCGATTTGTAAAAAGAACGGCAAGCTTAATACTTGCCGTTCTTCTCTTTTTACATATGTCCTGCAAAATCGCCGCGGGCTTCCATCATCAAATACTGATCAATGGCAGCCTGGATGATCGCCTTGGCTTCCTCTGCGCTGTGCAGCTCCTTGACTGCGGTCTGCTTATTTTCCAACTGCTTATACACCGTAAAGAAGTGCATGATTTCGTCAAAGACGTGTCTGGGCAGCTCGTTCAGCGTTTTCACGTCGCGATAGGTAGGGTCGTTACAAGGCAGCGCGATGATCTTGTCGTCCAGCTTGCCGCCGTCGATCATGCGCACCACGCCAATCGGGTACACGTCAACCAATGTCATGGGATAGATCGGCTCGTCACAAAGCACCAGCACGTCCAGAGGGTCTCCGTCGTCCGCAAAGGTGCGCGGGATAAAGCCGTAGTTTGCGGGATAGTGCGTCGCTGTATACAGAATTCTGTCCAGGCGGCAAATACCCGTCTTTTTGTCCATTTCGTACTTGCACTTGCTTCCCTTGGGAATCTCTATGACGCCCGTAAACTTCTCGGGGGTAATCTCTGCGGGATCAATATCATGCCAAATGTTCATATATTGCCTCCTTTGTGTTACTTCACGTAATCAAATTCAAAATCGTAAATGCAAACGGTATCACCGTCGCGGCAGCCCTTTTGCTCAAGCGCCTCGAACACGCCGCTCTTTTGCAGTACCTTCTGGAAGTAGTTGAGAGATTCGTAGTCACTGAAATTGATGGTGCCCATCAGATTATACAGCCACTCGCCCTCCACGTAGTAAACGCCGTGGTCGTAGGTGATGGTGGTATCCTTACCGCCGCCCACATATGCGTCCTCCTCAGCATATTCCGCTGCGTACACGGTCATGGGAGGCAGATCGGCAAGCAGCTCGGCTACGCGGCGGATCATCTGTGTAAGTCCCTCGCCCGTAGCGGCAGAAACGTACATGAGCTCCCAGCCGTTCTCCTTGACAAACGCCTCAAACGCAGGCACGTCCACCTGCTCGTGGTCCAGCACGTCGATCTTATTGGCAATAATGATCTGCGGGCGGGTTGCAAGCTCGGGAGAATAACGCTCAAGCTCGGTATTGATGGTCTTGATATCTTCAATGGGATCTCTGTATTCCACGCTTGCCACGTCCACGACGTGCAAAAGCAGTCTGCAGCGGTCCACGTGACGAAGGAACGCGTGGCCTAAGCCTGCACCGTCGGCTGCACCCTCAATCAAGCCGGGGATATCCGCAGCCACAAAGCCGCTCTCTCCGCCCGTGCTGACAACGCCCAAGTTGGGCGAGAGCGTGGTGAAATGATAATCCGCGATCTTGGGCTTTGCAGAGCTGATGCGTGAGAGAATAGACGACTTACCCACGCTGGGATAGCCGATCAAGCCTACGTCTGCCAGCATCTTAAGCTCCAGCAGCACTTCTCTTTCCTGACCGCGCGTGCCGTTCTTGGCAAACAGCGGCACCTGTCTTGTAGGCGTTGCAAAATGCTTGTTGCCCCAGCCGCCCTTGCCGCCGCGGCAGCAGATAAAGTCCGCGCCGTCGTTTTCGTGCATGTCGTGGATGATCTTGCCGGTCTCCACGTCCTTGATCAGCGTTCCGGGAGGCACCAGCACTACGGCGTCCGCACCGGTTGCACCGTGACGCTTTGCGCCCGTGCCGTCACCGCCGCGCTCCGCGACAAACTTGCGCTGATAGCGGAATGCGAGCAGCGTATTTGCACCGGGATCTACGCGGAACACCACATTGCCGCCCTTACCGCCGTCACCGCCATCGGGGCCGCCTGCGGCTACGTATTTTTCGCGGCGGAAGGATACGGCACCGTTGCCGCCATCCCCTGCCTTGAGGTATACTTTGACGTTATCGATAAACATATATTTTTCCTTTCAAAATCAGACCTTGTCGTCGCCCTTCTGACGAATGATCAGCTTGATGGGCGTACCGCGGAATCCAAAGGTATCGCGCAGGCAGTTTTCCAGATATCTCTGATACGAATAATGGAACAACTCAATGTTGTTGCAGAAAATGACAAAGGTGGGGGGTGCTACGCTGATCTGCGTCATATAGTAGATCTTGAGTCTTCTGCCCTTGTCCGTGGGAGGCTGGGTGCGCATGGTCGCCTCGGCAAGCACTTCGTTGAGCATACCTGTCGAGATACGCGTATTGGCCTGGTTAAACACGTACAGAATGTGCTCGTAGATATTGGGAATTCTCTGTCCGGTCTTGGCAGATACGAACAGTATGGGCGCGTAAGGCATGTACGCAAGCGCAGTACGGATCTTATCGGTGTACTGCTTGACCGTATTGTTATCCTTTTCAATGGCATCCCACTTGTTGACCACGATGATGGTCGCCTTGCCTGCCTCGTGCGCAATGCCCGCGATCTTTTCATCCTGCTCGGTAATGCCGGTGGATGCGTCAATCATCAAAAGGCAAACGTCAGCGCGCTCCACAGCCATGTGTGCACGCAGCACGCTGTATTTTTCAATCTTGTCGTCAATCTTTGCCTGACGGCGGATGCCTGCGGTATCAATAAAGGTGAACTTACCCTGATCGTTTTCCACACGGGTGTCCACCGCGTCACGCGTGGTACCTGCGATGTCCGAAACGATCATGCGCTCCTGACCGATAAAGCGGTTGATGATCGAGGATTTGCCCGCGTTGGGCTTACCGATGACGGCAACCTTGATGGAATCGTCCTCTTCTTCGGTGTCATCCCACTCGCCAAGGGATTCAAGGCAAGCATCCAAGAGATCGCCCGAGCCGGTACCGTGGATCGAAGAAACCGCGATGGGATCGCATGAAAAGCCCAGCTCGTAGAATTCGTAGAACTCGTAAGGCAGGTCGCCAATACGGTCGCACTTGTTGATGCAAGGTACGATGGGCTTGCCGCTGCGCTTGAGCATGACCGCGATATCACGGTCGTTGGCGGTCAGTCCGGTACGCACGTCACACATGAATACGATCACGTCCGCGTCGTCAATGGCGATCTGCGCCTGATTCTTCATTTGAGACAGAATCACGTCACCCGTCTTGGGCTCAATACCGCCCGTGTCGATCACGGCCAGCTTTCTGCCTCTCCATTCGGTCTCGCCGTAAATACGGTCGCGGGTGACTCCGGGAACGTCCTCCACGATCGAGCGGCGCTCACCGATCAGTTTATTGAACAGGGTCGATTTTCCCACGTTAGGGCGACCCACAATAGCAATTACAGGTTTAGACATTAAATAAACCTCCTTAGTTTACTCACAAAGTTTTACGCCCAGCACCGACTCCACAAAGCCGACGCCGTCGTTGGCCGAGGGGCACACGGGCACGCCAAGTGCGGCCGAAAGCTGCTCTACCGTCATATCGTCCAGCAGGGTATCCTCCCCTGCGCGCAAGGTATTCTCGGGGATCAGCAGGCAATCGCCAAGGTCCTTGCCCTTGAGCTGCTCAGCAATATCGCGGCCTGTCAGAAGGCCTGCGACCGTAATGCTCTCTCCGAAAAAGTGGTTGATAATGCGATAAACGTCCACGCGCAAGCCCTCAAAGGTCTGCTCTAGCCCGGACGCAAGCGAACAGATGGTATCGTAAGCTGCCACGCCCGTGGCAATGCTGACGTGTCTGGGAGCCTTGTATATCTCCTTATAATCCTCTGCAAAATCAAGCTCGGTAGCAACCTCTGTGCAAAGCGAGGTGATCATGCCAACGCCGTTCTCGATCTGATCGTAGTCGCCGTAGTATTCTTCACCCGGCAAAGGCAAGCCCGCAGAGAGATAAAGCTCGTCCGCGCAGCAGAAGATTCGCGTGCCGTATTTTACCATGCATTCGTCACCCACGCGGTTGACCTGCGCAATGATCTGTGCGCACTCCTCGGGGGTATAGGGCGTCAGCTCATACAGCTTTTCGCGGTAACGCGTCAGTCCTGCGGGCACGACGGACACTGAGGACATGGCGGGATACAGTGCTTGCAGGTCGGCAAGCGTGCGGTCAAGCTCTGCGCCGTCGTTGATGCCGCGGCACAGCACGATCTGTCCGCAAAGCGTAATGCCCGCGTCTGCCAGTCTCTTCATATAGGAAAGCACCTCGCCCGCGCGCTTATTGTGCAGCATAAAGCAGCGCAGCTCGGGATTGGTGGTGTGCACCGAGATATTGACCGGGCTGATATGCATTTCAATGATGCGGTCGATATCGCGGTCGTACATATTGGTCAGCGTGATATAGTTGCCGTGCAAAAAGGAAAGGCGGGAGTCGTCGTCCTTGAAGTACAGCGTCTCGCGCATGCCTTGTGGTAGCTGATCGATAAAGCAGAAGATGCATTTATTCTCACAACGCTGCTTTTTATCCATGAGCGGGGTCTCAAAATCAAGGCCGATATCGTCGTATTCCTGTTTATGGATGGTCACGGTGACAATTTCGGGGCCGCGATGCAGCTTGAGCGTAACGGTATGATTGGCCAGATGAAAGCGGTAGTCCAGCACGTCACGGATCTCTCGGTCATTGATCGAAAGCAGCACGTCGCCTTGCTTTATGCCGTGTCTGTCCGCACGGCTTCCCTTATCCACGCCCGTGATGGTAACCATTCTCATCCCTCCTTTGGGCATAGTTATAGATTTTAACATAATATTATAACACATAAACGCGCGATTGTCAAATGTTTTCGAACAAAAACACTCACGAAAGTTTTGCGTCGCTTCCCCCAGCGGGCCACTCTCGCAGGATGAAAGTTTTTGCGTCGCTTTTTTCAAAAAGCGACTGGGGTTTGGGGCAACGCCCCATAATAACGCCGTTTTTGGTTCTTTTTGCGGCAATTTTGCCAAAAAGAACGGAGAAAACTTTCTCAATGTTTCATGTCCTAATTCATTCCGTTCTTTCTTTGAGCAAGTAGGCACAAAGAAAGAACCAAAGAAATGCCGTTAAGGAGATTTCGCGCCTGCAGGCGCGACTTGGGGCGTTGCCCCAAACCCCAGTCGCTTTTTGAAAAAAGCGACGCAAAAACTTTCATCCCGGGTGAACCATAGGGAGAAAAAAGGACAGAGACGCGCGTCTCTGTCCTTTTCAATAATTTACACGGTATGAATGCCGTTTGCCTTATCGGCGTTTGCGTCCACGCCGTACTTCTGGTTCTTTCTGTATTCAAAGAACTTAAGTGCGATCTGCTCAAACAGCGCAAAGGACAATACGTCCTCGTCCTGCTCGACAAGTCCTGCGGGAATACGCGCGCGAATTGCATCCAGCTCGGGAGCAAGATCGTCCGCGGGTCTGTAATCAATGCGCTGTGCGTCACCGATAATGCTCTTTGCAAATGCGGGATCAATCTCCATAGGAGTCTTGCCGTACTTGCCAAGCACGATGTCCTTGAATTCGCGGGTCACGGTCTTGTAACGCTCGCCCATGATCACGTTGTACACAGCCTGCGTACCCACAATCTGCGACGAGGGAGTTACCAGAGGAGGATAACCAACGTCCGCTCTGACTCGCGGTACTTCCTCAAGCACCTCGGTCAGCTGATGCGATCTGCCAGCGTCCGCCAGCTGCTTCATCAGATTGGAGAGCATGCCGCCGGGCACCTGGTAAAGCAGCGCATTGACGTCAACTGCCAGCGCCTTGGGGTTGAGCTGTCCGGATGCCAAATACTTCTCACGCAGAGGTGCAAAGTGCTTGGAGATCTTATTCAGCTCTGCAAGATCAAGGCCGGTATCGTAGGGTGTTCCCTGCACAGCTGCCACGAATGCCTCTGTGGGAGGCTGCGAGGTACCCATTGCCATGGGAGAAATTGCGGTGTCCACCACGTCCACGCCTGCCTCTGCTGCCTTGAGCAAGGTCATGGAAGCAAGGCCTGCGGTATAGTGGGTGTGCAGCTGTACGGGCAGACTGGTGCTTGCCTTGAGCGTTTTGACAAGCTCGTAAGCATCATAGGGCCTGAGAAGACCTGCCATATCCTTGATGCAGATCGAATCCGCACCCATCTCCTCCAGCTGCTTTGCATACTTGGCGTAATACTCCATGGTATACACAGGGCCGGTGGTATAGCTGAACGCTGCCTGCACGTGTCCGCCCTCGCGCTTGGTTGCGTCGATCGCGGTCTTTAAGTTACGGGGATCGTTGAGTGCGTCGAAGATACGGATGATATCAATACCGTTGGCAATGCACTTCTGAACGAAGTACTCAACCACGTCATCCGAATAGTGGCGGTAGCCCAGAATGTTCTGTCCGCGGAACAGCATCTGCAGCTTGGTGTTCTTGATGTGCGCGCGAATGGTGCGCAGTCTTTCCCAAGGGTCCTCGTTGAGGTAGCGCATGCAAGAGTCAAAGGTTGCGCCGCCCCATGCTTCCAAGGAGTGGTAGCCCACTTTATCCATCTGCTCCAGAATGGGAAGCATTTCCTCGGTGGTCATTCTGGTGGCAATGAGTGACTGGTGAGAGTCACGCAATACTGTTTCTGTAATTTTGAGTTGTGCCATATGTCTTAATTCCCTTTCTGATTAACCGAACATGGACAGGAATACGCCTGCCGCGACTGCAGAGCCGATAACGCCCGCAACGTTGGGTCCCATGGCGTGCATGAGAAGGAAGTTGGAGGGATCAGCCTTCTGACCCTCGATCTGAGCGACGCGCGCTGCCATAGGCACGGCAGATACGCCCGCAGAGCCGATCAGCGGGTTGATCTTGCCGCCCGTGACCCAGTTCATGATCTTTGCGGTGATCAGACCGCCGCAGGTGGAAATGCAGAATGCTACAAGACCGCAGAAGATGATCAGCAGCGTTTCAAAGCGCAGGAAGTTTGCAGCACTTGCCGTAGCACCAACGCTGATGCCGAGGAATACCGTAACAATATTCATCAGCTCGTTCTGCACCGTCTTGGAAAGACGCTCGGTCACGCCGCACACGTTGAGCAGATTACCGAACATCAAGCAACCGATCAGCGTCAGCGCATCGGGTACGACCAATCCAACCACAACCGTTACCACGATCGGGAACAGGATTTTTTCCAGCTGCGAAACCTTGCGCAGGTTGGTCATTTTGATCTTGCGCTCCTTTTCGGTGGTCAAAAGACGCATAAAGGGCGGCTGAATCATGGGGATGAGCGCCATGTAGCTGTACGCTGCGATCGCGATTGCGCCAAGCAGCGAGGGAGCAAGCGTTTTGGTTACCGTGATCGCCGTCGGGCCGTCCGCACCGCCGATAATACCGATGGATGCGGCTGCCTCAAGGCCGAACATGCCCGAAAGCAATGCGGCTGCAAAGGCAACGAACACGCCAAGCTGTGCGCCCGCACCGATAAGTAGGCTCTTGGGATTTGCGATCAAGGGGGTAAAATCGGTCATCGCACCGATGCCGATAAAGATCAGACAAGGGTAAATACCCAGCTTTACGCCAAGATACAGAAGGTCAAGCAGTCCGCCATGGTGCAAAATATGCATGTAATCAATCGAATCCGCAATAAAGAAATCGAGATGGAACATGCCCGCACCCGGCAGGTTGGTCAGCAGCATGCCGATCGCGATCGGCAAAAGCAGCAGGGGCTCGAACTTCTGACCGATGGCCAGATAGATCAGCACAAAGGAGATCAGCAGCATGACCAGCGTTTGCCAGCAGCTCCAGTCAAACGCCCATGCACTTCCCGCGACCGTAAAGAGTCCGCCGGACTCGACCGCGTCAAAGAACAGCTGCCAGATACCCGTGCCTGTCAGAAATTCTAACAAACTGTCAAGCATAATATCGTTCCTTTCGGGTTTAGTTCATGGTGATCAGTACCTGATCAGCAGTCACGGATGCGCCCTGCGCAACCTCAACCGATGCAATGGTGCCGTCCTGGCCTGCAAAGATCTCGTTTTCCATCTTCATAGCCTCAAGCACTGCAACCACGGTATCCTTGCCTACCTTATCGCCAATCTTGACGTTGACCTTGAGAACGTTACCGGGCATGGGAGACTTGATCTGTACGCTGCCCTGCGCGCCGCTTGCCTTGGGTGCGGGTGCTGCCTTAGGTGCGGGAGCTGCCTTGGGGGCTGCGGGTGCCTGTGCAGGAGCTGCGCCCTCGCCTACTTCTTCTACTACGACGTCATATGCCGTTCCGTTTACGGTGACTGTAAATCTTTTCATGATATTCTACCAAACCCTTTCTCAGTTTTCTTTGTTCCAAGCGCCGCCCTTACGTTTAAAGGACACGACGCGAAATCCGCTTTCAAATTGACCCTTGTATTCTTCGCTCTGCAGCATCACGGCAATGGCTGCTGTGATGGCCGCCACGATCTCTCCCTCGTCCTCGTCTGCGACGGGAACGACCTCTGCGGGCTGCTCTGCGGGTGCTGCCGCCTCAACAACGGCGGATGCCAATGCCTGTTTTTTGGCTGCTCTCTTTTCGGGGATATCGTGCAGCACCACCTTGAAGATGGCAACCACGCCCCAGAGCAGCGCCAGCACGGCAAACACCATCAGCATACCCTGCAGCGTCACCGTGATTGCATACTCGATTCTCTGTGCGGAGAAGAAACCGCCTAGCTCCTCGTTCGTAGGATTCTTGCTCGCCTGTACCGTGACCTCGGGCTCTGTGGCTTGCTCGGTGGCTGCAATGCCAAGCGTCAGCAAGCTGCCGACAAAGAGCACGCACAGCACAAGCAGCAAGGCTCTTTTCAAAAATGTACGATCCATATTGTCCTCCCCTATTTACAGAGGCAGATTGGCATGTCTGCGGCTAAGTGCACCGTCAGCCTTGGAATCCAGCATATAAAGTGCTGCGCAAAGTCTTGCGCGCAGCTCCTCAGCGGGCACGATATCGTCGACATCACCCTTCTCGGCAGCGGCAACCGCACTTGCGCGGGTTGCAAGATACTCGGCCTCTACCTCGGCTCTGGACTTGGACGCGGTGATCTCGTCGTTATACATAAACGCAACGGCAGCAGCAGGCGTCATGGGGCTGATCTTGGCATCGGTCAGCGCAAGAGCGAGGTCTGCGCCCTGTGCGCGGCTGCCCAGCAGCACGAAGGGTGCACCGAATGCGTTGCCGGTGACGACCGTGACCTTTGCGCAAGCGGCGGATGCGTAAGCACCCGAAAGCAGGCCGTACGCCTTGATACCGCAGGATGCGCACTTCGGCTCAATGCCGTCGCTATCCACCAGCGTAACAACGGGAATATTGAAGCAATCGCAAAGCGTGACCAGTTTGGCTGCGCGGCGCGCGCCCTTCTCGGTCAGCTTACCGCCGTTCTGTGCTCGGTCAGTGGCAACGATGCCGCAAACCACACCGCCAATGCTTGCAAGATAAGTCAGCATGCCGTCCTTATGCTGTGCGCCCAAAAGCAGAGTGCTGTCAGCGTCGCAGACGTCTGCGACCAATGCCGAGGTGTCCGCAATGCTTGTCACAACCGCACGTTCGGGCGTGTCGGTGCAAGGCGTGCACGCAGCGTCTTGATTATTTGCAGGCAGCATGCAGATCAGCTTTCTTGCAGCAGCAAATGCCTCTGCCTCGTCAGCGCAGAGAATGTCCGCCACGTCTGCGCCCTTTGCATCGGACGAGAGATATACGTTTGCGGTATCTGCTGCGATCTTGACGTCAAACATGCCTGCAGCGACTGCGCCAAGACCCGAGCAATTGCCCGAGATCACGCTGATCTGGGGAATGATGCCGGATGCGGCAGTAATTTCTGCCAGCAGCTCGCCGTAAGCAGATAACACGCTCGAGCCCTCGGGCACCAGTGCGCCTGCACTGTCAAACACACCGATCACGGGTGCGCCTGCAGCCTTGGCCATTTTGTAGAGCGCGGAGATCTTTTTCGCGCCTGTTGCGTCAAATGCGCCCTTCATGCGGTCACCGTCCTGCACGAAAGCAAAAGCAAGCTTTCCGTCCACAGAGCCGTAGCCGCAGATCACGCCTTCAAATTCCTCGGCGCAGCCTGCGCGCTTGATATAAGCACCCGTTTCCACAAAGGTGCCCGCATCAAACAAAAGCGCGATCTTTGCATTGCCTTTGGTTTGCGTTCTTTCCATTCGGAAGTCCTCCATGTTGCCAGAATTGCGGCGAAAAACGCCTTGTTTTTTCACAAGAACCAATTCTCCGCCAGTTTAATATTATTGTAGCACAATCCCCCTCCTTTGTCAAGAAATAACATCAATTAAAGTATAGAAAAAGTCACCTCAGATCGAGGTGACTTTGTGTATTTTTCTTACTTGTAAAGTTCCTTTACCACGGTATCCACCGCCGTTGTGCTCATATTACACGAGAGCACGTAAGCCGGCACGTTTTTGACCGTGTGATGCAAAAGCTCTGCAAATCTGTCCGCCATTTCGTGGTTTGCGGGCGGCAGGATCTGCTCGCTGATCTTGTGCGTAAAGGTTTCTTTATCAATGGGTGTAATCGCGTTGGTCTTGGCCTGCTCCAAAAACACGACGGCGTCAAGGCGCGCCGAGGTATTGGTCTGCCAGCCCTCCTTACCGCACCAAGGGGTACCGTAGGCGATCAGCTGCCCATTTCTGAGCGCAAGCAAGGGCTTGTCGCCGTTGATCACGGTCACATCCTTGCCGAATTTATCCTTCCAAAGGCCGATGTGCGTGCTCTTTCCCGTGCCTCTCTTGCCCGAAAAGGCAATGCACTTGCCGCCATAGGTAATGACCGCGGAATGGAACAGGTACGCGTCAAACTCGGCCATTTTGCGGCAGAGCGCGCGGTTGATCAGATAGCTTTCCGCCATGGGTGCGGTCAGATTCCAGGTAGCGCCCGAGAGCATGCGGTTGATCTCGTCGCTTGAAATCTGCACGCGGAACGCAGGAATGCAATCTCCTTTTACAATATAGTCACGGCAAACGTCCTCAACAAAGCCGTAGCGATTGTCAATCTGTACGCAAACGTCTGCTACTTTGATGCAAAACATTCTAACCTCCATGCCGCTTACGGCGGCTCAAGCAGTTTTAAAAAAGCAAGGGGCGAGATCTCTCGCCCCTATTGTCGTCATTCCATATACATGCTGTCCACGTGAGCAAGCACGTACTTGACCATCTGCTTTTGCATATAGGCGCGATTGTCCATAAAGAAATGGCTGATCTTATCAATGTTCTCCGCGTGATGCTCGCGCAAGAATACCAGCGTAGCACCCAGCTGTGCGTCCGCATTCTCGGTCAGCGCGTCGCAAATCGAAGAAACGATGGCAGGATCTGCCTTGGCAAACAGCTTCCAGTAATCGGGACTGTTATGCTCGGTCAGGTCGTAGATCATCTTGTAAGCCATGAGCGGACGGTAAACGTTGTTCTTGCCGAAGCGCTCGTCGTCGCTACCCACAAGGTTAACGCTCCACACCTGACGCTCGGAGGAGGCCATGCGGCTCATGAAGTGCGTCATACGCTTGTTGACGATCTCAAAGGTCAGCTCGCTGGGCTTGATGTTCTTGCCCTGACTTTTATCGTACAGGAAGAAATGGCGCGTCACGGTTGCGCTGATCATAGCCAGATACATGACAAGACCGCCAAGAACGGCAAACAGCAGAGCTGCAAGCAGCAAGAGCACGTTGATAAAGCCGATGTTATTGCTCCAGCCTGCAAACGTGACGATTGCAACGACCACCGCAATCAACAAGCAAACCGCGCCTGCGACCAACAGAATGGTCGATAAATATTTCTTCAAATTTTCCATTATGAAATCCTCTTTTCCGGGGTGATAGTGAATATAAATAAGCGGATATAGTGCTATACATACCAATACATCATGATTATATCACAAAATGTGCCCTTTTGCAAGAGATTTTTTAAATTTTTCGCAAATGTTTCGTCTCTGTTTTAATAACAACAAATATCATTGAATTTGCAAGATGCTATTGACCTGTCTTGCATATTGTGCTATAATGATTGTAATTCATTTTTCCATGCGGAGGTCTCTTATGAATGCAGTGACTCTGTACGATTCCGGCGTGTTTTTGTGCAACGGTGCACCCTGCCCCGGAAACTGCGATCGCGACAAGGATGCGTCCCGCCAAAAGACCATTGCGGCCAAGATCCTTGCTTCTCATAACACAAGCAACGACCAAGGCGCGTTAAAGCTTCGCTTTGATGCCCTGATTTCTCACGATATTACCTACGTTGGCATCATTCAGACCGCGCGCGCCTCGGGACTTGAAAAGTTCCCCGTGCCCTACGCGCTGACCAACTGCCACAATTCCCTTTGCGCGGTGGGCGGTACCATCAACGAGGACGACCACGTTTTCGGCCTCTCGGCTGCCAAAAAATACGGCGGTATTTACGTACCCGCCAACCAAAGTGTCATTCACTCTTATGCAAGAGAGCAGCTCGCATTATGCGGGGGCATGATCTTAGGCTCTGACTCTCACACCCGCTACGGTGCTCTTGGCACCATGGCTGTGGGCGAGGGCGGCCCCGAGCTTGTCAAGCAGCTTCTCTGCAACACCTACGACATTCCCGCCCCCGAGGTGGTGCTGGTATACCTGACCGGTGCACCCCGTCGCGGCATCGGCCCGCACGACGTCGCGCTTGCCCTTGTGGGTGCGGCATTCCCCGGTGGCTTTGTCAAGAACAGAATCCTTGAATTCGTGGGCCCCGGCGTGGCAAATCTCTCCATGGATTTCCGTAACGGTATTGACGTTATGACCACCGAGACCACTTGCCTTTCCTCTATCTGGTCAACCGACGACTGCACCAAGGCGTTCTACGAAACGCACAACAGGGGCGAATTTTTCAAGGAACTTTCTCCCGAGGACGGCGCGTATTACGACAGAATGATCCGGATCGACCTTGACAAGGTCGAATCCATGATCGCGCTGCCCTTCCATCCCTCCAACGTATATACCATTCACGAGTTCAACGCGCGTGCTGCCGAGCTGCTCGCAGGCGTTGAGGCCGAGGCAAAGCAACTGTTCCCGGGTGCGCCCTTGTCCTTGACGAACAAGGTGGACGAGCATGGCGTGCATGCTGATCAGGGCGTAATCGCCGGCTGCGCGGGCGGTATGTTTGAATCAATCTGCGAGGCGGACGCGATTCTCAAGACCGGTGACGTGGGCGACGGTGCATTCTCGCTCTCGGTCTACCCCACCAGCATTCCCGTCTCTCTGGAGCTGACCAGACAAGGCGTCAGCGCGTCCCTGCTTGCCCAGGGTGCGGTCATCAAGCCCTCGTTCTGCGGCCCTTGCTTCGGTGCGGGTGACGTACCTGCCAACAACGGCCTTTCCCTGCGCCACACCACGCGTAACTTCCCCAACCGTGAGGGCTCCAAGCCCGGCGAGGGACAGATCTCCTGCGTAGCCCTCATGGACGCGCGTTCGATCGCGGCAACCGCAGCAAACGGCGGTGTGATCACGGCGGCGACCGATATTGACTATGATTTCACTCCCGCTACCTACTCCTTTGACTCTTCCCCCTACGACAAGCGCGTTTACAACGGCTACGGCAAACCACAGCCCGAGACCGCGCTGGTCATGGGTCCCAATATCACAGATTGGCCGGCTCAATACGCGCTTGCCGACAATCTGCTTGTTGAGCTGGCGGCCGTCATTCGTGACCCCGTCACCACCACCGACGAGCTGATCCCCTCGGGCGAGACCTCGTCCTACAGATCCAATCCCCTGCGCCTTGCCGAGTTTGCGCTCTCCCGACGCTGCCCCGAGTACGTCGGACGATCCAAGGCGGTTGCCGCACAGGAAGCACAGCGCAGAACAGGCACGATCTCCGAAAAGCTTTGCAAGGCTCTCTCTGCCGTGGGTGATGCAGACGCTTTGGCACGCAACACGCAGTTTGGCTCTTGCCTGTTTGCCAACAAGCCGGGTGACGGCTCGGCACGCGAGCAAGCAGCGTCCTGTCAAAAGGTGCTGGGCGGCTTTGCCAATATCTGCTACGAATTTGCCACCAAGCGTTATCGCTCCAACTGCATCAACTGGGGTATTCTTCCCTTCACGCTGGACAAAGACACCGCATTCCCCTACTCCGAGGGCGATTTCGTGTTCGTGCCCGACATCAGAGCAAAGCTTGCGGACGGTTGCGAGCAATTTGACGCGACCGTGATCTGCGCGGACGGCTCAACGCATCCTCTGACGCTTTACGTCAAGGGGCTGACCGACACCGAAAAGCAGATCATTCTGGACGGCTGCCTGATGAACTATTATGCAAACGGAAATATGTAAGATGTATACAGGAAACTATCAATATGCGATCAATCCGGTAGGCGGTGCACACCTGTCGCCCGACGAGCACGTCAAGCTGCTTGCGACGGTTGGCTGGAACGGCTTCTTCACCGGCTGGAACGCAGAAAAAACGCCGCTTTGGCGCGCGGCTGCCGACAAGTACGGTATGCTCTACACCTCAATCCACGCACCCTTTACCGGCGTGGCTGCCATGTGGCGTGGAGGCGAGGCAGCAGAAAAAGAGACAAGCACGTATCTTGCCTGCCTTGAGGATTGCGCCAAGCATCAGATCCCCGTCATGGTGCTGCATCCCTTTATCGGCTTCGAGGATCACGATCCGACCGAGGCAGGCATAGAGCACTTTGCCAAGGTGGTGGAGCGCGCCGACGCGCTTGGCGTGCGCCTGGGCTTTGAAAACGTGGAGGGCGAAGAATACCTCTCCGCGATCTTCGAAGCGTTTGCAGGCCACCCTTCCCTTGGATTTTGCTTTGACGCCGGCCATGAGCTTTGCTACAACCGCGGCAAGGATATGCTGGCGATCTACGGCCACGCGCTTTGCCACACGCACCTCAACGACAACGTGGGCGTGACGGGTAAGGACATTTTCTGGACCGACGATTTGCACCTTGTTATGGGTGACGGCATTGCCGACTGGGAGGGCGTGATGCGTCGCATTCGCGCCACCGGCTTTGAAGGCCCCTTGACCTGCGAGCTGACGCTTTCCAATAAACCCGATAAGCACACGCATGACGGCTATGCTGCCATGCCGATCAAAGATTTTTACACCCTTGCGCTCTCTCGCATGCAAGCGATTGGCGAAATGGGCAGATGATATGGAGGTAACACCATGCAAAAGATCAAAATGACAACGCCGCTGGTTGAAATGGACGGCGATGAAATGACCAGAATTCTTTGGGCTATGATCAAGGACGAGCTGATCCACCCCTTTGTGGAGCTCAAGACCGAATACTACGATCTCGGTCTTGTAGAGCGCGAGAAAACCAAGGATCAGGTCACGTTTGATTCTGCTTATGCGACAAAGAAATACGGTGTGGCGGTCAAGTGCGCCACCATAACTCCCAACCGCCAGCGCGTGGAGGAATACAACCTTTCCGAGATGTGGAAATCCCCCAACGGCACCATTCGTGCAATCCTTGACGGCACGGTATTCCGCGCACCCATTCTGATTGATTCCATCCGCCCCGCTGTGCGTAACTGGGAAGCCCCCATTACCATTGCCCGTCACGCTTACGGTGACGTTTACAAGGCAACCGAGTACCGCGTGCCCACCGAGGGCAAGGCCGAGCTGGTCTTTACCGACAAGGACGGCAACCAAACCTTCCGCGAAACAGTTTACGATTTTGAATGCCCCGGCGTGCTGCAGAGCCAGTACAATAAGGACAGCTCGATCCGCTCCTTTGCGCACTCCTGCTTCCAATATGCAATTGATACCAAGCAGGATCTGTGGTTCTCTACCAAGGACACCATCTCCAAGCAGTACGATCAGACCTTTAAGCTGATCTTCCAGGAGATCTACGACGCGGATTATAAGGAAAAGTTCGAGGAGCTGGGCATTGAGTACTTCTACACGTTGATCGACGATGCGGTCGCGCGCGTCATCCGCTCCAAGGGCGGCTTTATCTGGGCTTGCAAGAACTACGACGGTGACGTCATGAGCGACATGGTTTCCACCGCGTTCGGCTCGCTTGCCATGATGACCTCGGTACTGGTCGCGCCCGACGGCACCACCGAGTACGAGGCGGCACACGGCACGGTCACGCGCCACTACTACCGCTATCTCAAGGGCGAGACCACCTCGACCAACCCCATGGCCACCATTTTCGCGTGGTCGGGAGCTTTGCGTAAGAGAGGTCAGTTGGACGGCCTTGACGACCTTGTGGACTATGCCGACAAGTTAGAGACTGCCTGCCTGCAGACGCTGAACGACGGCATTATGACCAAGGATCTGGTCGGCCTTGTCGTACCCGGCACACCTGTCACCTCGGTCAATTCCCTGGAGTTCTTAAAGGCGATCAGAGAGAGACTGGAAAAGGCGTTGGCGTAAGAAACACATAAAAAAGCGCAGCCCCATGGGGCTGAGAATTTAGCGGAAAATAACGAAAAAGCAGAAGTCTTTGATGGCTTCTGCTTTCGGTTTTTATGATGCGCAGCCCTGCCCGTGTCATCCTGAGCGGAACGAAGTGGAGTCGAACGCGGAGCGCGACACGCAGTGTCGG
>JAZNYL010000061.1:0-16697 GCA_045594445.1 Eubacteriales bacterium
GAGGAATTTCGCAACTCGTTGCGAAATGACGAAGCCGAAATATCTACGGGCACAACCGTACTCACCCCTCGCCCGTGTCATCCTGAGCGGAACGAAGTGGAGTCGAACGCGGAGCGCGACACGCAGTGTCGGGATTTACGGGCGAATGATGTTGCCCCTCGTAGATTCTCAAAACGCTGCAAGCGTTTTGACTTTCAAAAATCAGCAATTTGTTGCAGATTTTTGAAAGTTCGACTACGAAAACATCCACACGGGATGTTTTCTCCGCTCAGGATGACACGAGGGGTATTGCGCTTTTCCCGCTTATTCCGCAGCCTGATTTGCGGAGGATTTTTTTATTGCGTTGGGACAATTAAATTCTGTAAATCTCGTTTGCCTTGGTGTCGCCAAAGCCGTTGGCGCACAGGATTTCCTCTGCCTTTGCGGGGTCGTCCACGCGCACGATCATGAGCGCCTTGCCTAAGGTTTTGCCCGCGCAAGCGTACATGTATTCGATCTCAATATGATTGTCGGCCAGGATATTGACAACCTCGGCAGCACCACCCGGATGGTCTTTCATAACCACGGCCAGCACCTCGGTGACCTTAACAATCACGCCGTCCTCGGAGAGAATCTGCTGTGCAAGCTCCACCTTGTCCACGATCAGGCGCAGTACGCCGAAATCAGAGGTGTCTGCCAAAGAGAGCGCGCTGATGTCCACACCACCGCGGGAGAGGTGCGAAAGAACGGGCGCAAGATTGCCCTTGCGGTTTTCAATAAATACGGAAAGCTGCTTTACCTTCATTTCGTTACGCTCCTTTTTTAGTATTTTCTGTTATCGATCACGCGCTTTGCCTTGCCCTCGCTGCGCGCAATGGTCTTGGGGTTGACCAGGTGCACCTTGGCGGAAATGCCCAGCATATCGCGAAGCCCCGAGGTAATGCGCTTTTCCACAGCCTCGATCGAACGGATATCGTCCGCGAACAAGTTCTCGCTCATTTCCACGTTGACGTCAAAGGTGTCGGTGTTGTTGACGCGGTCAACCACGATCTGATAGTTGGGTGTGATGTCGCCGCCGCTGACCTTGAGCAGTACCTCCTCGATCTGAGAGGGGAATACGTTGACGCCGCGGATGATCAGCATGTCGTCGCTTCTGCCGCTGGGCTTGCGCATACGCACGTGCGTTCTGCCGCAAGCGCACTTTTCATAGTTGAGCGAGCAGATGTCGCGGGTGCGGTAACGGATCAGAGGGAAGCCCTCCTTGGTAATGGTGGTGAATACCAGCTCACCGGACTGTCCTGCAGGAAGCACCTCGCAGGTGTCGGGATCAATGATCTCGGGAATAAAGTGGTCCTCCCATACGTGCATGCCTGCCTGGCACTCGCATTCGCAGGAAACACCGGGGCCGAGAATTTCGGAAAGACCGTAAATATCGTAAGCCTTCAGACCCAGCTTGTCCTGGATCTGCAATCTCATGTCCTCGCTCCAGGGCTCTGCACCGAAAATGCCGGCCTTGAGCTTAAGCTGGCCTTTGAGTCCAAGACGCTCGATCTCCTCGCCCAGGTACAGCGCGTAAGAGGGCGTGCAGCAAAGCGCGGTGGCACCAAAGTCCACCATGGTCTGAATCTGCAAAGCAGTGTTGCCCGAGGACATGGGGATGACGGTCGCACCCAACGCCTCTGTGCCGCCGTGTGCGCCGAGACCGCCGGTGAATAAGCCGTAGCCGTAAGAAACCTGCACGATATCGCGCTCGTCAAGACCGATCGCCTCCATCATTCTGGCGACACAGTCAGCCCACATGGCCAAGTCGTTTTTGGTATATCCAACCACGATTCGCTTTCCCGTCGTGCCGGATGACGCGTGCACGCGCACGATCTCGGACATGGGGGTTGCAAAAAGGCCGAAGGGGTAGTAATCTCTGAGGTCACTCTTGTAGGAGAAGGGAAGCTTGGAGAGGTCTTCGACGCCGTGAACGTCGTCAGGAGTAAGTCCCAGCTCGTCCATTCTCTTACGGAAGCATTCTACGTTTTCGTAGCAACGCTTGACTTGTGCGACAAGTCGCTCGTTTTGCATCGCGACGATCTGCTCGCGAGGCATGCATTCAATTTCGGGGTTTCTGATAGCCATAAGAGTTCTCTTTTCTTTTTAGGATTTACGTGTTTATGCGTTTTTTCTTTTGAGGTTGAGAATAATGCCCAGCGCCACCGAGAGTGCAGCAGCCATGGCCACCTGGTATTCTGCGGGGAGCATAAAGGTCAGAGTATGTGCGGGGATCCAGAACAGGGGGACGGTTTTAAGAATGGTAAAGGTAGCAAACTTTTTCCAATCCACGTTGCGCACCACGCGGGCTACGTTGCGCTTTTTGCAGCCTGCGGCGCGCATATCCAGATAAGTATCCGAGCATTTGTGCAGCGCCATGAAGGTGGGGCCGAAGGAGAGGTTCATGGTCGCGCTGATCATGAAGGCCTTGACAAAGCTGTTCAGCAGCGCGTGCTCGGGATTGGGCAAAAGGCCGCTTGCCATCAGAGCACCCACGCCCGCGCCGAAAATCTTCATCATGTAGGTGATCCAGACGCCAATCACGCCCCAGATCAAAAATCTTGCCCACACGTAAGAGGGGAGCTCCCATTCCTTTTGGGCAAGGCGCATGGCAAGCAGCTCACCTGCCGTTGCCAGAACGGCAAACTTGGCAAAGCCCATGAGGTAGGGGTGGGAGTTGGAGAGCGTTTTGAATACCTCGCGTGAGGCGGGAATGATCAGAATGGCCGCAAAGCCGCCAAGGGAGAGGATCACGTAGGCAATGATCAAGCCCGTTCTCCACGCGTAAGCGGTGGACGGCTTCATTGCAATGCCTCCTCTGCGTAGCGATAGCCTGCATCAAAGGCGCGCAGGTTAGCTTCAAGGAACTTGGCGGGCACGCACTCGCGCACCGCATTTACCCAAGTCTCGTAAGGAATATTTGTATTCTTGGCCATTACGCCCATCAGCACTACGTTGACAGCCTTGGTGTTGCCCGCAGCCTTGGCCATGGCCAACGCGTCAAGCGCGGTCAGGTCAACCTTGGCAGAAAGCGTTTCGAGAATGCCCTCGGGATAGGTCGCCGCGCCCGTGATGACAGGCATGGGGTTGATTTTTTGCGTGTTGGCAATCATTTTGCCGCCCATTTTCAGGTAGGGGAGTGCGCGCAGAGCCTCCAGCTGCTCAAATGCGAGAATGATGTCTGCCTCGCCCTTGTCAATGACGGGGGAGTAGACCTTTTCGCCGTATTTGACGTAGGTGACCACGCTGCCGCCGCGCTGCGACATACCGTGTACCTCGGAGACCTTGACGTCGTAGCCGAGCGAGAGAATGGCGTTACCGAGGATGCGGCTGGCAAGCAGAGTACCCTGACCACCTACGCCCACGATCATGATATTTACGTTTTTCATGGTCAGTCCTCCTTCTTTTCAATTGCGCCGAACGGGCAAACGCCTGTGCAAAGGCCGCAGCCGTTGCATTGTGTAACGTCGATCTTGACCGAGCCGTCAGCCGATACAGAGATCGCGGGGCAGCCAAGCTTCATGCAAAGCTTGCACTTGCGGCACTTGTCGGTAATTTCGCAATGGCCTGTGTATTTGACGTGCTTGAGCAGCGCGCAGGGACGCTGCGCGATGATGACGGAGGGCTCGTTCGCAGCCAGCTCCTCGCGGACGGCTGCTTCAAAGCCCTTGAGATCAAAGGGATCGGCCACGCGCACGCGATCCACACCGACCGCGTGGCAAAGCGCGACCAAGTCAACCGCGCGGGTGTCCTCGCCGCGAATGGTCTTGCCCATGGCGGGATTCTGCTGGTGACCGGTCATGCCGGTGATCGAGTTATCAAGCACGATCACCGTGTTTGCGCCCTTGTTGTAAACGATGTCGATCAAGCCGGTAATGCCCGAATGGATAAAGGTGGAGTCGCCGATCACGCTGACCAGCTTCTGATTGAACTCCCCACCGCGCACCTTGGCCATGCCGAACGCTGCGCTGACCGACGCGCCCATGCAGATGGTGGTGTCCACCGATGCAAGAGGTGCAACGGCGCCCAGCGTGTAGCAGCCAATGTCACCCGAGACGGTCAGCCCCAGCTTTTTGAGCACGTAGAACGTGCCTCTGTGCGGGCAGCCCGCGCACATGACGGGCGGACGGCCGGGGATCGTGTTTTCCAGAGCGATATATTCGGGATTGGGCGTGCCAAGCACCGCGGTGCGGATCATGGCAGGGGTGTATTCGCCAAGCATGGTAAAGTGCTGCTTGCCCGAAACCTTGACGCCGATGTTGTTGCAATGCTCCTCAATAAAGGGATCAAGCTCTTCAATGACGAACAAGGTGTCCACCGAAGCGGCAAAATCCTTGATCTTCTGCTCGGGCAGGGGATACACCATGCCAAGCTTCAAATAATTGACGGCATTGCCCAGCGCCTCGTGCGCGTACAGGTGCGTCGTGCCGGATACGATCACGCCAATGCGGGATCCGTTGTCCTCAATGACGTTGAGCGGCGAGGTCTCGGCATACTGTACCAGAGTCTGATGGCGCTGCTCAACCACCACGTGCTTCTTGATGGCCATTGCGGGCATCATGACGTACTTGGGAATGTCCTTTTCGTAGGGCTTGACTGCGATTTCCTTGCGCTCGCTGATCTTGACGGGGTTTTGCGAGTGAGAGATGCGGGTGGAAAGACGCAGGAGCACGGGCGTGTCAAACTGCTCGGAGAGGTCAAAGGCCAGCTTGGTAAATTCCAAGCACTCGGAGGAATCCGAGGGCTCCAGCATAGGCAGCTTTGCCGCCTTTGCGTAGTGGCGGGAGTCCTGCTCGTTTTGCGAGGAATGCATGCCGGGGTCGTCTGCCACGGCAATCACAAGGCCCGCGTTCACGCCTGTGTAGGATGCGGTAAAGAAGGGGTCGGCCATGACGTTAAGGCCAACGTGCTTGCAGCAGGTCATGGCGCGGCCGCCACCGATCGCTGCACCGATGGCAACCTCGGCAGCCACCTTTTCGTTGGGAGCCCACTCGACGTTGATCTCGGGGTATTGCACAATATTTTCGGTAATCTCGGTGCTGGGAGTGCCGGGGTAAGAGGATACCACGCGCACGCCTGCCTCGTATGCGCCGCGTGCAACGGCCGCATTACCGAGCATAAGCTTTTTGGACATATATACAAATCTCCTTATCAGTGCTGAATCTGCTTTTCCACAAGGCTGCCGCCGCAGTATTGCTCGCGCAGCTTGGGCTTTTCAATCTTGCCCGTGGGGTTGCGAGGAATGGTTGCAAAAATGATTTTGCGAGGACGCTTGTAGCGGGGCAGCGTTGCGCAGAAGTCTTCGATCTCCTGCTCGGTTGCGCTGCAGCCCTCCTTAAATTCAATGATAGCGGCAGCAATCTCACCAAGACGCTCGTGCGGCAGGCCGATGACTGCTACGTCCTTGACGGCCGCGTGCGCACGGATGTGGTTTTCGATCTGCACGGGGTAGAGGTTTTCACCGCCCGTGATGATCACGTCCTTTTTGCGGTCAACTAAGTAAATAAAGCCGTCGGGGTCTTCCATGGCCATGTCGCCCGTGAGTAGCCAACCGTCGCGCAGCACCTCTGCGCTGGCCTCGGGATCGTTGTAATAGCAGTTCATGACGCCGGGACCCTTGACGCAAAGCTCGCCAACCTCGCCGCGTGCTACCACGTTGCCCGCGGGATCAATGATGCGGGTCTTCCAGCCGTAGCCGGCCTTGCCGATCGCGCCCACCTTGTCCACGTTTTCCACGCCAAGGTGCACGCAGCCGGGGCCGATGGATTCGCTCAGACCATAGTTGGTGTCATATTGATGAGAAGGGAACACCTCCAGCCAGCGCTTGATCAGCGAGGGCGGAACAGGCTGCGCACCAATGTGCATCAGTCGCCAAGCGGAAAGATCGTAGTCTTCCATTTTCAGCTCGCCGCGCTCCAGCGCGTCCAGAATATCCTGCGCCCACGGCACCAGCAGCCAGACGATCGAGCATTTTTCATCCGATGCGGCTTTGAGGATCCACTCGGGATTGACGCCCTTGAGCAAAACGGCCTTGCCACCTGCGAAAAAGCTACCCATCCAGTGCATTTTTGCGCCGGTGTGGTACAGGGGAGGGATGCAAAGGAACACGTCGTCGTGCGTCTGAGAGTGATGGTTGTGCTCGGTCAGCATCGCGTGCGTCAGAGAGCGGTGCGCGTGCAGGATTGCCTTGGGGAAGCCGGTCGTGCCGGAGGAGAAGTAGATGGCTGCGTCGTCGTCCTCGGAAAGCGAAATATCGGGCTGACGCGAGGTGCAGTAGGCGATCATTTTGTCATAGCTGTCCGCAAAGGCGGGGCAGTCCTCGCCTACGTAAAAGAGGTGACGAACGCGCGGAATGCGATCGCTGATGGCCTCCATACGGCCAATGAATTCGGGGCCAAAGATGACCATGGTACTGTCGGATTTGTCCAGACAGTATTTGATCTCATCGGCGGCATAGCGGTAATTGAGCGGGACGGCAACCGCGCCTGCCTTGAGAATGCCGAAGTAGATGGGCAGCCACTCAATTGAGTTCATCATCAGAATGGAAACCTTGTCTCCCTTGCGACAGCCGCGGGAGAGTAAGAGGTTGGCAAAGCGGTTAGCGCGCTTCCAGAATTGCTCCCAGGTAATCTGGCGGCGGAAGGGCTGACCGGGCTGGGGCTGCATGAGCGCATAATCGCGCCAAGTAATACGGCTTTGAGGCTCGAACTTAGGATTGATTTCCACGAGTGCAACCTCGTCCGCATACAGTCGCGCGTTGTTATCTAAAACGTCTGTAATGACCATGAAAATACTCCTTTTGGGGGTAATGAAAATAGATATTTCATTATATCATATATCGCGAAAAATGTCAATGATTTCAAGGAGATGTGGCACATTTTTCGTCAAAAACCGCCACCATACGGACAAGCCTCTCACGAAAGTTTTTGATCGACCTTTTTTCAAAAAGGTCGCAGGTCAAGGGCAGCGCCCTTGTCGCCTCCGCAGAGGCGAAAGCTCTCCAACGGCCTTTTTGGTTCTTTTTGGGCCTCTTTGCTCAAAAAGAACGGAAACGGTTTTCTCACATAACATCCCAACAAAAAAGAACGGAAACGGTTTGCTCAATATAAGAAGCGAACAATCCAATTCTGTAGGGGAGGAATATTTGCAAGCAAATCCATCCTCCCGCACGCGATCAGACAGGTGGATGTTTGGAGATACTGATCGTAAATTGTTTTCGTGCGGGAGGATAATATCCTCCCCTACAGATTTCAACAAAAAAGGGAATTACCTGAAGGTAACTCCCTTTGTACTTTGCGTTGAGGAAATTCTCTCCGTTCTTTTTCTTGGCTATGTAGCCGCAAGAAAAAGAACCAAAAAGAACGGCGTAATTCGGGGCCTGCCCCGAACCCCGCGACCTTTTTTGAAAAAAGGTCGATCAAAAACTTTCATCCTGTAGAGGTGGACCGTTTGGGTGGCGGAGGGCGAAAACTTTCATCCTATGAAGGTGATTATAAGAGGTGTGCGTACGGCTATTCCATCCCCAATAAATAGCCGGGAGTAACGTGCAGAATTTTACATAGTGCGGCAATTTCGTAATCCGCCACAAAGCGCGTGCCGATCTCAATTCTGCTTACACTGTCACGCTCGATGATCACGCCCTCAAGCTGCAGCTTGGCTGCGAGATTTTCCTGTGACAGCTTACATTTCTTTCTGGCTTCCTTAACTCTTTGCCCGCAAATGTTCTTGCTGCCGTTGTAATCGTAAATTTTCATGCGTAACACCCCCAAAAATGTGTTAATCCTAAGAATATACTTGACTTTAACACATTTTTGCGATATAATTGTGTTAATGATAAGAATTGAGAAAGAGGGTGCTGATAAAAGTGAAAAAGGGAACCGAAATAGAATATATTGGCATCATAAAAGAGTTTGATAAGCTTGGCCGACTTGTGATTCCTAAGGACTTAAGGGAACGGTATGCATTGGGTAATAAGGTTGAAATCATTGCAACAACGCAGGGGCTATTGATCAAAAGTCCGGAATACGTGTTGGTCAAAAAAGAGAAGGGAGAGCCTTGATACGAGCTCTCCCTTTGTTTTTTACGTTGTAGAAATTCTCTCCGTTCTTTTTTGTGCAAGTAGGCGCAAAAAAGAACCAAAAAACGCCAATTGGAAAAGTTTCGCGCCTGCGGGCGCGACAAGGGCTCCGCCCTTGACCTGCGAGCCTTTGAAAAGGCTCGATCCAAACTTTCATCCTATGAAGGTGATTATAAGAGGTGCGCGTACAGATCTTCGGGCTTTTCGGGGGAGAGCAGGATGGGCGGAATATCAAATGCGGTCTTGCAGCCAACCTCGCCCTTCTGTCCCATTCTGTATGCCGCTCTTGCAAATGCGACCAAAATACTGCCCGTGAAGTCGGGATTGGACTCCAGATTCAGCTTATATTCGATCGTGTGCGCCGAGCCCGTTGCGGCTTTGCCTGCGTGGATGACCGTGCCGCCGTGCGGAAGTCCTCCGTGCTCTCTGTGCAGCTCTTCCAAGCTGACAAAGTGAACCGTGGTCTTGTAGGGTGCAAAATAATCGGGCATGGTCACGATCCTTTGTTCGATCTCTGCCGCGTCCGCACCTTCCTTGATGGCCACGTAGCAAACTCGCTCGTGCATATCTGCTGCCTTGAAATTCGGCATCTCTCCGCTCTTGACTCTCTCCATGGCCGCCTCGATCGGCACCGTGTACTGTCTTGCATCGGCCACGCCCTCGATGCGACGGATCGCGTCCGAATGCCCTTGGCTGACGCCCGTGCCCCAGAAGGTGTAGCTCTTGCCGTTCGGCAAAACGCTCTGTGCATACAGTCTTGTCAGCGAGAACATACCGGGATCCCAGCCCACCGAAATGACTGCCACCTTACCGCCCTTACGCGCGGCTGCATCGACTGCGGCACGATGCGTAAGGATCTTTGCGTGCGTGTCAAAGCTGTCCACCACGTGGAATTTTTCAGCCAGCGCGGGGGTGGACGTCGGCAGGTCGGTGGCAGAGCCGCCGCAGTTGATGACCACGTCGATGCCGTCCGCCATGCTCTCCAATTCGCTCATTGAATATACCGGCAAGCCCATGACGCTTTGTACGCTCGCGGGATCGCGGCGCGTGAAAATGCCGACGGGCTGCATATCAGGTGCGGCGGTCAGCGCGGCCTCAACGCCGCGGCCAAGGTTACCGTACCCCACAATTGCTATTTTCATGATCCTTCTCCTCGTCAAGCTCTGCAAGCATGGTCTGCATGTTGTAAAGCCCGGGTGTTTTGTTTGCAATATATGCCGCCGCAGTCAATCCGCCCTCGGCAAACAGTGCGCGGGTGTGCGCCTTATGCTCCAGTGTAATGGTCTGGCTCTCGGTGCAAATGCAAACCTTGTGCTCACCAACCACGCTGCCCATGCGCACGGCAGAAATACCGATGTCCTGCGGCTGTCTTTTGCATTGTCCGCTTCTGCCCAGCACCTTGTTGGAATCGGGGCGCACCTCGCAAATGGCGTTTGCCAGCATGAGTGCCGTACCGCTGGGCGCGTCGGCCTTGTGCTTGTGGTGTACCTCAATGATCTCAATATCCGCGTCGGGGAATGCGCGTGCCGCCTGCTTCGCCAACTGCAAAAGCACCGCAATGCCCACCGACATGTTGCCCGAGTGGAAGATTGCCACGTGCTCTGCCGCCGCACGGATGTGAGAGAGCTGCTCCTCGCTGTGTCCCGTCGTGCCGATCACGCAGGGAAGATTGTTGGCAACGGCAAAATCCAGCACCGAGTCGGTCGCGCTTGCGTGCGAGAAATCCACGATCACGTCGGGCGTCTCGCCGCACTCGGCGGGGGTATGGGGATAATCGTCAGAATAAGCGTCCACGCCGATATAGGCGTCCGCGCCCGCATATCCTTGCTTGACAAGCGTGATGAGCTCCTTGCCCATACGGCCTGCGGCGCCGATGATCATGACCTTCATACGTCAATGCCTGCCTCTCTCATGCGCGCGTACAGGATCTCTGCGTGCGCTTCTTCCATTTCTGTCAGGGGCAGACGGATAGCAGGAGAGCAGAAGCCCATTTTTGCCATAGCGGCCTTGACGGGAATGGGGTTGACCTCGGAAAAGAGAGCCTTGACCAGCGGCAGCAGCTTACATTGCAGTGCAGCCGCGCCCTTGACGTCGCCCTGCCAGAACAGCTCACAGATCTGCTTGGTCTCGCGGGGAAGCACGTTGGAGAGCACCGAGATGCAGCCCATGCCGCCCATGGCAAGCACGGGGACGATCTGGTCGTCGTTGCCCGAGTAAATGTCCATCTTGTCGCCCACCAGTGCAGCGGTCTCCACGATCGCGCCAATGTCGCCGTTGGCCTCCTTGATGGCCGTGATCTTGGGATTTTCTGCAAGCTTTGCGTAAGTCGCGGGAGCGATCGCGCAGCCGGTACGCGAGGGAACGTTGTATGCAATGATGGGCTTGTCGGATGCATCGGCAATCGCGTTGAACATCTTGACAAGGCCGTTTTGCGTTGCCTTGTTGTAGTAGGGGGTGACCACCAGCATGGCGTCAGCTCCCACCTTGGCGGAAAAGCGGGTCAGGTCGCAGGCGTAGGCGGTATCGTTACTGCCCGTGCCGGCAATGATGGGGATGCGGTGTGCCGCGCGCTCAACCGCGTAGCGAATGACCTCGCGGTGCTCCTCGTCGGTCAAGGTAGAGCCCTCGCCCGTGGTGCCTGCAATCACCAAAGCGTCAATGCCGCATTCGATCTGCCAGTCGATCAAGCGACCAAACGCCTCGTAATCCACGCTGCCGTCCTCGTGCATGGGGGTGATCAGCGCAGTTGCAATGCCCTTAAAAATCGGTGTGTGTGCCATAGTAAAACTTCCTTTATTTAACAAATTTTTCATCCAAAAGTAAAGAGTGCCTCTCACCGCGGAGAAGCACTCTTGCATATCTGTTTCCGAAATCCGGATCAAATCCTATGCCAAAGAGAAGCACCCCGCGCGTTGGCGCGACAGTCGAACGGCACTTAGTCCGTTCGCCCAACCAAGCCCCCAGCACAAAGGGCAGGCTTCGGCATCCCACCCCTTTCGCTTGCCAACGGCCGTGCTGCCTTTTGCGGCAAGGTACTTTTTGTGCGATGCACCTCGACTCTTACGTAAAAATTATAAATGATTATCCCTTGCTTGTCAATAGAATTCGCAAAACTTGCAAATTATTTTTGGCCAAAGGCCTCCAAGGCAGCGACGTCCTTTTTGCCAAGGGTATCGGTCAGTACGCTGCGCTCGTTACCGTACACGTAGATCAGCAGCGCGCCGAGCGGCTCGTTTTGGTAGTCGATATCCTCGTTGAAGTAGATATCCACGTAAACGGCCAGAATATCGGGGCGCATGATGGGGTTGCCCTCGTCGTCAAAGCCCGCGCAGATATCAATGCCGTCAAAGGTCAGTCGCTCGTAGTTGTAAAGATTTTTGGTGTCTTTGACGCACGCCGAGGGCTGATAACGCTCAAAACGTACGCTGGTAGGGTTGTTGATATCGTTGTCCGCGGTGTTTTCGGGCGTCAGGTCGTAGGCAACGGTCACGGTCACGTCAAACCAATCCTTGCCGCGCTCCAAGGGAGCGGGCTTTCCATAGTCGGTGGCTACGTATTTGAGCGTGCTGTTGTTGTAGCGGAAGGTGATCTGCAGCTGGTCAGCCGCGGGGATAAATTCGCTTTGCGTGACCGAGAAATATCCCTTGGAAGGGCCGTCGCGAATGATGGTATCGTGCTGCTGATGCAGGATCTGCAGCTGCTCGCCCTCTGCTTGGTAAGCGGTGTAGATCTGCTCGTTGGGCTGCAGCACGGTCATGGACGCAGGATCGCCCGAGGAGAGAATGCGCCAGAGCAGCACGCCCACCACAGAGAAGATCATTGCGCCCACCAGCAGGCGGAATGCCCAGCCTATGATGCGGGTTGTGGTTGTGGATTTTGCCATGATATGATTCCTTTAATTCATGTATTCATATATTTGAGCTTGTCAAGTGCGTTTTGCAAAATGATTTCGGCAGAAAGCGTGTCAATGACCTGCTTTCTCTTTACGCCGCGCGTGTCGGTTTCGTTTAAATAGCGCGAGGCAGCCATGGTGGTCATGCGCTCGTCCAGCATCGCAACGTGGATGCCGTCGCCCAGCTTGTATTGCAGGATGGACGCAAATTTCTGTGCGTGCTGCGCACGAGGGCCAAACGAGCCGTCCATGTTGACGGGTACGCCTACCACAACGCCCACAACGCCAAGTTCACGCGCGATCTCGGCGGTGCGCTCGGCCGTTTTTTCCATGCCGCCGACCGATATGGTCTGTCTTCCGGACGCCATGGTGCGCAGGCTGTCGGAAACGGCAATGCCCGTGCGCTTGTCGCCGAAGTCCACGCCAAGCAGCTTGCCCTTGGTTTGTTTGAGTGTCTGCATAGTTATCTCCGGATCATATTGTGCATGACGTTGATCACGCCCTCGTAGAAATTGTCGTTGTCGGTTTCGTTGTGCGGCTCGTGACGCATGCCCTCAAAGTACATGGAGGAAAGCTCGCTCGCACCCGCCTCGCGCAGGCGGGATTCCACGTGGCGCACGCCCTTGCCGAAGTTACCGACGGGGTCGTTTTCGCCCGAGACGATCAGCATAGGCAGGTTAAGGGGCATCTGCTTCGCCCAATCCTTGGCGGAAACCTTGCCAAGCAGCGTAAAGAGCGTCAGATAGCCGTTGACCGTGAATTTGTAAGAGCAGAAGGGGTCTGCGTTGTATTTCTCAATCACCGCACGGTCTCGTGTCAGCCATGCATTCTTGATGCCCTCATCGGCAAAGGGCTTGTCGTAAGAGCCAAACGCGATGGTATAGAGCAGATTCGAGCGGCTGTGCTTGCCGAAAAGTCCCAGCACGCGGCAGAGCAGCTTGCCCGCACCCGTGGGTGCCTCGGGACCTGCCGTACCCGAAATAACGGCCGCGTTCCAGGCGTCCTTGTATTCGGTCAGCGCCCAGCGAGCAATAAACGAGCCCATGCTGTGGCCGTAGAGGATCACGGGCAGCTCGGGGAAAGTGCTTTTGATCCAGCCGTTGACCGCATACACGTCCTTGACCAAGCAAAGCGCGGGATTTTTGGCGTCGGTGATGTAGCCAAGCTCGTCGGCAGAGCGCGCGGTGTGGCCGTGACCGAGATGGTCGTGACCGACTACGGCAAAGCCTGCGTCGCACATGCGCTGGGCAAATTTCTCATAGCGCAGCGCGTACTCGCACATGCCGTGCGAGAGTTGAATAACGCCTACGGGATTATCCGGTGTCCAGCACCAGGCGGCAAGGGTATGGATTTTGTCGGAGGAGGGCAGAGTAAATGCGTTTGCGGTATACTTCATGGCGTGCTCCTTTCGTTATCTTCCTGCTGTCAAAGAGATCAGCAGCTTTAAGTTGTCGGGTTGAACTTTAGCCTCGTGCGCGGCCTTGTTGCGGTGCAGCTCACCGCATTTTGTGCAGCGGTGGATAATGACGTAGCCCTTTTTGGCATCGGGCTCTACCTTGATTGGCTCCATCTGTCCTTGGCATTCGCTTGCGCGATCACCGGGAAAAATATCGAGATGCATAGACCACAGGCAAAACGGGCAATGATTACGCGAAGTATAGCCCAACGGCTGCACCTCGCGCCCGCAATGCGCACAGACAAAACCGTCGTCGTTTTTGGTAAATCGCTTTTGCTCCATGATTGCCTCCCAGCGTCAGATCGAAGTAGGGGCGATTCAAGAATCGCCCGCCGATCGTATAGTTGTATAATAATATTTTATTATATTTATATGTCTTTGTCAAGATACAGATTGTGAACAAAGGGGAGTGATACGGGGACGCTCTGATGAAAGTTTTTGATCACTGTCACCCAAACGGACCACCCCCACAGGATGAAAGTTTGGGTCGAGCCTTTTCAAAGGCTCGCAGGTCGAGGGCAGAGCCCTCGTCGCGCCCGCAGGCGCGAAATCTCTTTTACGGCCTTTTTGGTTCTTTTTGGGCCTCTTTGCTCAAAAAGAACGGAGAAAACTTTATCAATGTAACACATCCTAACCCTTCACCCGCTTTCTTCTTTGACACCGCGGGCGCAAAGAAGAAAGCTTGGCAAAGAAGAAACGCCGAGTAAATATTTCGCCTCTGCGGAGGCGACGAGGGCTTCGCGCCCTCGACCTGCGCCGCCTTTTGAAAAAGGCGGGCGAAAACTTTCATCCTGTGGGGGTGAACCGTTGGGGTGTCGGCGAGCGAAACTTTCATCCTGTGGAGGCGAAACTTCCGTTCTTTGCCTTGACAAGCATCCCCGGCGGGTGGTATAATAAAGTGACAAAACGTTGCAACGAAAGGGGAAAGTCCCATGAACACAGAAAAGCTGCAAATGCTAAAGGAAAAGGCTACGGCCATCCGTCTTGGCGTGCTGGAAGGCACGCACGCTGCCAAATCGGGTCACCCGGGCGGATCCATGTCGATCTCCGACCTCTTGGCATACCTGTATTTTGATCACATGAACATTGATCCCGCAAATCCCAAGGACGAAAACCGCGACAGACTGGTGCTGTCCAAGGGCCACTGCGCACCCGCACTCTATGCGGCGCTTGCAGAGCGCGGATATTTTGATAAGGCTCTGCTGGGCACTCTGCGTCAGCACGATTCCATTCTGCAGGGCCATCCCGATATGAAGCATATCCCCGGCGTGGATATGTCCACCGGCTCTCTTGGCCTTGGATTCTCCGCTGCTTGCGGTATGGCGTTGGCTGCCAAGATCGACGGCAAGGACTATCGTACCTATGCCATCGTGGGCGACGGCGAGAGCGAGGAAGGCCAGATCTGGGAGGCTTGCATGTTTGCAGCCCACTACGCGCTGGATAACCTCTGCCTGATCATCGACTATAACGGCCTGCAGATCGACGGCCCCGTTGCCGAAGTCATCGGCCCCGCACCCTTTGAGCCCAAGTTGGAGGCGTTCGGATTTTTCGTACAGACCATCGACGGTCACGACTTTGAACAGATCGAAGAGGCTCTGGAAAAGGCCAAGGCTGTCAAGGGCGCACCCAGTGCCATCGTAATGAACACGACCAAGGGCAAGGGCGTTTCCTTTATGGAAAATCAGGTCAAGTGGCACGGCTCTGCTCCGAACGACGAGCAGTATGCAACCGCTGTGGCCGAGCTGAGCGCAAAGGAGGACTGAGCAGATGTATAAGATTGGCGATAAGGTAGCCACCAGAGATGCATACGGCAAGGCGCTGGTGGAATTTGCAGAGCAATATGATTTCGTGGTGCTGGATGCCGACCTTGCAGAGGCAACCAAGACGGTCACCTTCAAAAAGGCTTACCCCGACAGATTCTTTGATTGCGGCATTGCCGAGGGCAATATGGTTTGCGTGGCTGCAGGACTTGCAGCGGCAGGCAAGACCGCGTTCGCGTCCTCGTTTGCCATGTTTGCGGCAGGCAGAGCGTTCGAGCAGGTCAGAAATGCGGTAGGATACCCCCACCTCAATGTCAAGATCGGTGCAACGCACGCAGGTCTTGCGGTTGGCGAGGACGGCGCGACTCACCAGTGCCTGGAGGACCTGGCACTGATGCGCACCATTCCCGGCATGACGGTCATCAACCCCGCAGACGCAGTTGAAGCAAGACTGGCAGTCAAGTGCGCGATCGAGACCGACGGTCCGTTCTATATTCGTTTCAGCAGAAACCCCCTGCCCGTGGTCAACGACGAGGAGACTTACAAGTTTGAGCTTGGCAAGGGCGTGGTGCTGCGCGACGGCAAGGACGTCACGCTGGTGGCAACCGGCTACATGGTTTCCATGGCGCTGGAAGCAGCAGAAATTCTGGCAGGCGAGGGAATTGACGCAAGAGTGATCAATATTCATACGCTCAAGCCGCTGGATGCAGAGCTGATTTGTAAGGCGGCAGCCGAGACCGGCGCGATCGTGACGGCTGAGGAGCATAACGTCATCGGCGGCCTTGGTGCGGCCGTGGCACAGGCAGTGTGCCAAGGGTGCCCCGTACCCGTGCTGAGCGTGGGTACAGAGGATGCGTTCGGCAGAAGCGGCAAGGTACCTCCGCTGCTGGAGATGTATGGCCTGACACCTGCGAATATTGCAGATAAGGCAAAGAAAGTGATTGCACTTAAGAAATAAATAGAATGATAAAACCGCAGGGAATCCCCCTGCGGTTTTGTTTTGATTAAAACAACCTCTCTTGTGAAAGTTTTTGATCGACCTTTTTTCAAAAAGGTCGCGGGGACTTGGGGCAGCGCCCCAAGTCGCGCCCGCAGGCGCGACATATTCTCGGCGTTTCTTCTTTGCCAAGCTTTCTTCTTTGCGCCAGCGATGTCAAAGAAGAAAGCGGGTGAAGGGTTAGGATGTGTTACATTGATAAAGTTTTCTCCGTTCTTTCTTTGGAAAAGTAGGCCAAAGAAATGAACCATTATTCGCAAGCGAATGAAAGGCCGTATGGAATATTTCGCCTCTGCGGAGGCGACCAAGGGCTGTGCGCCCTTGGATGGGCAGTCGCTTTTTGAAAAAGGCGACGCAAAAACTTTCATCCTGTGGGCGGAGCTATCGGCATGGTAGTGAGTATAATTACCGCATGGTTCTTCTCACTTGTCTCAAGCCCAAAGGAGTGCAAGTAACAGCAGAGGCGTAAACTTTACGACTTGACGCGTAACGCAGAC
>JAZNYL010000062.1:0-4643 GCA_045594445.1 Eubacteriales bacterium
GGAGGAGCTGGAGGCTGCTTCCCTGAGCGAGACCACCTTCTACAAGAAGCAGAAGAGAGTTGCGCTGCGTAACTGCGGTGTGATCAACCCGGAAAATATTGACGAGTACATCGCTATGGACGGTTACTTCGCACTGGAGAAGGCTCTGCGCGAAATGACCCCCGACGAGGTTATCCAGACCGTTCTGGATTCCGGTCTGCGCGGCCGTGGCGGCGGCGGATTCCCCACCGGTCTTAAGTGGAAGTTCGCATCCGGCAACCGTGGCCAGGTTAAGAAGTACGTTGCATGTAACGCGGACGAGGGCGACCCCGGCGCATTCATGGACCGTTCCATCCTGGAGGGTGACCCCCACGCAGTCATCGAGGCTATGGCAATCGCTGCTTACGCTATCGGCGCTGACGAGGGCTACGTTTACGTTCGTGCTGAGTATCCCATCGCAGTTAACCGTCTGCAGATCGCGATCGACCAGGCAAGAGAATACGGCCTGCTCGGCGAGAACATTTTCGGCACCGGCTTTAACTTTGATATGAAGATCCGTCTTGGCGCAGGCGCATTCGTTTGCGGCGAGGAAACCGCTCTGATGACCTCTATCGAGGGTAACCGCGGTGAGCCCAGACCCCGTCCTCCTTTCCCGGCAGTCAAGGGTCTGTTCGAACAGCCTACAGTGCTTAACAACGTAGAGACCTACGCAAACATTCCTCAGATCATTCTCAACGGCGTAGAATGGTTCACCAGCATGGGCACCGAGAAGTCCAAGGGCACCAAGGTATTTGCTCTGGGCGGCAAGATCACCAACACCGGTCTTGTAGAAGTTCCCATGGGTACCACCCTGCGTGAGGTTATCGAGGAGATCGGCGGCGGCATCCCGAACGGCAAGAAGTTCAAGGCTGCTCAGACCGGTGGTCCTTCCGGTGGTTGTATCCCCGCGTCCCTGATCGACACCCCCATTGACTACGACAACCTGACTGCAATCGGTTGTATGATGGGTTCGGGCGGTCTGATCGTTATGGACGAGGACAACTGCATGGTTGACATTGCGAAGTTCTTCCTGGAATTCACGGTTGACGAATCCTGCGGTAAGTGCACTCCCTGCCGCGTAGGTACTCGCAGACTGCTTGAAATCCTGGATAAGATCATTTCCGGTAACGGTGAGCTGGAAGACCTGGATCGCATGGAAGAGCTGTGCGAGTACATCAAGTCCGCATCTCTGTGCGGCCTTGGCCAGACTGCTCCTAACCCCGTTATCGCAACCCTGAAGTTCTTCCGTGAAGAATACATCGCACATATCGTGGACAAGAAGTGCCCTGCAGGCGTCTGCAAGAGCCTGATGTCTTACGTCATCGATAAGGAAAAGTGCATTGGCTGCGGCAAGTGCCTCAAGAACTGCCCCGCAGACGCAATCACCAAGACCGACTACGTAGCTCCCGGTCACAAGCTGCCTTCGCTGACCATCGACGCTTCCAAGTGCGTCAAGTGCGGCGCTTGCGTATCCGGCTGTAAGTTCGGCGCAATCTATAAGGACTAAGAAAGGAGAATTGTGGATATGGAAACCAAAATGCTTAATATCAAGATCAACGGTCAGCCCTATACCGTACCCTACGGTACCACTGTTCTCGAAGCTGCCAAGCTGGCAGGCATCGATATTCCCACGCTCTGCTACCTCAAGGACATCAACGAGATCGGCGCATGCCGTCTGTGTCTTGTTGAGGTTAAGGGTGCGCGCGGCCTCGTAACCGCTTGCGTATACCCCATTGAGCGCGAGGGCACTGAAATTGTGACCAACTCTCCCGCTATCATCAAGGCAAGAAAGATGAATCTTCAGCTGCTTCTGTCCAACCATAACAAGAAGTGCCTGTCCTGCGTTCGCTCCACCAACTGCGAGCTGCAGAAGCTTTGCCAGGAATATGGCGTAGAAGAGGACTACTATGCAGGCGTTAAGACCGAGAGCCGCATTGACGACTCCTCCTGCGCAATCATCCGCGATAACAGCAAGTGCATTCTGTGCCGCCGTTGCTCCGCAATGTGCGAAAAGGTACAGGGCATCGGCGTTATCGGCGCAAACGACCGAGGCTTTGATACCCACATCGGCTGCACCTTTGATACTCCTCTTGCTACCACCTCCTGCGTCAACTGCGGTCAGTGCATCAACGCATGCCCCGTAGGTGCGCTGTATGAAAAGGATTCTACCGACGAGGTATTCGAGGCTCTGGCAGACTCCTCCAAGCACGTTGTTGTTCAGACTGCTCCCGCAGTTCGTGCAGCAATCGCTGAGGAATTCGGCAATCCCATCGGTACCAACGGTGAAGGCAAGATGGTTGCAGCGCTGCGCCGTCTGGGCTTTACCAACGTATTTGACACCGACTTTGCAGCAGACCTGACCATCATGGAAGAAGCTACCGAGTTCCTCGGCAGATTCAAGAACGGCGGCGTTCTGCCCATGATTACCTCCTGCTCGCCCGGCTGGGTTAAGTACTGCGAGCACTACTATCCCGAGTTCACCGACAACCTGTCCTCCTGCAAGTCTCCTCACCAGGTGCTGGGTGCGATCACCAAGACCTACTATGCAGAGAAGATGGGCTGGGATCCCAAGGATATCGTGATGGTATCCATCATGCCTTGTACTGCTAAGAAGTTCGAGATCGGCAGAGCTGACGAGAACGCAGCAGGCGTACCGGACGTTGACATCTCCCTGACCACCAGAGAGCTTGCTCGTATGATCCGCCGCGCAGGCATCAACTTCAACGAGCTTCCCGAGGAGCAGTTTGATGCACCTCTGGGCATCTCCACCGGTGCAGGCGTTATCTTCGGCGCAACCGGCGGCGTTATGGAAGCAGCACTGAGAACTGCTGTATTTGCTCTGACCGGTAAGAACCCCGAGAAGCTGGACTTCCACGAGGTTCGCGGCACTGCAGGTTGGAAGGAAGCAAGCTACACCATTGGTGATATCACCCTGAACGTAGCAGTTGCATCCGGCACCAAGAACGCAGCTGCTCTGCTTGACGCTGTCAAGAGCGGCGAGAAGAAGTACGACTTCATTGAGATCATGGGTTGTCCCGGTGGCTGTGTAAACGGCGGCGGTCAGCCTCACGTTGAAGCAAAGGTACTCAACTGGACCGACGTACGCGCTCTGCGTGCAAGCGTACTGTATAACCTGGACGCTTCCATGCCTCTGCGTCTGTCTCACGAGAACCCCGCTATCAAGGAGCTGTATGACACCTTCTTGGGCGAGCCCAACAGCCACAAGGCACACGAGCTGCTTCACACCACCTACGTGAAGAGAGGTCTGTAATTTACAGATCATCTAATAAAAGCACACCCGCGACGCAGTCGCGGGTGTGCTTTGTTTTTACAGCCGTCCCCACACGGTTGACACGGATGAAAGTTTTTGTGTCGCTTTTTTCAAAAAGCGACCGGGGCACGGGGCAGAGCCCCGAAAAACGCCGTTTCAATTCGCGCAGCGAATTACTGGTTCATTTTTTTGCGGCTACTTGCTCAAAAAAAGAACGGAGATAATTCTCTCAATGTTTCACTCACTTCAAATTCGAGTCAGGCTCAAAAAATTCGTTATTGTTTTCTCTGTATTCATATGCTATAATAAAATCACCGATCCGGAACGGAATAAATGTGTAAAGGAAAGACCATTATGAAATCTATCGGAGATAGAATTAAAGAATACAGGCTAAAAAACCACATGACACAAGAACAGCTTGCAGCGTGCCTGAACGTCACGTATCAAACCGTCTCTAAATGGGAGACCGGTGTGTCGAGCCCGGACTTATCTTTGATCGTCCCTATCACGAAAATATTTCACATTTCTGCCGACGAATTACTGGGTATCAATGACGTTGAATCCGATAAGAGATATGATGAACTCAATAAGGCTTACGATCACACCTTTAAGACAGAAGATTTCGCAGAACGCCAAAGAATATGTGAGACTGCAGTATCAGAATATCCCGGAGATATGAAGTGGTTGATCAATCTCGCTTGGGTAGTCTCTAACCGTTCCTTTGAATACGAGGACAATGATAAATATGTGGCAGAGCAGGAGAAAGCAATCAAGCTGTTCGATGCTGTTATAAAAAACTGCAAGGATGATCTTATCAGAGGCGAAGCCATTCAAGGTATCACACAGCTCCTTGGTTGGAGAGGTCGAAAGGACGAGGCAAGGAAATATGCGGAAATGATTCCCGAGCGAACAATGATATCGCGCGACGCGGTTTTAGAAAGCATTTTGGAAGGCGACGAGTTGATTCTGTTTAAGCAAAAGAGAATTATGCGTCACATGGAGGGTGTGCTTTGGGATCTTTCTTTAATGCCCACCGTGTATACTGATATTATGCGTGATATCGTTCATGTAATGATGCCTGATGGTAACTACATAGAATTCAATCATAGCTTGTACTACGCCGTGCGCAAACAAATCAACCATATGCTGAAGCATGAACCCAATACTTCGGTAGAAAAGATATGTGGATTGCTGGCAGAAATGAAGTCCTATGCAAAAGCGTACGATGATATTGTTTTCTCAAAACCCGGTGTTTACAAATATTCGGCACCTTGGTTCGATCACATTGAAGAAGATACACGAGAGTGGCTTGGCAATGAGGGTGAGCCGATGACGCAGGATTTCTATAAGTACC
>JAZNYL010000063.1:0-11743 GCA_045594445.1 Eubacteriales bacterium
GACTGTTTAATAGTATCTTGATTTGCCATTATTCAGAAGATCAAAAAGCAGACGTCAATACCTTGAACTCTTTAGGTAAATATCGTGTTATCGCGCTACGTGATGACCGGTCAATCGTAATAAAAAACGAGTGAAAAAACGGCGAGGACAACCGTATGGTTATCCTCGGCATTATCTAAATAGAAAAAAAAAATCCGAAACAATTTCGATTTACGAAATAGTTCGGATTTGTTACGTTTGGTGACCCGTACGGGAATCGAACCCATGTTTCCAGCGTGAGAGGCTAGCGTCTTGACCGCTTGACCAACGGGCCGTCGTTTGCGACTTGCTTATTATAGCACATCCTTTTTAAAAATGCAACCCCTTTTTGAAAAAAAGTTTAAAATTTTTTCAGTTTTCTTTTTTTGTGCTGTTATATGCCGAAAGTAGATTTTTCAGCGTTCTTTTTTTCCTTTTCCCCTTGCCATTTTTACAAAAATACGCTACAATGAAATCAGAAAATTTTTCACTGATATTCAAGGAGGTACACATGATCTACGACAAGAACAGACAGACCCCCGAGCTTGACCGTGAGCTTTTCAAAAATCCGACGGCACAATATCGCGGCACGCCCTTCTGGGCCTGGAACTGCGATTTGCAGAAGGATGAGCTTTTGCGTCAGATTGACGTTTTCAAAGAAATGGGCTTGGGCGGCTTTCACATGCATTGCCGCGACGGCATGTCCACCACCTATCTCTCGGACGACTTTATGGACCTGGTCAAGGCCTGCACCGATCACGCAGAGAAAAACGAGATGCTGGCGTGGCTGTACGACGAGGACAAGTGGCCCTCCGGCTTTGCGGGCGGCTACGTGACCAAGGATCCCGCCTTCCGTCAGAGATTCCTTTGCTTTACCAGCAATCCCGGCTATATCACACGTGACAGCTCGGTTCTGATCGCCAAATTTGACGTCGTGCTTGGCGAGGACAAGTGCCTGAAATCCTACCGCAAGGTCAAGGACGGCGACCAGATCGAGGGCACGCTTTGGACGGTATGGCGCGAGATCGCAGGCAACTCGCCCTGGTACAACAACCAGTCCTACGTGGACACGCTCAACAAGGCAGCCATTGAAAAATTCATTGAGGTCACACACGAGCGTTATTTTGAGACCGTGGGCGATCGCTTTGGCTCCACCGTTCCCGCCATCTTTACCGACGAGCCGCAGTTTATGCGCAAGGGCACGCTCGCCTTTGCAGACAGCAAGCAGGACGTGCACCTGCCCTGGACCGACGACCTGGAGGACACCTTCAAGGCAGCCTACGGCGACTCCCTGGTGGATCATTTGCCCGAGCTGCTCTGGGATCTCCCGGGTGGCGAGATCTCGCTGACAAGATACCACTACCACGACCACGTTTCCGAGCGCTTTGCCAAAGCGTTTGCCGACACCTGCGGCGACTGGTGCGACGCGCACAACATTGCGCTGACCGGCCACATGATGGAGGAGCCTACCCTGCACTCCCAGACCGCCGCGATTGGCGACTGCATGCGCTCTTACCGTGCGTTCGGCATTCCCGGCATTGATATGCTGTGCGCAAGATTTGAATTTACCACCGCAAAGCAATGCCAGTCCTCGGTGCACCAATACGGTCGCCCCGGCATGATGAGCGAGCTTTACGGCGTGACCGGTTGGGATTTCGACTTCCGCGGCCACAAGCTGCACGGCGACTGGCAGGCAGCCCTGGGCGTGACCGTACGCGTTCAGCACCTTTCCTGGGTTTCCATGAAGGGCACGGCCAAGCGCGACTATCCCGCATCCATTTCCTATCAGTCTCCTTGGTACGGCGAATACAGCTACGTGGAGGATCACTTCGGACGCGTCAACACCGCGCTGACGCGCGGCACACCGCTTGTCAAGGTGGGAGTTGTGCACCCCGTGGAAAGCTACTGGCTGCATTGGGGCCCCAACGAGCAGACGCAGCTGGTGCGCGACAAGCTGGACGGCAACTTCCAGAACGTGACGAGCTGGCTGTTGCGCGGCAACATTGACTTTGACTACATTTGCGAATCCACGCTGACAGATCTTTGCCCCGCGGGCGGAAATCCCCTGCAGGTTGGCAAAATGGCATACGATGTGGTCATCGTGCCCGAGTGCGAGACGCTGCGCTCCACCACGCTTGCGCGCTTGGAGGCCTTCCGCGCAGCAGGCGGTAAGCTGGTCTTCATGGGCGACGCACCCAAGTACGAGGACGCAAAGCCCTCTGCTCGCGGCAAGCAGCTGTTTGATCAGTCCAAGCAGATCGCCTTCTCGCGCGGCGCGCTGCTGGAAGAGCTTTACGGTGACCGCACGGTTGAGATCCGTAATTTCAATGGTGCGTACTCCGACAATCTCATTCACCAGATCAGAAGAGATACCAACGGTGTTTGGCTGTTTATCTCGCATTGCACCGAGCCCTACAACAAGGACGTTGCACGTGCGCAGGGCATTCATGTCTACGTCAAAGGTAAATACAAGGCGCAGCTGTGGGATACCGTTACGGGCGAGATCAAGCCCGTTCGCTACAGCAACCGCACGGGCGGCAAGACGCACGTCATCATGACGCTGCACGACTACGACTCGGCGCTTCTCTACCTTGAGGACACCGAAGAGGACAGCGGCTACGAGCCTGCTCCCGAGGCAGCTCCCACGCCTATCAGCATTCTTCGCATGAACGTGGGCTATGGCGCATGGGCCGAGCAAAGCGCCTCTACCGATCCCGTGGCTTGCGTGCCCGCGACCGTTCCCTTTACGCTGAGCGAGCCCAACGTGCTGCTTTTGGATACCGCAAAATACGCGCTTGACGGCGAGGAGCTTGCCGGCCCCGAGGAAATTTTGCGCATCGACGCTTCCATGCGCCGCAGACTCGGATTCCCCGCAGGCAAGGCACAGCCCTGGGTGATTGAAAACAAGCCCGCAGAGCACACTGTAACGCTGGAATACACCATTTACAGCGAGATTGACTACGAGCAGCCCTATCTTGCGCTGGAGGAGGCCGATCTTGCTAAGATCGAATGGAACGGCCAGTCCGTTATCTCCAAGCCCGACGGCTATTACGTGGACCTCTCGATCAAAAAGGTGGCACTGCCGCCTCTTTGCAAGGGCGAGAACACCTTGCGCGTAACCATTCCCTTTGCAGAGCGCTCCAATTGCGAGGCGATGTATCTGCTTGGCATGTTCGGCGTTAAGGTTGCGGGCAGACAGCTGACCGTGACGGCACTTCCCGAAACGCTCGGATTCTCCGACCTGACATATCAAGGCTTGCCCTTCTACGGCGGTGCGGTCTCCTACCACATTCCCGTATCCTGCGAGCAGGATTGGGAGGCTGTCATCTGCGTACCGCACTACACCGCAGCCGTCAACACGGTAGAGGTGGACGGAGACAAGCGCGCTGTGATCGCTTACCCGCCCTACGTAGCTGACCTTGGCAAGCTTTCCGCAGGCAAGCACACCATCAGCGTCACCTCCTATATCTCGCGCCGTAACTGCTTTGGCGACGTACACAACGCTGACGAAAAATTCAGCTGGCAGGGTCCCTCTGCTTGGGTTACCCGCGGCAGCGAATGGACCTACGAATACCGTCTGCGTCGCACCGGCGTTCTGACCACTCCCGAGATTCTGAAAAAATAATATAACACGCCCCATGGGCGGCAAATCTTAATTTTTATGAAGATTTGCCGCCCTCTCTTGACCGGGCAGCATGAAAAAACGTATAATGAATGCAGAAATTCTCGCGAGGTCACGTGATGCAAAACTTACTGTATACCCTACAAAACTTCTTTACGCACAAGGATTTTTTGGTGCGCGACAATTTGGTCGGCATGCTGTTCTCGCCCTTACATCTATGCCTGTCCGCACTTTTGCTGGCAGTCATTGTCTTTCTTGCCGTCAAGCTGCGTAAGTGTGATCATAAAACCGTGCGCAATCTCATGGCGGTGCTGTGGGCAACCATGACTGTCTGGGAAATCATCAAGATTACCTGGGAGACGGTTGGCGGCAACCAGGTAAGCTTTGAATGGGGCGGTATTCTGCCGCTTTACCCCTGCAGCATCTTTATGTATGCCATGCCGTTTGCACTTTGGGGCAACAAATACATGAAAAAGGCGGGCTGCGGATATCTTTGCACGCTGGGTCTTCTGGGCGCAGCCATCAACTTCTTCTACCCCGCCAACGTGCTCTCCAACTACTCCTGCCTTTCCTTTGCAGGCGCGCACACCATGCTTTTCCACGGCGTCATGCTGTTCTGCTGCATGCTCATGCAGACCTCGGGCTATCACCGCTACACGCACTTGAACAAGCCATGGGAAATGCTGCTCCCTGCCATTCCGACCATGATCGTATCCATCCCCGCCAATCTGGTCAACTATTCCCCCATCGGCTCGGATTACATGTTCTTCAAGTGCAATTCCTTCTTCCTGCCCGCCGTATTCGGTTGGTTGGAGGATTGGCAATCCACCGTCATCCTGTACGTGCTTTACCTGCTTTTGCCCGTGGTATTTTATCTTCCGGGTATGCTGTATCGGAAAAAGCACGCCAAAACCGCATAAGTATTTGCAGCGGCCGCTCACGGTCGCTGCTTCTTTTTGCATATTGCCGAAAAATCCCTTTCTTTTTCATACAGAACGCCAAAAATGTCGGCCACTCTTGACTCGCCCTCGTAATTTATGGTAAAATGAATCAATTCCAAATACATTTGCGAGGTGTAGATATGAAAAAGAAGATTCTGACCGCTCTGGCTCTTCTGCTGCTTGTCTCCATGCTTGCAGGCACGCTTGCCGCATGCAAGGATAGGCCCCAAGACGATCCCGAGCAAACCACAGACAATCAAGAAACAACGACACCGCCTGAAGAGGAAAAGGAAACCGTACACGAATCACTTTTGAGCGGTGATTACGCCTCTTTGGTTGAAAACGCATACTGGCTTTCCAACGGCGTTAACGCTTACTACGCTAACCCAATCCGTAATGCGTATACGGTTGAGAATCAAAAAATGAAGCTCAACTATAGCTTTGACCCCGAAAAGCCGCAGCAGGTCACCTCTCTGACCACGCCGGGCGGCAAGCCCTACATCACCGACACCATGGACGTTTACGTCAAGATGGACAACGGCAAAACCTTCTATGCATCCGAAAGCTCTGCCGCAGGTACTGCCAACATCTACCGCTTTGGCTATTACTACTACGACGTTCACCTTGCCGATCAGAACTTTACCAACGAGGTAAAGTTCACCGGAGACAGGGATCTGAACCTCGAATCCCTGCGTCAATGCCGTGATACGACAGAGCCGGTGGTGACCGACGGCGTGCTGACCACCACCATTACAAGCTCGGTTGACCCTTACATTTACGGTAACGTCAAGTTCCGCACCAATGAAGTCAACAATCTGCAGCTGACCATGCGTACCACAAGCGTCGCCGAGATCCAGCTTTATATCAAGATCGGCTCGGATGACTTTTCAAATGCTCGTTGGGTCGTACTCCCCGTCATCAACGACGGCGAGTGGCACACCTACAACTTCGCGCTCAACGATCTGACCATCGAGGACTACTCCGGCATGGTCAACGCCATTCGTCTTGACTTTATCGGCTCACCCGGTGACAAAGTAGAGATCAAGGATCTCAAGGTCAACAGAATGGTCACCGACAACGCGCCCCCTCTGTATCTTGACAGAACGCTGCACGTATATTCCGATAAAATGAACCACGTCGTTCACATCTGCGCCATGCTGGATACCGCCGGCATTGCAGAGATCGGTCAGATCACCGATATCGCGGCAGATACCGTGGATAAGCTGATCGTCAAGGACGCGCAGGGCGAGCACACCTCGCTTGACGGCGTGGATTGGGCGACGGTCGAATATATCGCCTTTGACGTCAAGGGCACGGGTATCTTCGGCTATATTCTGCTCAAGGATGCATCCAGCGGCAGCATGAAGGTGACCTTGGAGGACGGCAAATACCGCATCGTGCAGTATACCACTCCCAAGGACGGTACCATTCTTGCTCCTCAGGGCAGCACCGAGAACGATTTCTACATGGGTCAGCGCATCTACACCGACCTGACTCATGATTTTGATGCCTTCCGCAAGGCAGCTTACGAGGAAAGAAATCCCCTTGCCCCCGAAAACATTAAGGTAGACACCGAAAAAGCTCCCTTGGCTGCATACGCAGGCTACGATGCGATTCGCGGTGCTTACAAGTTCACCATGGAGCCCGAATCCAGCTTTAACACTCCCTACTATCAGGTTTGGAACAAGCACTACAATCTCGTTTTCGACATTACGGGCGACGACCGCGACCGCAATATTTACGTCATGACCTACGCGCACGGCACTTGCCTTGAAAACGGCGTGCTGCTTGGCGAGGGCGATATGCTGCTGCCCGTTCCGCTCGAGGTTTGCAAGAACTTCGCGCACGAGCACGAGGAGCCGCTGTTTGACAACGGCGACGACCGCTACAGCGAGACCTACTTCCCCATGACCCTCAAGGCAGGCGAAACCGACCACTATTCGGTACTCAACCTGTACCAGAACTGGGGCAATTTCCCGCTCAAGCAGATCTCCTCGATCCAGTTCTTCGCTCCCTACTATCACCTCTCCACAGGTGTTTCCGAGTCCAACTGTATCGCTCCTTACTACGTATATCACAAGGATCTGCAAACCCTGCCCGACCACCGTGCAATGTCTGCTCCTCTGTGGAGTGAAATGGAAAACCCCGAAAGCGGCAATCAGCCGCAGCATACCAGTGGCGGTTATCACTATTTCCTGCAGTACACCGACGCAGACGGTAACCACTATGCAACCGACAATACAAAGAACGTCATCAATTCCTACGGCCCGACCTATGCGGACATTGACATGAGCTATATCACGGACGACGGCAAGATCAAGGTAACATACAACCACATGGAAATGCCGCAGACCGATGAAAACCGCACCTACTATCAGATGACCTACGAGGTACTTGAGGACGTTTCCTTTGAAAACCTCAAGCGCGACTTCTCCTTCTACTCGGTTCGCGGTTTGCTGGGAGACTACGGAAAGATTGGTTATCTCAATTCCGACAATCAGCCTGCCTACACGGATCTGGGAACCGACTCCGAAGCAGTTTACTACACGCTGGGCGATCAGTACCCCTACTTTGATATGTTCAAGATGGTCACAGGTCACATGAACGACTACGTAAACGTTTCCTTCCTAATCAAGGACGCCAAGTTTGTCATTGGCGGCCAGGAAACAAACGTGTCTTTCGCGATCAAAAAAGAGCTCTACAAAGCCTACCTGACGCTGGATCTGGAGCAGGTTACCTTCAAAAAGGGTGACAAATTCACCATCAATGCGATCATCATGCCCTGGGGCTCGCAGCTGTCCGACTACTCGACTACCCCCGACAAGAACGTGCTCGACGTGCGCCAGAATTCTCTGATCGATCCCATCAAGCTTGACGTAAGCGTTGGCGAGGACGTCAGCAATCCCTTCCTGCCCATGGTCAAGGCCAAGGACAACAAGGCGGAATTCACCATCAGCGGCGGTGAGAACAACATCGCCCTGCGCGTATTCGGCTTTGACAAACTGACAGTTCCCAAGATCTACGAAAAGGTCGACGGTGAATGGGTAGAGTATAAAGTCCACTCGCTTGGCTCACCCGACTCCAAGGGCTACGAGCACTACTACGACGGCTACATGGTCTACTACGACGGCGACGGCACCTTCTCCTACTCCTTCGTGGTCACCATGGCAGACAAGGCTCGCACCTTCAAGGTAGAGCTTGACACCGATTTTGCGGGCTGGCCCGAGGATCCTGTTCCCGGTGCAAACCTGCCCCCTGCTCCCGAAGCTCCCCTGACCATTTATTTCAATCCTTCGCAGCTGAAGGATGCCTCGGCTACAAACAGCGGCTTTGGTGACATTACGCTGGCTGACGACGGCTCTTACCTGCGTCTGTACGGTAACAACTCAGCTCCCGAAGCATACTTCACGCTGTTCTCGGGTGGTGGCAAGGGCGTGACCGGTCAGTACGTCGCAATTCGCTACCGCACCGTTACCGCGGCAGAGCCGCAGTTTGGCAGCATTGAGTTCTTCTCCGGCACCAAGGGCGCCGGCCCCAGTGGCAACAAGGACTATGCTTACACGCCCGGCCTGATTGAGGACGGTGAGTGGCACGTCATGGTCTTTGACCTGGCAGCTTGCCTGCCTGAAGCCTTCCAGCCTGCCGCAGACGGCTCTTACAGCGCAAACTACCTGCGTTTGGATGCATTTGGTACGGTCATGAGCACTGATGCCTACATGGACATTGCATGGATTGGCATGGACGCTTCCTTGGACGAGATCAAGGCTGAATGTCAGGACATTGAAAACATTCAGTTGGTCACGGGCTATGCCAAGATCGAGCTTGTTCCGACTAAGTAAAATAACCATAAACGAAAAGAAGCACCTGCTTGCAAAAGCAGGTGCTTTGTTTGTTCGGGGACACAAAAGTTCCGATTGTAGGGACCGGCGTCCTCGACGGTCTGCTCGTTTATTGTTGATTGTTTATGTGAGGAAGCCGTTTCCGTTCTTTTCTTTGACACCGCTGGCGCAAAGAAAAGAACCAAAAGAAACGCCGAGAATATTTCGCGCCTGCGGGCGCGACTCGGGGCTCTGCCCCAAGTCCCCGCAAACTTTTGGAAAAGTTTGATCAAAACTTTCGTGAGTTTGGGGCGTTGAATTTTTAATACCTCGCTTTGATCTGCACGCGGTACATGCCTGCAAGTGCTTCCTCGACCAGCTCGTCGAAGGGCAGCTTCTGCTCTTCTCTCTCGACCTTATAAAGCTCGGGTCTGGTTCTGGGGTGCTTGGGCGTAAATACGGTGCAGCAATCCTCAAACGGCTGGATGGACGTTTCAAACGTGCCGATCTTATGCGAGATCTGCACGATCTCCTCCTTATCCATACCAATGCAAGGACGGAATACGGGCAGGTCGGTCATACAGTTGGTGACGTTCAATGCCTCCATGGTCTGAGATGCCACCTGACCAAGGCTCTCACCCGTGATCAGCGCGCCGCACTTGAACTTGCGCGCGGCCTTATCCGCAATCGCCATCATATATCTGCGCAAAAGCAGCGTGAAGTAATCCTCCTCACAAGATTTAACCAGTTCTTCCTGAATATGCGTCAGCGACACCACGTGCACGTTGATATCCCCTGCATAAGAGGAAACGATACCTGCCAGCTCCAGCACCTTTTCTCTGGCGCGCTCGCTGGTATACGGGAAGGATTCAAAGTGAATGGCCTCGATTCTGACGCCTCTCTTTGCCATCATATAGCCTGCAACGGGAGAATCAATACCGCCGGAAAGCAGCAAAAGTCCCGTACCGTTGGAGCCCACGGGCATACCGCCCGCACCCTTGAACTGGCCTGCATGCACGTAAGCAAATTGCTCGCGCACCTCAACCTTGACCACGATCTCGGGGTGATGCACGTCCACACGGATGGGCTGGCAGCAGGAAAGCAGCTCGGCACCCACCTCCATGGCGATCTCCATCGAGTTCTTGCAAAAATGCTTATCCGATCTCTTGCCCTCTACCTTAAAGGTACGCTTGCCTGCCAAAAACTGCGGGATATACTCGCGCGCGGTCTGCAGAATGCTCTCCATATTCTTTTCGCACACGGCAGCTCTTGCAATGGCGACGATACCGAACGCCTTGCGAGCCGAATCAAACATACCGTCCATATCGCAGAATTCATCCTTGGGCTCGATATAGATGGTGCTCTGTGCGCGGGAGATCTCAAAATCGCCGTAGTTGGCTGCACGGCGGCGCAGCTCACGGCACAGCATGTCCTCAAAGTAGCGCTTGTTTGCGCCCTTGAGCACGATCTCGCCGTATTTACAAAGAAAAACTTCCTTCATCTCTTATGCCTCTCCGTCTTCCTCAACGAATTCAACCTCTTCGCCAAGCAGCGCAGCGATTGCATCGGTTGCCTTTTCCAAAAGGCTTGCGGGAACGTAAACGTCAGAGCCGAACGAGGAAACGCCCATGACGATCTTGACAGCACTTCCGCTTCCGCGCTCGCGAATCAGATAAGGAATGCTTTCAGCCTCAAGCAGGCTGCGCACCATGCTCAGCTCCACGTTGTCATACACCGTGACCAGCAGCTCGGTGCCCTCGTCCGCGGGCTTGGGATGATCCAGTCCAAATAATTTATCAAACATGAAATATACCTACCTTACACTTATTCTCCGAGATAATAATGGGGGAACAGCGCATCCCAGACCTTCTGGCATGCAATGGTATCTGCGATAGAGGTATGCGGAATGCCATCCCAGGCAATGCCCATGGTTTCCATGGCGTCTACCAGAGAGGCGTGCACCACGTCGGGGCGGTGCTCGTGAATATATCTGACAAACTCGTTGGCGCAGCAGCGAGTCTTATCGTGTAAGGCCTCGCGCTCGGCAGCGGTTTCGTAGATGTACTTGATGTGGCTGTAGTCGGTGGAAACACCATAAGCGATCAGATTATCGCAAGCGGCAAAAATCTCCTTGATGCGGGGCGTCAGCTCGGCAAGCGTGGGCGCATCCTGTACCATCTCGGGGGTAATGCCGTGAATCTTCTCGGTTCTCTTCCACTTCTTGTTGCGTACGGGCTTGACCAAGGTATCCATGATCACCTCTCCCAGTGCGTTGGTGATTGAGATCGAAATGATCTCGTCGTGGTCGTACACGCCCGTCAGCTCCAGGTCAAAGAACAGCACGCGATCACGGCTGTATCCGTAGGATGCGTTTCTGTGTGCGTCACCCTCTTCGCGACGAATGGCCATTTCTTCCTCGTAGCAAGCCACACAAAGCTTACGCTTATAGCGGATATCCTTGCCGCACTTGACGCAACTCAGAGGCAGACGAACTGCCGTTTTCTTGTCGTAGAAATACATGATCGACTTGTCGTTGCGAACGGTATATGCCACGGGCTCCTCAATGACCTCATAGTGCATCTGGAACAATCTTTCCTTGGTATAATAGCCATAGGTAGCAGCGCGCTTGATGCTCATGCGCTCAATCACCGTGCCGCTCTCTAGTGTCATGGGCTCGGTTTTTGCCGTGGGATAATACCACAGCTCCGGGGGTGCCTCCACCACGCGGGTGGGATCAAAATAGTAGATGATGCTGCCGTCATCATTCTGCTCGTATGCGCAAGGGTCGCCCGATGGCATCAGATGCATCTGAGTCAGGACGTTGCGCGTCAAATAATTCTTTGCGTCGGCTTCCTTTCGCGTCACCTCACGGATGACCGCACCCGAGCGCAGCTTCATGGTGTTTCTCAAAACCATTCCTCCATATATACAAGTCCACGGGAGCGTCCCGGGACGAAAATTAGCCGCACGGGAGTCGAACCAAATTGGTTTTGACGTGCAGATTTGTCCGATCCCTTCATCTTTCCCCTTGGACATATTGCCTATATGCCCTGCGGGAAAAGCTTTTGGGCTCGAAAAAATCTGCTTCGTCAAAACTGCTTGCACCCGAGGGCAAATGCATTTTTGATAGATTTTGGTGGGATTTTGCGAAGCAAGATACTAATCTTGCGAGTAAAAGCACGCCGGAAGATGCGAAAATGAATCGCCCTCGGGCAATTCGGTTCGGCTCCCATGCGGCTACACAATCATATCATTATAACATAGATTTTCAAGATAATCAATAGAAAATTTGCCAAAATTCCGCCAAATTGGAAAACAAATGTGTAAACAATGATTGAATACCC
>JAZNYL010000064.1:0-10603 GCA_045594445.1 Eubacteriales bacterium
TATAGAACGCGGACTCCACCGTGTTGGCAAAGCCGTGCGCGGCGGTGGAAACGTCGCCAAGCGAATTGATCATGGACGCGAACACCACATAGCCAAGCGAGGTGGCAAATCTTTGCGCCATATTGGGCATGGCCACCTTCAAGCAGGGGCGCAGGATCTCGCGATCGGGCCAAAGTCTTTGCCCGCGCGGGGAGACCAGCGGATGTCTCCACACGGCTATCGTGATCACAATACCGCCCACCACGAACGAAACGGCACTTGCAAGCGCTGCGCCTATTACCTCAAGACCCGCACCGGGGATAGTCAGCGGCAGCGAAGCCCCCGAAAACCAGGGTAACTCGACGGTTCTTGTAGGGTAGATCAGGAAAAAGTTGAGCACGACGTTGATGATATTGACCACAATCCCCGCCTTCATGGGCGTTTTGGTATCCCCCGCCCCGCGCAGCACCGCACCGAAAATGATGGACGCCGCGCGGAACAGCATGGGCGTATACAAGATGAAGAAATAAATCGCGGCCGTGTCGCGGATATCGGGGTCAACCTGCATGATCGCAGGCACGAAGGGCGAGAGCGCGAGCGTGAGCGCCGTGAACAAAATACCCGAGACAAGCACGATCAGCACCGCCTGCGACGAGGCGCGGCGGCACATATCCTTATCTCCCGCGCCCATTGAGCGCGCAATATAGGACAAAAAGCCTACGCCGAGTGCCGAGAGCGAGCTGCCGACCAGCCAGCCAACCGTGCTGGTGGCGCCTACCGCGGCAGACGCCTGCGTGCCTAGCGAGCCAACCATGGCGGTATCCACGTACTGCACCGCCGTGTGCATCAGCTGCTCAAGCATGGTGGGCAAGGCCAGCGCGACCACGGTTGGCAACAGCCCCCACTGTATATTTCTGAAAAATCCTTTTTTCATATATCTCTCCAAAATTCAATCTGCTCCCATTATAGCACAATTTTACCAAAGAGGAAAGAGCCCGCCGCAAAAAAATGAAAAATATCCCTGCAACCTATTGATTTTTGAAGTCAAAAAAAGTATAATGAAAGTATCCAAATAAGCAATCCAAATATGCAAAGGAGACACGCTATGGCAAAAATTACTTTCATGGGTGCGGGCAGCACCGTTTTTGCAAAAAACGTACTGGGTGATGCAATGCTGACCCCCTGTCTGCACGACGCCGAGATCGCGCTTTACGACATTGACGCTGACAGACTTGACGAATCCTATCTGATGATCACCAAGCTCAATGAGAACATCAACGAGAATCGCGCAACGATTAACAAGTATCTGGGCGTGGAAAACCGCAAGGACGCGCTGCGCGGCGCTGATTTCGTGGTTGACGCGATCCAGGTTGGTCTGTACGATCCCTGCACCATCATCGACTTCGAGATCCCCAAGAAGTACGGTCTGCGCCAGACCATTGGCGACACCTTGGGCATTGGCGGTATTTTCCGCGCGCTGCGTACCATCGTCGTCCTCAAGGAATTCGCTGCCGACATGGAAGAGGTTTGCCCCGATGCGTGGTTCCTCAACTACACCAACCCCATGGCAATGCTGGCGGGCTACATGCAGAGATACACCAAGATCAAGACGGTCGGCCTTTGCCACAGCGTTCAGGTTTGCTCCGAGGGCCTTTTGCACAGACTTGGCATGCAGGACAAGCTGGAGGGCAGACGCGAGAAGATCGCGGGCATCAACCACATGGCATGGCTGCTTGAGATCGAGGACAAGGACGGCAACGACCTCTATCCCGAGATCAAGAAGAGAGCCAAGGAAAAGAATGCAAACGAAAAGCATGACGACATGGTTCGCTTTGACTACATTGACAAGCTGGGCTACTACTGCACCGAATCCAGCGAGCACAATGCAGAATACAACTACCTTTACATTAAGGAAAACCGTCCCGAGCTGATTGAGAAGTTCAACATCCCGCTGGACGAATATCCCAGACGTTGCGTCGACCAGATCGCAAACTGGAAGCGTCAGAAGGAAGAGCTGATGGCAGGCGGCGAGATTTCGCACACTCGTTCCCGCGAGTACGCTTCTCACATTATGGAAGCAATTCTGACCGACGTGCCTTACCGCATTGGCGGTAACGTGCTCAACAACGGCCTGATTCCCAACCTGCCCGCCGAGGCTTGCGTTGAGGTTTCCTGCATGGTTGACCGCACGGGCGTACATCCCACCTACGCAGGTCCTCTGCCGCTGCAGTTGGCTGCTATGAACATGACCAACATCAACGTTCAGTTGCTGACCATTGAAGCGGCTGTGACCGGTAAGATGGAGCACGTTTATCAGGCAGCAATGCTGGATCCCCACACGGGCAGCCAGCTCTCTACCGACGAGATTGTTGCTATGTGTGACGAGCTGCGTGCTGCACACGAGGCTGCGGGATATCCCATTTTCTAAAATCAAATCCAACCAAAAAGCCCACGCTTGTGCGTGGGCTTTTTTTGCAAAAACTCTCAACCACGCGCCACCCAAACGGACCACTTCCACCGGACGAAAGTTTGGATCGAGCCTTTTCAAAGGCTCGCGCGGGTGGAGGGCGCGAAGCCCTCCTCGCCTCCTCAGAGGCGAAAAATCATACTCGCCATTTCTTTGGTTCTTTCTTTGTGGCTGCTTGCTCAAAGAAAGAACGGAGCGGTTTTTCGCAATGTTACGCGTCCTAATTCATTCCGTACTTTTTCTTGGCTATGTAGCCGCAAGAAAGAAGCACATATTTGCTCCGCAAATTAAAGAACGGCGGATATCGGGGCGCTGCCCCGAACCCCGCCGCCTTTTGAAAAAGGCGGACGAAAACTTTCATCCTGTGGGAGTGGACCATTGGGGTGACGGTGACCCAAACTTCATCCTGTGGGAGGGGACCGTTGGGGTGACGGTGGCCCGAACTTTGTCCTACGTAAGGCATAAAGCCCGCGCTTATGCGCGGGCTTTTTCTTTATTTCGTTACACGTACAAGCTTTCGGTGATATCCTCGGGCGTTTTTTTCGTCTCTCTGTACGCCGGCTGCAGGGGCAAAAAGCTTGCAATCAGCATGGTAAGCGGATGTACGCTCAATACAATCGTTGCCACAAATACCACAATATTGACCGTGGGCGGATAGAACTCTCTGAACGCCTTCCAAATGCAAATATACATAAATACCGAGAACGCCATGGTCAAAACCGTTTGCAGCGTGGACAGCAGCACAGGACCAAGTATGGGAACGATCAGCTGCACAATGCCGCTCATACCGGACAGTACCACGTAAACTACGTAATATCCAATGTGTGCAAACAGCAAAATCTTTGCCCAGGGCTTTACGTCCTTGCCCTGTCTCTCATCACATCTCTCGGCCACTCTGCCCAAAGCATAGCTCTGCGCGATCGGGATCCATGCAAGCCACGGACGCTCAATATACAGCTTTTGCGACATACGCATGACAGCAAGCGCCTGCAATACGTAAGTCACGAGCGCAGTCAACAATCCAATCACCAAGGCAATCAGTCCGACAACGATCATCACGATCGCCACCGTGGCCATTTGCTCGTCGCTCACCGTGCTCTGTGCACCAAAGGCCTCCATCATTTGTTGCATCAATTCTTCATTCGTCATAAATTACCTCTTCTTTCAAAAATCTCACTCTGCCTCCACAACAGCGACAACCGACTCATCCTGCACGTCGGGTGTCTGCGCGGGGCGCAGCTTGAAGAAAGACATAGCAAACAGGAAAATTCCCTCAAACCAAATCGTAACAGCCGAGCAGACCGCCATCACGATACCGCCGGTCTTGCCCAAGAATTCCTTGAAAATCAGGTACAGGCAATACGTATTCACAACCAGCAGAATCAACGAAGCACTCTCCAGCACCAGATTGATTATCACGGACAACATAGGCAACACCGAGAGCACGATGCTGACGGCAAGCTGCACAATAGGCTGGCCAATGGTTGTGCCCAGCGTCACAAACAGCAGAATCAAGCCCCATTTCCAAGGCTTTTTGCCATTACGCATCTGGCTCTTTTCGGCGCACGCACCCAGCAAATAGTATTTTACATAAGGAATCCACGCCATCCAGCTACGCTTGACCTCCAGCTTTTTGGCCAAGCGCATAAGGCCGATAGAATGAAATATATACAAAACCAGCACAGCGATTGCCGCAAGGATGCCCACTATCACTGTAATGATCGCCGTTGCAACCGCGCCGATCAGGCCAACCATCCACGTCATCGCGTTGCCAAGCAGCCCTACAATCAAGGTAAACAGAGCCACAATCAATTCAACCGAAAAATTGGTGATCAAATCACTCAGCACGTCCATCAGCCCCGTTTCGATCAGCCATTCAATGATCGTTTCAATTCCGGTAAAGGTAAATTCGAATTCCATTCAGACAGTCGTCCTTTCTCGTCGGTTTTGGCATATAGCGGATGAGTTCATTATAGCATCCCTCTCCCCCTTTGTCAAGCAAAAACTTTACACCTTGGCTATTGCAAGAAGCCGCAAGCTGTGATATAATAGAAATAAGTATAGGGTTTTTACCCCGGAAAAGAGAGTTTTTTCTATGTTTTTGGATTATTTGAGTCATATTATCCCCGGCCTGCCGCAGCTCTTTATTGCGCTGGGACTTGCCGAGGTGCACGTCATTGAAGGCGTGGATACCTTCCACCCGATCAACGCAGGCGCGCAGGCACTCTACCTTGCTTGTCTGCTTTTGGGCTTTGCCATCCTGCCCTACCTGATCGGCTCTGTGCAGATCCCCCGCCTTTACTGCCGCCGCGTCAAAAATCTTGACCTTTGCAAGCTTGGCTCTCTGCAGGGCGAGATCGGTGACGTTTGGAGATACGTAGGCAAATGGCACGGTGTCGCAACCCTTGCACTTGAGCTTGGCAAGGTTGTCTTTTGCATGGCGCTGGGCTTTATGTGCCGCGGCGCGGACGGTGCGGCCATTGCTGCATTCTTCTGCGTGCTGGGTGAGATCATGCCGATCTGGAACAAAATGCGCGGCACGCGCGGCTTTGAGACCGCCGCGCTCTGCGCCCTTGTGCTCTCTCCGCTTGTGTTTGCCATCCTGCTTTTGATTTTCGTCATCGTGCTCGTGGGTATGCGTTTCCGCACCGCGGCGCGCATCTTCCCCACGCTGCTCTATCCCCTGATCGCATCCGCGTTTTTGATGAGACCTAACCCCACCGCTGTGCTGCTCTCGGTTGGCGTGGTGGTTCTGATGATGATCTCGCATTGGAAGAATATCCGCGCAATGATGGACCGCGAGGAGCCCAGACTCGACTCCCTTTTCAAAAAGAAGCAAAAGGAGGAGGACGCATGAGCGAATACAACACGCAACTGCAAACCGCTGCGCAGCTGATCATGCTGGCAGCAAAGAACAATTTTCTCAAAAAAGCAATCCTCTCCCGCCACACAGATGGCGACGCCATCAAAACCACGCTGACCGTGCGAGTAATTGGTGGCCGTCCCTGTCTGCAGGCCGAATCCTTACACACCGACAACAAGGCCAAGCACAAAAATCTGGAGATCGGCGACACCGATTCGCTGCAAGCTCTGCTATCCCTGTTAGCTACAGCCGGACAGATCAATATTTTGACCACGCTTGGTGACGCAGAATACCGCACGAGCAAATCCGGTAAGGTCACCTTGCTGGGCGGCGACGCGCTTATGCGCAAGCTGAACGGTGCCGCGCCGGCAGTACCCACCGTACAAGCGCTTTTCAATAATCGCGAAAAGCAATATATCCTGAGTGGCAACGAGCCCTTTCTGATCAAGCTGGAGGTCAGCGACAAAAACGGCCGCGTGCATGACAAAAAGCGCGCCAAATTCCGTCAGATCAATCGCTTTTTGGAGCTTGTGCGCGATATTGAGGATAAACTGCCCGCCACAGGCACGCTGCGCATCTGCGATCTCTGCTGCGGAAAAAGCTACCTTTCCTTTGCCGTTTACCACTATTTTGCCATTATCAAGGGCCGAGACGTGCGCATGACCGGCGTGGATCTCAAGCCGGACGTGATTGAATTCTGCTCCGCTACCGCGCGCGACCTTGGCTTTGACGGTCTGGAATTCTTGTGCGGTGACGTAGGTAAATATCACACCGACGACCACGTGCATCTGGTCATTTCGCTGCACGCATGCGACGTTGCCACCGATCTGGTGCTTTCCCGCGCGTTGGCATTTGAGGCTGACGTCATTCTCTCAACCCCCTGCTGCCACCACGCCATGAGCCCCGCACTCGCCTGCCCCGAGCTCGACTTTATTGCCAAGCATTCCATTCTGCGCCAAAAACTCTGCGACGCCGCGACCGACGCGCTACGACTCAAGATTTTGGAGGCGCACGGATATTCCACCGCGGCTCTTGAGCTGATTGACCCCGAGGAAACGCCCAAAAACGTGCTTTTGCGCGGCGTGCGCAAAAAGCGTCCCGACCCTGCCGCCATGCAGGCGGCACGCGCCGAGGCAGAGCGCATCCGCGCATTTCTGCTCGGCGACGCGTCCCCTTGGTGGTCGGACGTCAATACCTACAAGAAAGGACTTGAATCATGAAAAAACTTCGCCTCATCTCTCTGCTGATCGCGACTCTGTTGCTTACCGCATCCACAGCAGCCTTGGCAATTCCTTCTTCTGCCGAACAAGACGCTTACGTAGCGCCCGCCTTTTGCGTTGATTTCAACGACAAGCAAAACGTTTCGGCATGCTTTGACGCCCTGGGCTGCGTCGGAACGTACAACGGCAGCCAGCAGGCCATGCAGATTTTGTTCGAGGACAACCACGACGGCTACTGCTTTGACCCTTACATGAACCTGGCTCTGCCCACAGGCTCGGTGGACATTGCAAAATATCACTTCATGGCGCTCTTAGTCAAGACCAACGACGTAACGCGCGGCGGTCAGATGCGTCTGCGCTCGGCAACCACCGCCGATCAGTACCCCTTCTTCAATTTCAAATACCAGGATACCGACGACTGGCAGGTGGTGATCATTGACCTGACCGACAAAAAGACGGTAGGTGCTTTCCCCCCTTCCATGAGCATCAGCGGCGCGCTGACCAATCTGCGCCTTGATATGTTTGACAACTTCTGTGACCCTGACGTGCAATACTTCCTCAAGGCCTACGGTCTTTACGAAACCCGCGCCGACGCAGAAACCTTTATCTATTTTGAAAGTGAGGTATCAAACGAGCCCGTGTTACCCGACATTGATTACAGCTCCTTCTGGAGAGGCGAGGGCTTTGCCACCCCTGCAAACGAGCACCGCATGAACTGGGTTGCCTATGGCTTTGGCAAGAATTACCAAGCACAGGTTGACCAGCTTTTAGGCCAGGGATACGGCGGCATTGTTTCCAACGTCAACTTCAACCAGCAGTACCTCAAGGATGAAAGCGAATTTACCCTTCTGCGCGACACCTACCTTTACGGTAAGCAGAACGACATGACGCTCTGGATCTACGACGAATACCAGTGGCCCAGCGGCACGGCCTACGGCCAGGTACTGGACACCGACGCCTCCTGGCGTTCAACCGGTATTGAGCACTTCCGGATAGCTCTTGACAAGGCAAAATACACCTACACCCCCAGAGCCGGCATTGACCTGGAGATCAAGCTGGCCACCGTCAAATCCGCAGGCAAGACCTGGACGCCCGAGGTAAACGGTACCACCCTCTCCTTCGACCTGACAAGCGAGATCAGCGGCGAATGCCTGCTTGATATTTACGTTTTGCGCTACACCGACGACCACGAGCAGGATCGCACCGATTTTTCCACGCTCTATCACCCCGACCTCTTGCGTCCCGAAGCAGTTGCCCGCTTTATTGAGCTGACGCACAAGCACTACCAAAGCTCCTTTGGCACGGATTTCTCCATGGTTGAATCCTTCTTTACAGACGAGCCCAGCCTTGGCAACCGCGACATGGACGACTACATCGTCTGGACCGACGGTCTTGAGCAGAAGTTCAAGGAAAAATACGGCTACGATCTGCAGCTTCCTCTGCTCTTTGAGGGCCGCGACGAGGAAGCACAGCGCATGCGCATCCACTACTATTCCCTGATTGCCGACCTATTCAAGACCTCTTACATTGACCAGATTTCCGCTTGGTGTGAGGCAAACGGCACAGCGTCCTCCGGACACCTGCTCTTTGAGGAGAACATGAACGACCACGTGGAGACCTACGGCGGCGATTTCATGCAAATCATCGGCGGCATGACCATTCCCGGAGCAGACACCTTGTGGATTCACCCCAACCAGCTGCTCTCCGAGTGCTTTATCGGTAACCACATGGGTCTTCGCTACGTGGCAAGTGCTGCGCGCAACGCGGGCAAGAGCGACGTTATGCTGGAATATAACCCCTCTGCAGTTTCCACCGACGATTTCCAGAACGATAAAATGGGCGCATCGATCGGCGGTGCAACGCTGACGCGTCTGTTCGGCTCTACCATCTACAACGTCATCAATCCCCAATACGACTACTCTTATGACGAGATCAATTACCTCAACACCTACGTTGGCCGCCTGAACACCATTCTGGACGGCACACGCGAGGCGGGTGACATGGCCATCTTCTATCCCATTGCCACCATTCAGGCACTGCATAACGCGGACGACGTGCACTCCGCCGAGCGTGGTGAGAGCACCGAGGCAGTTGAGCTCAACCGCAACTTTACCCAGCTCTGTCTGGATCTCTTGCAAAGACAAGTGCTCTATACCGTCATTGACGACCAAAGCATCTGCGCCGCAACCGTGACCACCGACGGCAGACTGGTGATTGGCAACGGCTCTTACCGCACCATTGTGCTGGCCTATGGCGAATACATTTCCGCCGAGGCTGCCGAAAAGCTGGCGCTGTTCAAGGAGGCAGGCGGTAATGTGGTATTCGTGGCAACCGGCTACGAGGACTACAAGACCACCGGCACCGAGGGCAACGCGCGCGTGGCTGCTGCCATGGAAAAGCTGGCGGATTGCGATCAGTTTAAGGCAAGCGTGGCAGCAACCCGCATTTCCAAGATGGCGCACAACGCAATGAAGCTGACCGCGCTGGACACGCTCAACACCAGAAACGTCCTGTACGGCGACTTTATCGACGCAGAGCACGATATCACCTTCGTCGCCAACAGCACCGCTCTTGACGGTAAGGCAACGCTGGCATTTACCGACGACTACGACGGCGCTTACACCGTTTATTATCCGGGCACCGGCCTGATCGTGAGCGGCAGCGGTAACAGCGTGGATATTGATCTGCCCGCATATTGCGCGGTCCTGATTATGCGCGAGGACAAGAACGAGACCGAGGACGTCCCCTTTGAGTCCGCCACCGAGGCAGAAACCTTTGCTCCCGAAACCGAGAGTGAGAGCGCAGGCGAGGGCGAGGTTGAAGCGACCACCGAGGACGCTGCAAGCAAGGGCGGATGCAAGTCCGTGGTAGGCGCGATTCCCGCAATCGCTGCAGCTGCAGCAGGCGCGGTTGTCCTGACCAAGAAAAAGAGAAAGTAAAAAATGATAAGAGGTCGGAAAAATCCGACCTCTTTTTTTACATACGATATGCTCTGAAGATCTTTTCCCTTCTGGGATACAGCGCGGTGAACAACACAAGACCGAGCAGCCAGGCGGACAAAATTTCGCCCACACCCACGGTGACGAAAAAATACCACACGTTGCCGGGCAGCATGTAGGCAAATTTGAGCACGGGGGGCATGATCAGCACGTTTGCCACCACGGCGGGAATGCCCGCAAGCAATCCGCACAGACGCGGACGCTCCCGGCACACCTTGCCGATCAGAAAGGTTGCAACCGCTCCGATCAGGGTTGCAAGGGAACCGAAAATGACGTCCTGCCAGATACAACCGCTCATAAGATTGGAGAGCAGGCAGCCGATAAACAACCCCGGAATGGCCGCGGGCGTGAACACGGGCAGGATGCAAAGTGCCTCGGAAAGACGCAGCTGAATGGGATAATTGGCAAGACCTACGGCGTTGACCAGCATGGTCAGCACCACGTAAAGTGCCGCGATCAGGCCGCCCTCTGCCATATACAGAGCGGCACGCTTGGAAGAATGGATGCTTTTTTTCATTTTTGGGGAATCCTTTCCGTAGTTTTGTTTTTGCGGTGAGGATGGTCACGAACTCACCGTGCCGTTGCCTTTCGGCTACAACATGGGCTATTATAGCACACGTTCGCAAAAATTACAAGTCGTTTGCATAAAAATCTCCCGCGGCGGGCAAAATAAGCACAGATCAAAAAGGGGGAATGGATATGTTATTTGATAAGAAAACCATGATCATGGCCATGGGCGGCCTTGCTCTGATGGCGGTTGCCGCAGTAACAGTCGGCGTAATGGTACACAAGCAGACAAACAAGATCCGCGCCAATATGCGCTCGGTCAGCCGCGGCATTTACAATTTCGGCACGGCGTTGCAGCTGCTTTCGGGCGCAGGCGCCGAGGACGATTGCGAAAATTGCGTTGTTTGCTAAACAAAAACATCAGCCTCATGGGGCTGAAAATTTAGCGGAAAATAACGAAAAAGCAGAAGTCATTGATGGCTTCTGCTTTCGGTTTTTATGATGCGCAGCCCTGCCCGTGTCATCCTGAGCGGAACGAAGTGGAGTCGAACGCGGAGCGCGACACGCA
>JAZNYL010000065.1:0-34504 GCA_045594445.1 Eubacteriales bacterium
GGTTCTTGTTGCACAGACAGTAGTTCCTGCAACCGGCCACACCGAAGTAGTAGATGCCGCTAAGGATGCTACTTGCACTGAAACCGGTCTGACCGAAGGAAAACACTGCTCCGTATGCGGCGAAGTTCTCGTTGCACAGGAAGTAGTTAAGGCTCTCGGCCACACCGAAGTAATTGATGCAGCAGTCGCTGCTACTTGTACCGAAACCGGTTTGACCGAAGGCAAGCACTGCTCCGTATGTAAAGAAGTTCTCGTTGCACAGGAAGTAGTTGATGCACTTGGTCACACTGAGGTAATCGACGCAGCGGTAGCTCCCGACTGCGAAAACACCGGTCTGACCGAAGGTAAGCACTGCTCCGTATGTGACGTGGTTCTCGTTGCACAGAATGTTGTTGACGCACTTGGTCACACCGAAGTAATTGACGAAGCAGTCGCTGCTGACTGCGAAAACACCGGTCTGACCGAAGGCAAGCACTGCTCCGTATGTGACGAAGTTCTCGTTGCACAGACTGAAGTTGCCGCTCTTGGTCATACCGAAGTAATCGACGCAGCAGTCGCTCCCGACTGCGAAAACACCGGCTTGACCGAAGGCAAGCACTGCTCCGTATGCGGCGAAGTTCTCGTTGCACAGGAAGTTGTTGACGCACTTGGTCACACTGAGGTAATTGACGCAGCGGTGGCACCCACTTGCACCGCAACCGGTCTGACCGAAGGCAAGCACTGCTCCGTATGCGGCGAAGTTCTCGCTGCACAGACTGAAGTTGCTGCACTTGGTCATACTGAAGTAATTGATGCAGCAGTCGCTCCCGACTGCGTAAACACCGGCTTGACCGAAGGCAAGCATTGCTCCGTATGCGACGAAGTAATCGTTGCACAGAATGTTGTTGACGCACTTGGTCACACTGAGGGGACTGCAGTAGAAGAGAACCGCGTTGAGTCCACTTGCACTGTAGCAGGCACTTATGAAGAAGTTATTTACTGCACAGTATGTAAAATAGAGATCAGTCGTGTTGAGAGGACTATTCCTCTCGCCGCTCATACAGAAGGTGCAGTTGTTGTGGAGAACGAAGTTGCTGCAACCTGTACCGCAGAGGGCTCTTACGACAACGTAGTTTACTGCACAGTATGTAAAATAGAGATCAGTCGTGTTCAGAGGACTATTCCTCTCGCTGCTCATACAGAAGGTGCAGTTGTTGTGAAGAACGAAGTTGCTGCAACCTGTACCGCAGAGGGCTCTTACGACAACGTAGTTTACTGTACTGTTTGTAACGCAGAACTCAGCCGCAACACTGTGACGGTTGAGAAGATCGCGCACACCCCCGCAGCTGCAGTAGAAGAGAACCGCGTTGAGTCCACTTGTACCGTAGCAGGCTCTTACGATGAGGTTGTATATTGTTCCGAATGTAATGCAGAGTTGAGTCGCGAAACCAAGGCACTTGAACTCGCAACGCATACCGAGGGCGCAGTTGTTGTGGAAAACAAGGTTGACGCGACTTGTACTGCAGAAGGCAGCTACGACAACGTAATTTACTGTACTGTTTGTAACGCAGAGCTCAGCCGCAACACTGTGACGGTTGAGAAGATCGCACACACCCCCGCAGATGCAGTAGAAGAGAACAGAGTAGAATCCACCTGCACCGTAGCAGGTTCCTACGACGAAGTCGTTTACTGCTCTGTATGTGGTGAGGAACTCAGCCGCGAGACCAAGGCACTTGAACTCGCAGCACACACCGCAGGCGCAGTTGTTGTAGAAAATGAAAAGGCTGCAACCTGTACTGCAGAAGGTAGCTACGATAACGTTGTTTACTGTACTGTTTGTAACGCAGAGCTCAGCCGCAACACTGTGGTGGTTGAGAAGATTGCACACACCCCCGCAGCTGCAGTAGAAGAGAAGAGAGTTGAATCTACCTGCACCGTAGCAGGCTCCTACGACGAAGTCGTTTACTGCTCCGCATGCAACACTGAACTCAGCCGCGAGACCAAGGCTCTTGAACTCGCAGCGCACACCGAGGGCGCAGTTGTTGTAGAAAATGAAAAGGCTGCAACCTGTACCGCAGAAGGTAGCTACGACAACGTAGTTTACTGTACTGTTTGTAACGCAGAACTCAGCCGCAACACTGTGACGGTTGAGAAGATCGCACACACCCCCGCAGCTGCAGTTGTAGAGAACAGAGTAGAATCCACCTGCACCGTAGCAGGCTCCTACGACGAAGTCGTTTACTGCTCCGCATGCAACACTGAACTCAGCCGCGAGACCAAGGCACTTGAACTCGCAGCACACACCGAGGGCGAAGTTGTTGTGGAGAACGAAGTTGCTGCAACCTGCACCGCAGAGGGTAGCTACGACAACGTAATTTACTGTACTGTTTGTAACGCAGAACTCAGCCGTACTCCTAAGACGACAGATAAGCTTCCTCACACCGAAGTGGTTGATGCAGCAGTCGCTGCTACTTGTACCGAAACGGGCCTGACCGAAGGTAAGCACTGCTCCGTATGTAACAAGGTTCTTGTTGCTCGGGAAGAAGTTGCTGCACTTGGTCATACAGCAGAAGTTGTTCCCGGCAAGGACGCGACTTGCACCGAAACAGGACTGACTGATGGTTCTAAGTGTACCGTTTGCGGCGCAACGCTTGTTGCGCAGGACGAGATTGCTTCGAATGGCCACAGCTACAACGATGGCGAGGTAACCACCAAGCCCACTTGTACCGAAGCGGGCGAGAAGACCTACACCTGCGGCACTTGCGGTGATACCTACACCGAAGAAATTGCAGCAATCGGCCATACTCTGACGCAGGTAGAAGCAAAGGCACCCACCTGCACCGAGGCAGGCTATGAGGCTTACGAATACTGTTCCGTTTGCGACTACACAACCTACAAGGAAGTGGCAGCAACCGGACACAGCTACGAATCCGTTGTAACCGCGCCCACTTGTACTGAAAAGGGCTATACGACTCACACTTGCTCCACTTGTGGAGACAGCTACGTTGATAGCTACGTTGACCCAACCGGACACAGTTATGAAGCAGTTGTAACAAAGGCCGCTACTTGCACCGAGGCAGGTGAGAAGACCTTCACGTGCTCTTGCGGTGATACCTACACCGAAGAAATTGCAGCAACCGGCCACACTCTGACGCAGGTTGAGGCAAAGGCACCCACTTGCACCGAGTCAGGCTATGAGGCTTACGAATACTGTTCCGTTTGCGATTACACAACCTACAAGGAAGTGGCAGCAACCGGCCACAGCTACGAATCCGTTGTAACCGCGCCCACTTGTACTGAGGCAGGGTATACCACTTACACTTGTACAGCTTGTGGTGATAGTTATACCGATGACGTAGTTGCTGCAACCGGCCACACCGAAGGCGCAGCAGTCAAGGAAAACGAAGTTGCTGCAACTTGTACCAAGGCAGGTTCTTACGACAGCGTTGTGAAGTGCAGCGTATGTGGTGATGAAATCAGACGCGAGACAATTACGGTTGATGCACTTGGCCACAGCTACACAACGTATGAATCCATCGGCGGTGACCTGGTAAGAGCAGCGTGCGAGTATGATTGCGGCAGCACTTGCACAAAGATCCGTGATAATCACGATGGCGAGAACGTAAAGGTTGTTCCCGAAAGTGAGGAAGACCAAGAAAACACCGTCAAGGTGACTTTGGAAGACTACTTGTTAGACGAGATTTCCAAGGCAGGGAAGAAATTGTACTTCCATAGCGATATGATGGAGCTGATCTTCGACAAAGCAGCGATTGACAAGATTCTTGCTGACCACGCAGATGCAACCACAATCTCTGTCGTTGTCAAGAACAATACGAGCGAAGATGCAGAAGGCACGCTGTCGTTTGACATTTATCTGGCAGCAGGTGACCAAAAGATCGACAGCTCTGATTTTGGCGAAGGAAAGGTAACCGTAACCATCCCGTTGGCTGACGGCTTCGTAACCGAAGGCAAGACCGTTGAGATCTGGTACGTCAAGAATGGCGAAGATTCCGAAAAGATCGAGAGCGAATACAACGCCGAGGACAACACCGTCGTATTCGAGACCACCCACTTCTCAAATTACGAGGTTCGCTTGGTGGATGCGGAAAACAATACCAGTGTGACGGTTACTTTTGATAACAAGACCGGTACAATCACTCCCGCAAACATTAATGCTCCTGAAAGCGGTGTATTAAATGCAGAATATACCTTCACTGTATCCTGCGAAAAAGTTTGTGTGGTTCTTATTACAACCGATGATGGTGCAACTTATACTCGTCTGACTGCTACAGCAGTTGAAGGTGAAGTTAACACTTATAGCTTTACTGTTGATAGCCTTAGCGCTGATATGAAATTTGTCGTTGCCATTAAGGGTGATTTGAATCAAGATGGATATGTTAATGCTACGGATGCCGGTATTATCAAAGCGGTTTCACTCAATAAACCTGTTCCGCTAAGCGAATTGAGTACGCTGATGGCGGACATTAATGGAGACTCATATGCCAATGCCACCGATGCGGGCATAATTAAGGCAATGTCTCTTGGGAAACCAGTTCCGTTAACTTGGTAAAGGAGGACTATTTACATGAAAAAAAACACAACCAAAATTATATCTATAGTATTGTCCGCTATTATCTTGCTGGCTTTTGGCTCATCAATGGTATGGGCGGAAACAAATATGCTATCGTATGAACTGAATGTCAGCGAAAGCAGCATAACTAACGAATCGGATAAAACCATTACCATTAGTGTTGACTTGGCTTCTGAAGTGGAGGCTACCTCAGTTGGTTATACGGTAACATGTTCTGATGCGATTGAAATTGTTGGCATTGCTCCTGGTGAGAATAGCAATTGCAATTTTGGAGACTCTGAGAAAAATAAGATTTCAAGTCAAGAATATACGGTTGCCTGGACGCAATCTGAGATGGAAAATGTGAGCATAAGCAATATTGGCGTGATTACTGTAAAAATACCCGCCAATACTACTGCCGATAACTACACTGTTGAGATTAGTAATATTGCAATTGCCAAAGACTGGTCTATGACACCATTGGCTGTTGCTGATCAAGTTGCAGCCACCATCACCGTCACCGAAGCTCCTGCAGAGGGCGGTGAAGAAGGCGGCGATGACGCAGGCGACAACACTGGCGATTCTGAAGACTATGCCGTCACCGTAGCTAATCCTTCCAGCGACCTTGTTGCCAAGGGCGGCGAGTTCACCGTGAATGTTAACGTGAACAATGCATACAACTCTGCAAAAATTGAACTTTCTTATGATAGCGATGTTCTGGAAGTAGTAAGCTGTGCTGCTGCTGAAAACACAGACAACACCTGCTCCTTTAACTATGCAACTGCAGGAACAATTTTGATTCTCGACTACGGTGCAGAGAATGCAACCGATGCGGACTACACTGTAACCTTTAGAGCAAAAGAGGCCACCACCGGAACCGATGTCAAGGTTGTTTCTGCTGGCATCAGTACTGCAGAAAAGGCAGCAGTGGAAGACTTGACTCCTGTAGATGAAACCAATCTTGGTACTGCTTCTATCCCCGTTGGTTATACCGTTACTTTGCCTACCGGTGATCATCCCTTTACCGCAAGCACAGAAACTGTTCTCCCCGAGGACCCTGTTACTATTACTGCCAATAATCCGTATTATGATTATGAACTGACAGCTGACAACGCTACCCTGACCGAGAATCCAGACGGCACTTGGACGCTTTCCGGTTTGACCGATAATACTACGATTACTGTGGAAACAGCAACCGCAAAGAAATTTGACGTAACCGTTAAGATTGTAGATGAGGATGGCAGCGAAATTCCTGACGATGAGAACAACATTTTCACTGAGAAGGGTGCTACCTATAACGAAAATTTCACCTACACCTGGCCTGATGATACCCTGGCAGGTGTAAGTGCCGGTGTACAGTACACCCTGAAGAGCATTACTGTTGGTGGCAATACCGTTGCATGTAGTACAACCGACAGAATCACCACAATCGATGGTGCAAAGGTGACCGGCAACATCGTGATTACCGTCACCAGACAGGATCTGGACCTGGACCCCGATGCTTTCACCGTAGAGATGGCTGGAGAGTTCTACGCAGGTTCGCTGGATGCAGATCAGGTCGAGAATGGCGGCAATGCCGTTCTGACTTTGGACGAAAGCAAAATGTTGGAAGGTTATATCTACAGCGTTACCGCTACCATGGGCGGTCAGTCCGTTCAAGTGGCTCAGAGTGGGAATGTTTACACTGTTGTTAAGGTGACCGGTAACGTGGTCTTTACCATCAGTAAATCTTTGGACGTCACCAATCTGGATGTTGTTGAGTATTTGTCTTTGGACGGTAAGACCGTGTGGTTGGCTAAGATCAGTGGTGAGATCGCTGGTAAAACCTATGCCTATAAAATCAGTGAAAAAGAAAGTGCAAACTTCTTCTGGTCTGGCAAGTATGGTGCATACTGCTATCTGGTTGTAGAAGCGACCTCTGTGGACATTACTGCCGAAACTGTTGAGACTATGGTTGCCGGAAAACTTAGCTTGCTGGACGATACTAATGCGGTTAGCATTACCTACAACGGTAACGTAAACATGTCCAAGAATGAAAGTGGCGAAGAGGTTATTGACGTCAACGATGCACAGTTGGTGTGGAATATGTATAACGCATACTATTCTGATTTCACACAAGTTTCTGTGGAAAAGTTCCTGCGTGCTGACATGGATAGCGAGATTGGAATTGGCACCAACGACGCTGCTGAGATCATCAATTTGATTCCGAAAAACTAATTGATCATGATTGCGCTGCCCCTTCTCTCAAAGGGAAGGGGCAGTGCCCCTTGATTGAAACGAATGAAAGGACGGCTTATGAACGCAAAACGAAGGTTGATATTTTTTTTGACAACAATTTTAATATTTTCCGCGTTGTGCGTTCCTGCCGACGCTCAAGAAGAGCCCGAGTTTCAGTTTGAAGTGACGGTGGACGGCGATGATGTCGTCGAGCTTGACGTGGGAGACGTGATCACTGTTACGCTTTACCTTTATCGTACTGACAGGGATGCGTCCTTTACGATGTACGCAATGCAAAGTGAGCTCCGCTACGATAGCTCGTTTTTTGAGCTGATAGAGGAAAGTGTGCATCTGTATGATGGAGTACGAAGCAACGATATTGCCAGAGAGGGCGACTACCGTGAGTTTTACATGAACTTTCTCTCGCTGTCGGGTGGTGAAGAATGGCTGCCGCGCACGCGCGTGGGAAGCTTTCAGCTTCGCGTGATTGCAACGCAGGGCGTCACCACGATTACCAACGAGGATTTTTTGGTGTCCAAGCCCGGGCACAACGGTGGATATCCAAGCAAATCCAATGAGTTGACAGCAATCATTGACACCTACTGCGAGGTCAGATTTGAGACCAACGGCGGTACGCCGATTGAATCTGTGAGCGTGGTATATGGAGATAAGATTGATCCGCCGCAAGCCACGGAGCGAGAAGGCTATGAGTTTGGCGGATGGTTCAAGGATTTCCGCTTGACCGAGCCTTGGAATTTTGACACGGATATTGTGGAGCGGAACATGAGGCTGTACGCCAAGTGGGAGCCCATTGAAACCGAGCCGCCCGAGACTGAGCCTCCCGAGACAGAAACCGAGACGGAAACTGATCCCCCAGTGACTGAGCCACCGGAGACCGAAACTGAAACCGAAACCGAGCCTCCTGTGACTGAGCCGCCTGTGACGGAAACAGAACCGCCGGAGACCGATCCACCGGAAACTGAAACTGAAACGGAGACCGAGACCGAGACCGAAACGGAATCGGACATTGAGATTGAGACCAAGCCGCCCGAGGAGGGAAGTGAAACCGAGACCAAGCCCACGGACAAGCCCGGCAAGCCTACACAGCCCACAAAGCATTGCATCTTCTGCGGCAACGCTGCAAGCAATTACCTCTGCGCGCGCTGCGCGATCGTGACCTGGGCAGGGCTTTGCATCCTGTCGTTGGTACTCTTTGCAATCATCATGTACTTCTATTTCCGATTCAATAATAAGAACAGAAACAAATAACCAAAAAAAGATAAGAAAGAACGTCGTGAAATGAAAACCATCAAGCCCTCAAACAGTCTGGTGGAAAAGTGCCCCGATATTCTGGCCCTTTGGGATTATGAGAGGAATCAGGGCATTTCGCCGCAAAACGTCTCGCTTCATACCAAGCAAAAGGTATGGTGGAGATGCGAAAAAGGACATAGCTGGAAGGCCCCCGTCAACGGTGTGGCCTCGAACGGCACGCGCTGTCCGTATTGTGCGGGCTATAAGGCCATCCCCGGCGAGACGGATCTTGTGACGCTGTTCCCGGATGTTGCCGCGGAATGGGATCATGACAAGAACCAAGCGCTTGATCCGAGCTGCATCGCGCCGTCCACGCATGCCAAGGTATGGTGGAAATGCAAAAAAGGGCACAGCTGGCAGTCGCCGCTGTATTCTCGCACAAGGGAATCCCGCGCGGGTTGCCCCTATTGCACGGGGCGCAAGGTGTTGTCCGGATTCAACGATCTGGCAACCTTGAAGCCTGAATTGGCACGGGAATGGTATCAGCCCTTGAATGGAGATTTGACGCCTGCGGACGTCACGCCCGGCAGTAACAAGAAGGTTTGGTGGCGCTGCTCTGAAAATCACGTGTGGGAGGCATGTGTTTACGCTCGCACGAGACGCAAGGGTAGCGGATGCCCCGTTTGCACGGGGACGGTCAAGATTTGCAAGGTCCGATATTTCATGGGAGACGAATACGTTCGCCGCAAGGCGTAAAAAAGCCCCCGATTGGGCTGAATAATAAGCGGAGAAAAGAGAGAGCAATGCGAAAAGATATTTCGCAAAGCTCTCTCTTTTTGTTATATGAGTGATATTCCGACTGTGTCGGAGTGATATTTTCGCTTTCGCAATAGCGATATTGAAGCCTTACGGCTTCAGTGATATTCTATTCGCCATGAAAACTTGCGAAGCAAATGCCACTCGCCAAAGGCGAATATCACTGCCAAAGGCAATATCACTCGCCGGGCGGCGAATAGAACCGGGGAGATACTCCGTTTGGAGTATCTCCCCGTGGGGGCTTTTTTGTTTTATGATTGAGTCGTGATAGTGACGCTCAGTTCGTAGCTTGCGCTTTCTCCGGCAACGCAAAGCTCGTATTTGCCGGGTGCGGGGTTGTCCAGCACGAGCTCGTCCTTCGCACCGATCTCAAAGTCTCCCACGATCTGACCGTCGCAGCGTACGTAAACGTACAAGTTTCCGCTCTTGCGCGTGCATTCCACCAAGAACGTAATGCTCTCGGTACTCTCGGTCGCGCGGACGCTTTCAAGTACCTCCACGCCCGAGAATTTGCTGACCTTGAAAGTGTGCGTATCGTTGATCTGCGTGTGCAAAAAGCCGACCTGCGTGCTGCTGCTCGCACCCTTGAGCAGATCCTCGTTTGTGAGCGTGGCAAGTGAGTAATCGTTCTCACCGTTGGTGTCCTCGATCTGCCCGCAGGCCGCAAGCCCCAGGCACATGGTCAGAATCAGGCCCAATATCCAATATCGTTTCATTTTTCCTCACTCCTATCAAATCAGTATTGCTACGATGCACAGCACGGTAATGGCAATCGAGCACAGCAGCCACAAAGAGGGCAGCACGATCAAAGCGTTCCAGCGTTTTCTGCTCGGGATCTTTTTGACCGAGCGTAGCACGATGCCCAGCGTCAGCAAAAGGATGGGAGCGATGAACAGGAAGGGGGACATCATGAGCGCGAAAATGATCAACGCAGGCGTCTGATCCATCTCGGACTCACCATTTTCCAACGTGGCCTGGTTGTAGGTCTTGAAGGAGCGATAATCGCTTGCATCATAGCGCTCATAATGCTCCTCGGCTACGGATTGATCCATCGAAAAGGCAGGGATCTGTCCTTGGTGGAAGGAGATCGAGCCGTTTGCATTGAATTGACTTGGCTCAAGGTAACGATAGTCCACGTAGACCCAGCCGTGTCCGTCTACGGACCGGTAGACGTTACCGATCGGACGGGCAAAGTTGCCGCTTTCGTCAATGCCGTAAACAAAGAATTCCTGCGCGCTTCGCAGCATTTGCACGTCCAGCATCAGATCGGGCTGAGTGCTCCCAAGCGTTTGCCAGTATTGGCCATCGGTCTCCACTCTTTGGCTGATGCCCGTACCAAATTCGTAAGAGGCAAAATTTCCACTTGCAAAGTCGTCCAAGCGCTGCCTGCCCTCGGGCGTGACGTACACGCGTGCAAGTATGGCATCATAATACGGATAGACCAGCGCGATATCGTGCAGTACCTCGGGCACGCCGTCGGCGGGCATGATCTGTCGAACGTAGCTTCTTGGACCATAATCGTACGGATCGATCGCAATATTGGCTGCGTAGGTATAACGGAAGGGCGATATGACCACAAAGCCGGGAGCGAGATAGTATTCCTCGTAAACCGTGTCGCCATGGGTCAAACGGTTGGTGGTGTAGTCATATTCCCAGGGGATGCTCTCGTCGATCTTGTCGGTTGCGTATTCTGCCGCAAAGGCGGGTAAGCAAAGCGCAAGGATCAGACAGAAAACCGAAAAGAGAACGGATAATTTCTTAACATGCTTCATATCTGTACCTCCTTCGATCATGCAAGATTGAGCTTGCGCTCAATGCGGGTGACGTTAAAGATGGCAAGTGCGATGCCCACGCAAAGCTGTGCGAGTACCATGATGGTAAGTGCCAGATAGATCACACTCATGCCCACGTGCAGATTTTCAAACAGCTTGGGCAGTGCCATTGTGCCGATCATAGCGGCAAACATGCCGTAATAAGAGGAGAAGTAGACCACGGGAACAGTCAGCACGTTGTTGACCACATAGTAGGTGATCAGCACGCTGAGCAGCTTGAGCTTGCGGAACATGGTGGCACCCAGCGTCACGCAGGCGTAGCTGAGCATCAGCGAGGTAAACATGCCGGCCAGGCCGTTTGCCAAAACCAGAATTGCGATCAGAGCGACACGCAAAATGTTCAAAGCGTCGATTTCGGCCAACAGGATAGTAAATCCCTCCCAAAGCAGGGCCCAGGTCAAGTCTTCAAAAAGCGATGCCCAAAGCTGACTCAGCATCTCGGCAAACGTCCAGCCATTCTCCAGCATGACTTGCCGGAACGCCACGCCAACGATCCCGATGCCCACGCTCAAAAGCACGCAGCCAAGCATGACGAAATACATCAAAAACGAGCCTGCCATGAACATATATCCGCTGACCGTTTTGGACCAGAACAGCGTGGAGCGTTTGACGGGCAGGGTAAAGGTGAGATACCCCTGGTCGGTAAAGAGGTGATTGTAGTAGCGCAGGCAGATCGCGATCTCAGTGCCAAGCAAAAAGACGGCAGAAGCCGAGATCACGGCGACCATGCAAATAAGTCCGATGAAAAACTTGGTAAAGAACCAAATATCGGGCTGTGCATCGGGATTTGCCTCCTGCGTGATGGAGACCAGCTCACCAAAGGCGTAAACCAGATTGCCAATTCCAACGCTGCCAAGCAGCGTGATGGCCAGCACCACGGCAGCGGCAAGCAGCCAGATCTTGCCAAAGGCGCGCAGATCGTATTTTAAGCATTTTTTGAACATCTGAACACCTCCCTGAAAAGTTGGTCAAGGCTCATGCCGTGCTGCTCGCGCACCTCGTCCGCGTTGCCGTACATGGCGATCTTGCCCTTATCAATAAACGCAAAATCGTCCAGCACGCCTTCCACGTCCGCGATCAGGTGCGTGGTGATAATGACAGATGCCTCGGGGTTGTAGTTGCCAATAATGGTCTTGAGAATATAGTCGCGTGCCGCGGGGTCAACACCGCCGATCGGCTCGTCGAGTAGATACAGCTTTGCGCGGCGTGCCATGACCAAGATCAACTGCACCTTTTCTTTCGTACCCTTGGAGAGCGTGCGCATGCGCGCAGTCGGATCAATTTCCAGATCGCGGAGCATCACTTCTGCCAAAGGACGGTCAAAATCCTTGTAAAAATCGCCAAAGTAGTCCATCATGGCGTTGACCGTCATGCCGGAAGAGAAGTAGGGACGCTCGGGCAAAAAGGAAATCACGGCGTTGCTGTCTTCGTTGCGCTCCTGCCCGCAGACGGAGATGCTGCCGCTATCGGGTGTCAAAAGGCCCGAGATCAGCTTGAGCAGGGTAGACTTGCCGCAGCCGTTAGGGCCGAGCAAGCCGATAATTTTGCCGGGCTCTACGCAAAAATCCAACTCGTCCAGCACAAGAACGCCTTTTTTGTAGCTTTTGGAGAGCTGATTGCATACTAAAATGGGCTGATTCATCAATCTTGATCCTCACTTTCCTGTAAGAATTGCATGAATTGCTGTTTGGTAATGCCGAGCTGCAGGGCAGCATCGCGCGCACGCGTCAAAAATTCGGTCTGCAAAAGCAGCCTGACGGTGGCGATAACGTCCGTATCCTCGGTCACGAATCTTCCTTTGGTGCCATGGCTGATCAGAAGTCCGTCCTGCTCCAGCAGCGTCAGCACCTTTTGCATGGTATTTGGGTTGACCGATTCCTCATAGGCCAGTGCGCGCACAGTCGGAAATTGACTGCCGGGCGGATATTTGCCGCCAACGATATCCATGCGATATTGCTGCAAAAGCTGCTGCGACACCGAGGCGTATGGCATGATCTGATTCACGGGTGAATCCCTCCTTGCTTTATTGTACTATTGTACTAATACAATCATACAACAAAATCACGCGCTTGTCAAGAGGGTAGGGAAAAATTTTCTTCTCTGCCTGTATAGTCGCCATTTTTCACCAAACGTTCTATGATTTTAAGAAAAAAGAAAAAACGCAGCCCCATAGGGCTGAGAATTTAGAGAGAAAAGCGCAATACCCCTCGTGTCATCCTGAGCGGAGAAAACATCCCGTGTGGATGTTTTCGTAGTCGAACTTTCAAAAATCTGCAAAAGATTGCTGATTTTTGAAAGTCAAAACGCTTGCAGCGTTTTGAGGATCTACGAGGGGAGTGTTTATTGCCCGTAAATCCCGACACTGCGTGTCGCGCTCCGCGTTCGACTCCACTTCGTTCCGCTCAGGATGACACGAGGGGTATTGCGCTTTTTCCGCTTATTCCGCAGCCCGATTCCACTCCGCTATTTGCAATCTGATTGACCTATATTAGTTATATTCGTTTTTACTAGTCTATGAAAGGTTCTCCTTGTGTTGAAATATTCTTGTTATGATAATTCATTATACTATGTCTCACTAAAAAAATCAATGTATCGGAGAATAAACTTCCCCGCATTGCAGATACTAACAGTACAAATCTGTAAATCAAGGAGATTTTATATATATGAAAGCAACCGGTATTGTGAGAAGAATCGACGACCTCGGACGCGTGGTGATTCCCAAGGAGATCAGAAGAACAATGCGTATTCGTGAGGGTGATCCGCTGGAAATTTTTACTGATCGCGAGGGCGAGGTCATCTTTAAAAAATATTCGCCCATCGGCGAGCTTGCCTCTTTTGCCGGGCAGTATGCGGAGACGCTGCACAAGATTTGCGGTCTTGGCGTGGTGATCTGTGACCGCGACGCGGTCATTGCATCTGCGGGCGTACCGCGCAAGGAGTATGCGGATAAGTCGCTTTCCGAGGAACTGGAGGGCGTGATTGAGGGCAGAGGACTGTATTTGTGGCGCGAGGGGGAAGAGAAGTACCCCGTCATCTCGCACGAGACCGCGCATTACGTCAGCTGCGCCATGCCTATTATCAGCGAGGGCGATATTGTGGGCTGCGTAGTGTCCGTGGCCGACAAGGCAGCAGAGCGCACGGGCGAGATGCACAGCGACGTGGAATGTAAGCTGGTGCAAACTGCCGCAAGCTTCCTTGGCCGTCAGCTTGAGGGTTGATGCGATTTTCCCCGACGAACGAGACGTTCGTTGGGGAGTTTTTTGCTTGTGTTAGTAATGATATCCCCTACAACGAATCTGTATTGATGATTCCTTCCCTTGACAGCCTTTGAAAAATATGATACAATAAACTGATTAAGTATTTTTTTGGAGGCAATTATGTCGGTTTCTGTTTCGCAGAATATTACACAGGTTTATACCAAGATCAAGGACAACATCGGAAAAGTCATCGTAGGTAAAGAGGACACCATTGATATGCTGCTGGTTTCCATGCTGTGCGGCGGTCACGTGCTGCTGGAGGACGTACCCGGCACGGGTAAGACCATGCTGATCAAGTCGCTGGCTGCCAGCGTTGGCTGCTCCTTCAAGCGTATTCAGTTCACGCCCGACCTGTTGCCCTCCGATATTACGGGCATCAACTTCTTTAACATGAAAAAGTCCGAGTTTGAGTTTGTGCCCGGCCCGATTTTTGCCAACATCGTGCTCGCGGACGAGATCAACCGTGCAACCCCCAAGACGCAATCGGGCTTGCTTGAGTGCATGGAAGAGGGCCAGACCACCATTGACGGCAAGACCTATCGCCTGGCCGCTCCCTTTATGGTGATTGCAACCCAGAACCCCGTAGAGAATATGGGCACTTTCCCGTTGCCCGAGGCGCAGCTGGACAGATTCTTGATGAAGGGCAGCATGGAATATCCCAATCACATTGAGGGCGTCAGTATTCTGGAGCGCTTTGACAAGGCAAGTCCTCTGGAAAAGCTCTCTCCCGTGGTCACCGAGCAGGAGCTCTGCCGTGCGATTGAGGAGCTGCCGCAGGTGTACGTTTGCCGTGAGCTGATGAGCTACATTACCAATATCGTAGAGAGAACCAGAAAGTATCCCAAGGTCATTCTGGGCGTCAGCCCCCGTGGCGCGCTTTCCCTGATGAGAGCTGCCAAGGGTTATGCTGCCATTGCGGGCAGAAATTACGTCACTCCGGACGACGTCAAGCGTGCGGCGCACCCCGTGCTTGACCACAGAATCATGCTGGAAAACTCCGCGCGCATTCACAAGAATGCGGCGTATAACGTCATTGAAGATATTCTCGGCATGGTCACCGTACCCACCGAGGCGGTATTTGAGGAGAGATAATGTCGGCAGAAGCATTAAAAGGCGTTGCCGAGTACATCACGGACATGGCCGACCGACTCGCGGAGTTTGCAAGAACGCCCGAGTTTTACGTGCTTGTCTCGCTGCTGGCCCTTGCGCTGGTGGCCCTCGTGCTGTACCGCATTTATATCGCCCTGCGTAACAAGCGGCTTGGCAGAATTGAGTATTCGCGCTCGTTCTCCGAGGTCGGTGTGTACGAGGGCGACGAGGTCGAGCTGATCGAAACCGTGCGCAACACGGGTGCGTTTCCGCTTTTATGGGTGGATATTGAGTCGTATTTCTATAACGAGCTGGAGCTGGAGGAATACGAGCGCGACCCTGAGGAAAAGGACAAGATGCAATATCTGATCAGCCGATTCAATCTGTGGCCCTATATGCAGATTCGCCGCAGGCATAAGGTCATTTGCAAAAAAAGAGGGCATTATTCGCTGCACGTGGCGTCCATTTATTCCAAAACAGGGCCGATCGCGCAGGATGCGCCCGCTGATATTTACGTTTATCCCAAGGCGATCCCGTTGGATATGCAGGATTTTGCACAGGGAAGATTGCAGGGCGACTACGTCAGCCGCCGTCCGCTTTATCAGGATCCCTTTTCCTTTGCGGGCATTCGCGATTATCGCTTTGGCGACCAGATCTCGCAGATCAACTTCAAGGCGTCGGCACGCGTGCCGTTCGGCGGTGCGTCCACCTCGCCCTTCAAGGTCAATTCCAGGGAGTTTTGCGCCAGCCGTCGCATGATGATCTACATGGACTTCCATCTGCCCATGGGACAAAGCATGGAGGGCGTGGAATATAACCGCCGCGGCGAGCAGGGACTGTCGTTCTGCGCAGCGCTCGTCCGAGACGCGGCGTACGGAGGCTTTCGCGTAGGCTTTGCCGCAAACTGCAAGTCGCAAAACGGCGAGATGTCGTTGAGATTCCCCTGTGAGAGCGGTCAGGCGCACATGCTGGACATTTTGAAGGAAATGGCTTGCATCACGCCCCGAGAGGGCGGCTCGTTTGCGTCTCTGTTGGAAAACGCCGTGACCGAGGGCATGGCGGATACCGAGATCGTGATCGTAGCCTTTGCCGAAAACCCCGAGGTGCAGGCGAGAACCGACGCGCTGGAGCGCCTTGGCAACTCGGTGCAGGTGATTATTCTGGAAGGGGAGGATTCATGGGATGGCGAATGAAGCAAAGCTGAACCAACTGTATACCGAGCTTTTGCATCGGTTTGCTAACACCTCTACCTGGCGCGAATTTCTGGAGCTCGCAAAGCAATTCCGCGAGCTGGATACCTTTAAGGACTCTTCTTCGTATTACACAAGGTGCATTCGTGCGGCCTCTGCGGGGGCTTACCGCGAGTATCGTGAGGAGTTTTCCACTCGAACCGATCTCTGCAGCGCGGATTATTTTGAGGCAGCGCAGGTGCTCTCTCAGATCTCGGATTATCTGGACGCGCGCGAATGGGCGCGTACATATAAGGCCAAGGCGACCGCCTTGGCATACGCCGAGGCAATTGCTTTGTATGAGCAAAGCGAGGGACGCTGGCAGGATATGCAAAAGGCGTATTACCTGATGAATAAGATCAAGGGCTATAAGGATTCCCGCGATCTGGCCGAGCGTTACCAAAAGCATTTTACCGAGCGCGCCTATGCAGCCGCGCTGGAGATTTACGAAAAGGCGCAATCGGGCCCCGAATTCATTGAGGCTGCCGAGATTTTCGAGCAGATTCCCGAGTATTCGGACAGCGCCACCATGGCACAAAAGTGCCGCAAGGCCGCCTCTAAATACAAGTCAAGTGCTCCCAAGGCTGTCAAGCCCTCCAAAAAGCAAAAGGAGCAGGAGCAGGCCGAGCGTATCGCGCCCGAGCGCAAAAAGCGAGCCCGTACCGAGGATAGCGTCAGCGGTGTGGACTTTGGCGAGATCTGGCACACCATCAATAAAAAGCGATTGATATTGGGATTTTTGGGCGTCATTATCTGCGGCGTCGGCCTTTGGGGCTCTGCCTATTTCGCCGCGCATAATATTGATCCCTCCAACGAATTTCTGATGCTGCACGGCGACAAGATCCGAGGCGTCAGCGTGCTCATGGTCGTAGGCGGTGCTGTCTTTGCTTTGGTGGAATTTTACCGCATGCTCTCTCCCTCGCTCAAGCGCAAGATGGCGCAAAAAATGCTGGAGGTGGGCAAGCGCGTAGCCAAGCCCGTGCTCAAGGTAGTCAACCGCGTGCTGGGCTTTGTGGGCATTCAGATCGGCAGGCAAAGGCTCAAGGGCAAGGACGAAAAGAGCTTTGTCTATACGGAAAAGCCGCAAAAGACCAAAAAGGCCAAAAAGCTGCGCAACGAGGGCAAGTGGCATGAGCTGCCCGACAACGCCGCTCGCGTGCGTTTTATCTTCGTGGACTACATGATTCGCAAGATCAAGCAGGGATACCGCATGAAGTATCACCAAACCCCCATGGAGATCGGGCAGGAGATTGCCGTGGAGGACGATGAAAAGCAGCTGTTTGAGGTTTACCAGACCGCGCGCTACGCGGGGAAAGCCGCCAACGAGGTCATTGACAACGAGCTGGTGGATAACTTGGTCAAGATCAACGTCAGAAGATCGTAAAAATAAAGCTCTTGGAGCATTTGCCTTACGGGCGGGTGCTCCGAGAGCTTTTCATTTAGCCAAATGGACAATTCGGCTACCCCATAAATAAAAGCAGCGCGAGCAGGGGCAGGATCTCGGACGAGGCGTGCTTGCTCTCGTCGCTGCCGCGTGACATGAGCAAAATGAGCACCAACAGCAAAAGATCGTCCGAGCGCAAATCTCCAAAGCCGGAGAAAAGGGAAGAGAGCAGGCCCTTCTCCTGCTTACCCGATTCTGCAAGAGCGGACAGGGAAGGCGGGGGAGGTGCTTGCTCGGGCTCTTGAAGCGTCAGATCAAGTTCCGACCGCTCTTCTTGTGGCTCGGAGAAGGCGGTGCCGTTGTAGTTGTCGGGAACAAATCCCGTGTGAAGCTGCCTGCGTGGCGGTTTTACGTACATAATAGCCTCCGTTATCGTAGTTGCCGCATGATCTCGCCAAGGCGGCCAAACGTGATCAGCTTGTCAATCGCGTCGCAGCGCTGCGGACTCATATAAGGCTTGAGCGCCAGCAGCAGCGCGGTTTTGTCGTCCTTGCAGTCGGCTGCGTCCTTACCGCCAAGCAGTGGACCAATGGCTGACATCAGCGCGGGCAGCTTTGTCAGCATCTCGGGCGGCAGCGCGCCAAGCAGCCCTGCATCCGCTCCAACCGGCGCGCTTTGTGCATCGGTTGGAGCGTCCTGAGCGGCTGCCTGCACCTCCGGGTCCTCCAAAAGCCTTGAAAGAACGTCCTGCTGCTCAGCCATGGTACCCTCCGCCCTTTTGCATTTTGCCCAGCTGCTCGGCAAGGCTCTTCAAATCTTCGTCTGTCGCCATGGAAAGCGCTGCGCGGATGGCGGCTACGTTGGCAGCGTTGATCTGTATGGCAGAGGTGTCTATCCCTGCTTCTGCGGCTAATTTTTTGATCACGATGGCAAGCTGCCTGTCGTTGAGGGACAGCAGCTGATTGACTGCGTTACGGTCGAGTGTCATGAAAGCATCTCCTCTCGTTTCTCTTTGCTCTAATATGGTATGATGCAGGTGAAAAATCTGTGAAAACCGTAGACAAAACGGGAAGGGATATGGTATAATAAACTGATTGAGTGTATCAAATTCAACCAAAAGGATAAAAATTATGAATCAGAACACAAAACACGTCTTTATAGTCAATCCCGCTGCGGGAAAAGGCGAAAAGCAAGCCGAGCTGCGCGAGCAGATTGACCGCGTCTGCCTTGAGAGGGGCGTGGATTATGAAATACACGTCACAAGCGCGTGCGGCCAGACCACCGAATACGTGCGAGAGTACTGCAGGCAGCATCCCGATACCGAGCTGCGCTTTTATGCTTGCGGCGGTGACGGTACGCTCAGCGAGACTGTCAACGGTGCATACGGCTTTACGCATGCATCGGTCGGCGTGATTCCCGTGGGCACGGGTAACGATTTCGTGCGCAATTTTGAGGGCAACGAGGCGTTTTTGGACGTGGCAGCACAGCTGGACGGAGAGACCGAACAGATGGATTTGCTGCAATATAACGATAAATTCTGTATCAATATGGTCAATATCGGCTTTGATTGCGAGGTGGTCAAGCAGACCGCCAAGATCAAGAGAAGTAAGCTGATCCCGGGCGGCATGGCCTACATAGCGGGACTTGTGATCACGCTGATCCGCAAGCCGGGCGTGCGCGCGGGCGTGTCGGTAGACGGTGGCGAGGAGCAGCAAAGACGCATGCTGCTGACTGCCGTTGCCAATGGCTCGTGGTGCGGCGGCGGTTTCCATTCCACGCCCTTGGCGCTGCTGCACGACGGCGTGATGGATATTTTGCTGATCAAAAACGTCAGCAGAATTCGCTTTTTAACGCTGGTCAAGCTGTATAAGACAGGTGCGTTTATTGATAACAAGCATGCAAGGAAGGTCATTGACTACGTCAAATGCCAATCCATTCGCTACTCGTTTGAGGGCACGCAGAGCATTTGCGTGGACGGCGAGATTACCGAGGTGGACGAGCTGGAGATCCGCGCAGTCAGAAATGCGCTCCGATTGGTGGTGCCTCGCGGCGTGGCGTATCACCCTACGGAAAAGGAGCTGCCCGTAGGCGCATATTGATATGGAGTATTTGGTGATTTCGGATTCGCACGGCAGAGCAGAGCTTGTGGATCTTGCTTTAGAGAGTCAGGTGATTGCTCCGGACGCCGTATTATTCCTTGGAGACGGACTGCACGATTTGCGTGTGCTGGAATATCAGGATCTCTGCGTGCGCTGCGTGCGCGGAAACTGTGATTTTTCTGCCACGTTTGAGGGCGAAAGAGTGCCCGAGCACGCCCTGCTTAAGGTGGGAGCTTACCGCATTCTGATGATGCACGGGCATACGCACGGCGTCAAGGGCGGCATGGAGCGCGCTGTGGCGTTTGCCGCACAGATGGACGCGGACGTGCTCTTATACGGGCATACGCACAAGCAAAGGCAGGAATGGCTGGATGCGGGCACGGCGGTTGGCTCAATGGAACTGAAAAAGCCGCTTCTGATCTGCAATCCCGGCAGCCTTTACGAAGGGAATTTCGGTACGCTGTGCGTGCGAAACGACGGTATTTTGTTCGGGTTCGGCAGCCTGTAAAACAAAAAAAGAACCCCCGTGCGGGAGGTTCCTCTCTTGCGTCAAGCCCGACTCAGAATGCAGCGGGCTCTTCTGCAGGCATCTGTGCTGCCAGTTCAAGCTCTCTGTGATAAGCCTCGATAACCGCATTCTCCAGCATTGCGCGGAACTGCGCGTTGATGGGGTGTGCAATGTCTCTGTAGGTCTCATCAGGATTCTTACGGCTGGGCATCACGATGAAATACTTTTCGCGCGCATAGATGACCTTGACGTCATGTACGGCCAGCTGATGATCAAAGGTAATGGAAGCGATGGCTTTCATCGGGCCTTCGTCAAAAAGCTTTCTGATCTTGATATCTGTGATCTGCATAAATCAGACCTCCGTCTTCATAAAGTTACAGCGGAAGATCGAAGTGTCGTTCTGGAAAAGACAGTACTGCATGATACCAGTATAAAGCCGTAATGTGATCATTATTCAATCACAATCAGTTTTTTTTGTGAACAACCCCAATTATTTGTAAATAAGTTAAAAACAAATCCATTGCATGAACGTAAGGAGAGAGTATGGCAACTCCCAATACGCATTTCGGAGCCGCGGCCATCGCAAAGATGATCGACGGCGCAAAGCATATACATTTCATTGGAGTCGGCGGCGTGATGATGTCCTCGCTGGCATTGATTACGCATCAGCGCGGCTATATGGTCAGCGGCACCGACCGCACGCGTACCTCCGTGACCGAATCGCTGGAGGCTGCAGGCATCCGCGTGCTGTACGAGCACGATGCGTCTGCTGCCGAGGGCGCGGATATGGTGGTATATACCGTGGCCATCTCGCCCGAAAATCCCGAGTACGCCTATGCGGGTGCGCAGGGCATTCCGTGCGTCTCTCGCGCGGATTATCTGGGCTATATCATGATGGGATACGCGCATCGCGTGGGCGTGGCAGGCATGCACGGCAAGAGCACCTGCACCTCGATGTGCGCGCAGATCTTCGTGGATGCCGGTGTGGATCCCACCGTGCTTTCGGGTGCAACCACCGCGTGCCTGGACGGCGCGTACCGCATTGGCGGCAAGCAGCATTTTATCTTTGAAGCCTGCGAGTATATGGATTCCTTTCTGGATTTCAACCCCAGCATCGCTGTCATTCTCAACGTGGAAATGGAGCACGTGGATTATTTCAAGAGCATGGAGCAGATCCGCACCTCGTTCGGCAAATATGCCGATTTGACGGGGGAAAGCGGCTTTGCAGTGGTCAACTGCGACGATGCCGAGGTCATGGCTTCGGTGGAGCAGTATTCGGGCGGTGTGGTCACGTTCGGTATTGAGAACGAATACGCCACCTTCCGCGCAATCAATCTGACCTATCAGGGAGGATACCCCGCGTTTGATATCCTGCTGGACGGCGAATTTTTCTCGCACGTGCAGCTTTCGGTCCCGGGTAGACATAACGTATATAACGCACTTGCCGCAGCCGCGAGCGCGCATTTGTGCGGCATTGGGGCAGAGGAGATCGCACTGGGCCTGCGCGCCTTTGGCGGCGCGGGCAGACGCATGGAGTATAAGGGCAGGCTCAACGGCGCGCCCGTGTACGACGATTACGGCCATCATCCCACCGAGGTAGCGGCCACGCTGCAGGGCATGGGAAAGATGGGCTTTGAGCGCGTTTTCTGTGTGTTCCAGCCGCATACGTACAGCCGCACGGCGCAGTTGGCGGACGCGTTTGTCAAGGCCTTCTCGGCTGCGGATCACGTGATATTGGTGGATATTTACGCGGCAAGAGAAAAGGACAGCAAGGGAGTCAGCTCTGCAAAGCTGGCGTCCAAGATCGGATCGCACGCGCGCTACGTGCCCGAATACGAAAGGGTAGCGCAAATATTGCAAAGCGAGGTTGGCGAGCATGACGCGGTCGTCATCATGGGCGCGGGCGACGTTTACCGTCTGTTTGCACATTTAACGCTTGAAAATTAAAGGAGAGATCGCATGGGAATCAAGGTCATGACCTATAATCTGCGCGTGGATAACACGGGCGACGGCATCAATAGCTTCACCAATCGCCACGACCGCGTGATCAGCATGCTGGAGAGCACCCGGCCGGATATCGTGGGCTTTCAGGAATGCACGCACCACATGCGCGCGTATCTGGAGCAGCACATGCCCGATTATGCATTCGTGGGATGCGGCAGAGAAAAGGATTGCCGCGGGGAATCCATGGCGATTGCGTACCGCAAGGATGCCTTTGCCGTGCTGCACGTGGACAATTTCTGGTTGACCGGTACGCCGCGTGTGCCGGGCTCCAATCTGGGCGGGGATCAGAGCGGCTGCCCGCGTATGGCAACCGTGGCCGTGCTGTTCCACCACCAAACGGGGCGTGAGCTTTGCTTTTGCAACACGCACCTTGACCACCAAGGTCCCGTGGCAAGACAGCTGGAGGCAGCGATTCTGTGCGCCATGCTGGACGCTTACAAGCAGCCCATCATTCTCACGGGCGACATGAACGCAAAGCCGCATAAGCCCGAAATCGGCATCATCAAGGCAGCCATGGAGGCGCGCGGTGCGCGTGACGTCACGGCCGAGCTGGGCGGCACCTTCCACGATTTCGGCAGAAAAGATCCCGAAAAGTATTCTAAAATCGACTATATCTTCGCATCCGGCACTTGCACCGATTGTCATATCATTCCCGACGACGCGGACAAGCAGGGGCTTTACTATTCCGATCACTTCGCAATCATGGCAGAAATTGAGCTTTGAAAGGACGTAAGATCATGAAAAGAAACGTATGCCTGACGCTGATTCTCTGGGTACTTTTGCTTGCTATGCTGATGCCCATGACCGCCTGCAACAAGGACGGCGGTCAGGACGTGACGGGCGCTGCCACCGAGGCCGAGACCGAGCCCGGCGTACCCGCGCTGGATCCCGCAGGCTTTGGCGCGGCGGATGACGAATACGCATGCCAGGACGATTCGACGCTCTTTACCTATAAGGAAAAAACCGCCGAGGAGTTTGCGGGCGTTTGCGCCTATTATGAGGAGATTGGCTACACCCTTTACAGCGAGAGTGAAAAGGCGGGCAATCTGTTTGCCACCTATACCATGGGCAGCGATCTTGCGCACGTGTATTGGATCGCACACAGCGGTGAGCTCAGCATTGTGCTCTCCGAGAGTGCAGGAGAGACTCTGCCGCCTGCATCCTCTCCCGAGATCATGCAGGGTGACTATACCCCTTCGATCACGCAAATGCGCGACGGCAGTAACGTCAACGGCATGTGCTATATCGTGCAGTTGCCCGACGGCTCTTTTATCGTGTACGACGGCTCTTACGAAAAGCGCGGCAAAAAGGTGCTGGCAGCGATCAAGGAGCTGCATGGGGAAGAGGGAACGCCTCTGATCCGCGCCTGGGTACTGACTCACTCGCATGATGACCACTATCCCGCGTTTTCCTATATCTGCAATAAAAATGCAAGCGAAATCAAGGTGGAGTACGTGATCTTTGCGCCCATTGAGCCCGCGTTGGCAAAGCAGATCGGTGGCGACAATTATTTCAATACCGACGTGCACAAGGATATTGCCAAGCTGGGGGCAAAAACGGTGTATGCACATACTGGCATGGAGTTTGCCTTTGGAGATTTCAAAATGGAGGTGCTGCTTGCTGCGGACGATCTGTTCAAGGTGGGCAATCACGGTGATAATTTCAACAATTCCAGCCTTGTGACGCGCATTTATACGGATGATTACAGCGCGCTGTTTACGGGAGACATCGGCAAAGAGGGCGCGGCTTGGATGATGGACGCATACGGAGAATACTTGAAGAGTGACGTGTGTCAGGTCTCGCACCACGGCGTGGAGGACGTGCCGCTGGAGTTTTACGAGACCGTGCAGGCATCTATTCTGTATTACCCCTGCAACCTGTGGCTATACGACCAGACCGAGCGTCATTACGACGTGAGAATGGCACTGGAGCAGCGCAGCTATACCAAGGAGATTCTGATTGCGGGCATTGGCCAGTTTACGCGCGCGTGGGGAACGACCTTCGACGCGGACGCATTCTTATCCATGCCGGAATATAAGAGAAAGTAACGAAAAATGACCAAACAAGATTTTTTTGCATATTGCAGAGAAGCCTTTGGCACGCAGCCGGATTATCCCTTTGAAGAGGACTTTGAAACGGCGGTCATGCGGCATACGGATACGCGCAAGTGGTACGCGATTGCCATGCGCGTGTCAAGAAGAAAATTCGGGCAGGCAAACGACGAGGTGATTGACGTGGTCAATCTCAAGCTGCCCACCGAAATGTTCGGCTCGTTTGGCGCGGAGGTGGGCGTGTATCCCGCGTATCACATGAATAAGCTGCATTGGATTTCGGTGCTGCTGCCCGACGCACCCGACGACGTGGCGCAGTTTTTGATCAGCGTCAGCTTTGAGGCTACCCGCGATCAGAAAAAGCACAAAAAGGCCAAAGAATGAAAGAAAGAGAGAGGATTTCCCGCTCTCTTTTTATGTTTCGTATATGGACAAATGCGCTGCCGTATGGTATAATGAAGCTAATCAAAAACAGCGGCATGGAGGTACTTATGAGCTTTTGGATTTGCGCTGACCGTCGTCCCACGTCTCCCGAATTTTTCTATTTCACCAAGGAGTTTGATGCCCCCGCGGGCGCAAAGCTTTCGGCACTTTCTTGCGGAGATACCCGCTACGTGCTGTATCTCAACGGCCATCTTGTGGCCGAAGGTCCTTGCCAGGGCTCGTCCTATCAGACCTTTTATGAGACTACGGATCTGACCGAATACTTGGTTGCGGGCAAGAATCTGCTGGAGGCCAAGGTCTTGTACGTCACCGAGGAGTATTTCATCTCGGTGTTCCGCAGCTCGCGCCCCGGCTTTTGGTTTGACGGCAAGCTGGAGTTTGATGGCGAGGTCATCCCGCTTGGCACCGACGTAAGCTGGACGTGCGAGCTGGAGCAGGCGTGTGCCTTTTCCAACATGCCCGGCGTGCACAATTCCATCCCTCCCTTTGAGCAGTGGTCGGATGGCTCGCAGCGTGTCGCCGTTCCCGTGATCGCGCAGTATGAGCCCGGGCTTTATCGCAATTGCTATACCGAATTCGGCCTTGGAGAATACCGCGTGCTCAAGCCCAGAACCATTCCGCAGATGCAAACCGAGCCGTATCGTCCCATGAAGGCGGTCAGATGCGGCCAAGGCTTTGCGGAGTTCGATGCGGGCGCGTACACCACCGCCAAGATCCGTATGAAATTCAAGGCGCGCAAGGGCAGTAAGATCCGCCTTGTCTGGGCGGAGAGCTATAGCGTGGCAAATGAAGCGGGGCATCGCTATAAGCACGTGCGCGATGCGTACGACCATCCCACCGCGCAAATTGACGGCGTGTTTGATTCTCTGATCGCCACCGGGGAAGAGCAGAGCTTTGAGCCGTTCTGGTATCGCTCTTTCAGATTCGTGCGCGTGGAGTTTGAGGATCCCGATTTTTCGCTGTCTGATTTTTCCTATGCATTCTATCACTATCCGCTGGATGCAGCGGGTGTGTTCTCCTGCTCAAACGAGCGCTATAACAAAATGTGGGAGATCTCCCGCAATACCGTGCTTTGCTGCATGCACGAGATGTACGTGGATTGCCCCTACTACGAGCAGCAGCAATACGATATGGACAGCGCGCTTGAAATGCTGTTTACGCAGCGCATGAGCGCGGATGACCGCATGCCATTTAAGTCGATCACCGATTTTTCGCATTCGCAAATGGCGGACGGCATGCTGCAAGCAAATTATCCCTCGATCAGAGTGCAGATCATTCCCGATTTCACGCTGTTCTGGGTACTGATGCTGCGCGATTATCTGCGTTATGCGGGCGGAACGGCCGAGGTGATCAGCCGCGTGCGCTCCATGAGCGGCACGGTGGATAAGGCGCTGGAGAGCTTTGAACCCTATATGACCAAGCAGGGCCTTGTCGGCGTCACGCCTTACTGGCACTTTGTGGACTGGGTGCCCGGCTGGTGGATCGGCGTACCAAACGGCGGCAGGGAAGAGCCCATCACGGTCACCTCGCTGATGTACGCAGCCGCACTCAACGCCGCGGCAGAAATGTGCGATACGACCGGTCGCTCCGGCTTGGCAGCCGATTACAGACAAAGAGCGCAGGACGTGATCAAAAACGTCAAAAAGTATTGCTATGACCAAGAGGTTGGTTTGTTCCGTAATACGCCGAGTACCGAGGAGTATAGCCAGCACACCACGCTGTGGGCCATTCTTTCGGGTGCCGTGAGCGGTAAGGAGGCAGGCGAGCTGATTGACCGCACGTTTGACGGTCACGTGCCCGTGGCAGTCTGTTCGTTCTCCATGAGCCACTATATGTTCCGTGCGCTGGAGCTTGCAGGCCGCTATGATCAATACGCCAAGCGCCAGCTGCAGGGCTGGGAGACCATGCTGGACTGGCATTGCACCACTTGGTGCGAGAACCCCGATTCTCCCAGAAGCGAATGCCACGGCTGGAGCTCCGCACCCATTTACGAATTCTCGGCCATGGTGCTGGGCGTGTACCCTACCGCAGACGGCTATGGCGCTGTGCGCGTCAAGCCCCACGTCGATAGCTTTGACCTCTCTTGGGCAAAGGGGACTGTGCCCACGCCCAAGGGCATCATTTCGGTGGCATGGGAGAAAAAGGACGGCGAGCTGACGCTGGACGTCACCCTGCCCGAGGGCTGCGACATGCCCTGCGAGGTCGTCCTGCCTGACGGACAGGTGCTTGCGCAAGAAAAGGGAAGTGCAAGATATACGTGTAAGATCTGAAAATAAAAAACAAAGGAGATCGCAAGGATCTCCTTTGCCTTTATGGCGGAGGCAGAGGGATTCAGAACCCATATTTGCGCCAATAATCCGAGAAAACTGTTTGTACTATATGCGCAAATTAGCATGAGCGTCGTATCACAACGCTCATGCGGGGGCTCGATCGGTGCACTTTCACGATAAATAAAGAGGAGATCCTCAAGGATATCCTCTTTATTTATGGCGGAGGCAGAGGGATTCGAACCCCCGTGGGGAAGCCCCAAACGGTTTTCAAGGCACAATAACCCATCGGAAATTGACGGATTTTGCGCGAAGATAAAAGACGATAAAAGAAGCTGAAACCCCAGTGTTTACAAGGGTTTTCGGCTCTTTTTTGTTCGAACCTCGAAAAATCCCCGTGCCGTAAAGCATCCCCGTGTCTAAAAATTTGTCCAAAAAATTTTTAGAAATCGTTTTAGAAATGGGTAGTCGTTTGTGTAGCTCTCGTCGCCGAGCGACGGGAGTTTTTGTTTGCTTTTTCTGCAGATATTATAGCATAAAAACAGAAAATCTTCAAGTGGATTCCGTCACATAAAGCAAACAATTAATGCATATTTCTGGATAGTCAAAAACGCGAATTATGCATATTTGGGGGAGATATTCGTTTCTGCTTAATGAAATTCAAACGGTTTCACTGTTCAAAAACTGCGTCGGAGTAATCAAAGATAAGCGCTGAGCAATTATCCCCTTTCCCGAAGAGGATAACACTTTTCCGCACTATTCCGCAATAATACTTGATTTTTGTCAGATTTTGTGATATAATGAAAATGTATTATTATATCTATCAGGAGAGTCACAAAAATGCAAGAAATGAATCAGATCCCTGAACGTTGGTATTCTACCAAAGAGATGTGCGTCTACCTCGGTGTGACACGCGATACCCTGCTTACTTGGATAAACGAAAAAGGAATGCCCGCCCACAAGGTTGGCCGTGGCTGGAAGTATAAACCCAGCGAGGTCGATGAGTGGATTAAAAGCGGTAAAGCAGCGGAGTAATTATGGAGGAACAATGAATTTTTTATTTAAACTTCTACTTACAGTTAACGCTACATCTTGGATGGCGATTATTTATGCCATAAAAAAAGAGTGGACATTTTGGATAGTTCCATCATGGCTTATGGGATTTATATTGATAGCGATTTCCATTGCTCTGTCGGTGCTTTCTTTGTCTCTAACCAAGAAATTTAAAAAAGATACTCTTGATAAATGCAAGGAACTGTCGCTGGCAGATGGCGATTTTCTACCAATATACCTTGGGTACTTCTTTGTATCCGTTGGAGTCACCGAGGACTGGACAATGTTAATTGTTTTTTCTATCGTCTTCATTTTTACGTTTATATCTCAAACTCAATATTTTAACCCAATTTTCCTTCTGCTTGGATATCATTATTATCATGTCCTTACAGAAAGCGGAACAAGGATATTTCTTATTAAGAAAGGACCTGTTGCTCGTAAAGTTTCAGAATTATCAGCCGGAACACTATATCGAATCAATGATACGACATTTATAGAGCGCACCGAAAGGAAGAAGAAAAATGGATAATATTTGTGCCAAGTTAAAGCAAAGAGAAAAGAACAAATACAGAGCCCTTATATCTGTAGACAGCAGAGTATATAGCATCCCGACAATAACCACAGATTTGGCAACTACATACACTCCTGGTGCTCTTCTTGAAGAAGGCGAATGGTTTTGCGTTAAGGATGCATCCAAGACGGATTATTCCATTGATCTTCTATCATCAACGGATACATCTGTCGATTTTCAAACATTGGATAGAAAAGATTTTTCACGAATTGATTTCATTTTCGTGTTGTCTGATAACTATGTAGCATTTCAAAATACATCCAAATCAAAGTTGCTTTCTAAGAGGCGCGTACTCGCCTTAGGTGAAGCATACGAATATCAAGATGACTGTAGTGAGATAGTTATCAATGATCTTCCCGATGCAATTTATGATAAGTCGAACGACATCTTGTATTTTAAACGACTTGAAGCTATTACAAGTATATTTAAAGGAATTGACCAACTTTATCGCGAAGCAACCGAAGAAGAAACAACGCAATTCTTGAATAATGACTTTATAAATCTAACTGATGGCTATTCTGCGAAAAGCGTTAAAACTCCCAATAGAAAAAGAATAGCTTTAGCAATGAAAACATTGAGCGAACTCGAAGAAGATGATAGAAAAAATATTTTTGCTTATATTGGTAGTTACTGCCCCGAGCTTCAGGTTTCAGAAAATTCGTTTAATATAGGAACTGAAGATGATATGAAAAAGCTCTTGTTCGGCATTGAACAACGGTTTTATACTACACCTGTTGGTGGAGAAAAACGAATTGCCAACTCCGTAATTCCTCTCGCGTGAGATTTATTTATATTCGAAAAGAGAAAGGAACACATGATGAATTTAATTAATCAACCATTTCAAAATTCTATAGGATTTAGTTTGATTGACTTGTTACAATCAAAGAAGTACACCGATTTCAGATTTATTGTTGCTTACGCTAAAACGAGTGGTGTTAATCGAATTCTTCCGTACATGAAAGAATTTAAAGAAAACGGAGGAACTATCAAAGCTGTTGTAGGCATTGACCAAAGCAACACTTCGTATGAGGCATTGATTTCGTTAAATAAAATATGCGACGAATTATATGTCTACCATACGGAGAATTTAATGCGTACATTTCATGTTAAAGCATACTATTTGGGCGGGAGTGATACACGTTGGCTTGCTGTTGGCTCGAATAATTTTACAGCGGGCGGACTTTTCAGCAATTATGAAGCAAGCCTTTGCGAATTTGTGGACGATCAACTTAGCTCTTCTTTTCTTAGCATGTTTTCACAGTACACAGACGAAACTTCAAATTGCTGTAAAAGAATCACAAATGAACTTATTGAAGAACTCCTATTATGCGGTTATATCCAAAAAGAACAAACCTTAGCTAAACACAGAATAACCGAAGTAAAAGCAAGAAAATCCAGAGATGTTGCAAAAATACTTTTTGGAAAAGATACTGCCATTAAAGTTCCTACAATGCCATCCGCTAAAAAGCCTGCTACGCCTAAAAAGACTCCATCCCAAACTGCGGTCGTTCCGGCAATCAAAGAAGAACAACCTGCAGAAAATGAAATGAACTACTTGATTAGATTGGTACCCAAGGCTGGTGACCGATCAAAACAAGTCCATTTTACAATGGATATATTGAAAAACTATTTTTGCAAAAATCCCGGAGATCAACTTCATTTACAACAAATAGATGATATATATACACCGCACTCTTTAGAGCATAGAACAATCGTATACAGTCAACGAAATAAGAATGTAAAGATTGAGGTAGCTGCTGCGGAAGTGCTTGATACATCATATCCATCCGATACAACAAAAAGACCGATATTAATTTTCAAAAGAGTAAATCCTTCTATTTTTGAGTATATGCTACTGATGGAAGGTGATGATGGATATACCGAGTTAAATAACAGATTAACCGGTTTAAAGTGGACACATCGTTCTCTTCCTTTTGAGATATTAGATACGGAAACTTTGCTCAATGTTTGGAATGATTGCCCCTTAATATAAAACTTATAGCCCGTCGAATCATACGTTCGACGGGCTACTTTTATATAGGTTTTTTCCTAAACAAATCAAAATAGGACGGTGCGGAACTGTTCTTTTTCTTAGGATCCGGCTTTTGGAGAATAATAATATACTCATTTACATTTTTGAATAGTAAATTTGGGGGGTACGGATAACTACCAAAGATAGGTCTTTGTGTAGAAGAAGAGCCCCATTTTCCTCCAGTTCCGTTTTTGTTCCAAATAACTTGATTAACCAAACTGAAACCGACGCTCTGTGCAATTTTGGTCAAGTCTGAAGCGATGGGGATTGTAACGAGCCCATATTCTTTTGTATTTTGATTAACATTCGCTGTTACAATACAAAGTTTTCTTCCCGGCATTAATACTCGATAACTTTCTTCAATAACTGTTCTCATATTATCCAAGAAATCATCGTAGTACTCGAACCCACCAATATTCCCGGTATATTCGCCATAATTAGCCTTGTTCCAATAAGGAGGAGATGTAATAACCGCTCCCACACTATTATCAGGAACAGTGTCCATCATAGTGCAGCTTTTGTTATATATATTAACCATGGAATCAACGCAGATGTTTTCTTCTTCTGCGGTCTTTTTTAATCTTTCCTGAGATAGTTCATAATACTCAGTATTGGTTTCAAAACCAATATAATTTCGACCATTCGTAATAGCGGCCACTCCAGTAGTACCTGTGCCGGAAAAAGGATCGAGTACAGTTTCACCATAGAAGGAAAACATTTTTAATAATCTACGGGGGATTTCCACAGGGAAAACAGCCGGATGGATCGCATCGCTAACATTTGCAATATTCCATACGGTCATCGTCCATTCTTTCCACTCTTCACTTGTTAATTTAGATGCTTCTTTGTTTTCTTTAGTTATCTCTGACATTTATAGTTCCTCCGTTTCGTCTAAGAATTTCGACCACATGTAATGAAATCAAAATACCATTGCGACAAATAGTTTGAAAATTTTTCGGGTGCGTTTATTGTATTGCATAGTATGTTGTCTATTTCTGATATCAAATCAAGTAATGGCAAATGATTATAATTTGTAATTGTTTTACCGCTGTTTATAGTTACATTTTTGTATTCCACCAAACGATAAGAAATGTCTTGACCTAACTGAATTATTCTTCTATAATCTGCCTCTGAAAACATATCTTTGCTTATTCTAAGTGTAGAGAAAAGGTTGTTTGTTATATGAAAACCATCTCCGATAACTGTCCATAACCAAAATGCTATTTTTGAATTGAGAACCGCAATGGCAAAATACTGTTCATCTTGTGTACCAACATGAAATGATTTCAATTCTTTGGATACGAATTCTGTCCCATCAGCTTCATATGAATAAGGAATATGATCATAAGCACATATCCAATTATAAGCCGTCCCTTTAATAATCACCTTATATGGAGTTGTTGTTCTTCGATTCATATTGAACATATCCAATAAACTTTTTCCGTTGTTCGTAAGCTTCAAATAACAATCTTTTTCTATATCGCTTGAAAGCTTAGGAATAAATTTGCTTATTGAAAGATCGGCAATTTCTGCCGTTTCCTTAGGAGAGAAAAGAAGTTGCTCTCTAAAAATTGAAGTCCACCTCATTAGTTTTGTGGAAAGTAAGGAATGTGCGTTGTTTGAGTTTCTGTATACAATACATACTCTGGATTTTACATCGTCACCAAATAACGAATCGGGACTTCTATCATAATGCTCAACTTGCCATTGAGCATTATCATTTTGAATAAATTCTCTCAACTGGCAAAAATCTGTTTTGTTATTATAAGAAAATGATAGCGGCAACACAAGAGAGCAAACAGAATTCTCTTCAGAATGTTTAATCATGTTATATACGAATGGGATAAACAGATTTTCCGTAGTGCTTGTATTACTAACATAGGGCGGATTTCCGATTATACAGTTGAACGTGTTAGGATATTGAGGATTAGTAGATACATATTCTTCAAATTTCGTTCCATCAGCACTCACAATATTCCTATTCAACGCTTCCAACAGTTTGACAATGTTAATTTTTGAAAAAGCCAATGATGAGAGGCAATATGAAATAATGCAAAATTTTGCACACTCTACCGCAAATTTGCTAATATCCATCCCGTATATGCTCTGCTCGATAAATCTCAGACAGTTATCTGCGTTCGTTATGATTTTCTTGTCATAAGAAACGCTGAGTATTTGAAGTAGAAAGACTCCACTGCCACAACTAAAATCCATAAATCTTATATTCTGCAAATCTTTTAGTTCTCGAGAGTATATTTTGGCAATACATTCTGTCGCCATGTATTGAGCAACATCGGCAGGTGTGTAATATATACCACTATGCTTTTTCTTTTTTGTTATAATGCCGTTCCTTCTATCACGATATGACAATGATAAGTCTGCTTCAGAATAATCAAGCAATTCCAAGGCATACGGTAGCAACTCAATCCAAGCAGGAAAAGCTTTAATTTTATATAATTTTTCGATTATTCCAGTAAAGGATATTTTTTTGATATCAATCGTTTTTCCCAAATATTTATCAGTAAAAGAGATATTAAAGTTGGAATCAATAACATTGCATATCAAAGTGAAATCAGTAGCGCATTTATTATATTTAATATTCTCGTCAGAAGTTATTTGGACATATAGACATCCAAACAGAACAAGTTTCAATACGCTTTGATCGGATTCTGCAATATCAGGATTTAAATTTCTTACCTCTCTTCTTGTTTCGATAAGAATTGCACCAATTTCATTGATCTGTTTTTTGTGAGTAATATTAATAGGCTTAGCATGTATCATGTTGTCACCTTAGCCCTTCTTGATCGTCAAGATAATCTCTTGTTCTTTGGCATCCAAATACACTTCAAAAAAAGACTCACCGGGCTTCAATTTTAGATTTTGAATGATTTCTTTAGGCAACCGAACTCTCATATCTTTTTGTAATACATATTCATCAAGATATATTCGAGTTTCTTTGGTTTTTTTCAAAATATAAGCCCTCCTTTTAGACTAAATTCAGACAAAAATTAGACTGTTATTAGTCTATCATATTTTTTTAAAAAAGTCAATATAAATTGGCGTTTTTTCTTATATTTTTTTTGATTTGGACTGGACTTTCGCTTTATTTTGTGGTATATTGTGTGCTACCAAAACAAGGAGGTGCAAAAATGAAACGAATTATTAGAAACGCCATTCAATGCAACAATTGCGGTGATATTATCGAGTCGCAATACCGGCACGACTACGTTCAATGCAAATGTGGGGATTGCGCGGTGGACGGTGGACACGATTACTTAAGACGGTGTTATGTGCATGGTAGCAAAGGATTTAGAGAGTTATCAGAAGTAATCGAGAGGTTTCCGAATGGTGCAAACGGAGGTAACGATGAACACGATAAATGAGTTATGGTACGGCAATATCTCCCCGTTCGAGCAATGCACTCGTGGCGATAAACGACTCAAGGAGTTACTTAAGCTCGTTGCCCGGAATCGAGAGGATCTGGGTGAAACGCTCACCGAAAAGCAGAAGGAAACACTTGAGAAGTTCGAGGATTGCATGAACGAGATGCACAGCATTACTGAGCGCGATGCATTCTCCTATGGATTCCGACTCGGTGTGCAGCTAATGGCCGAAGCCTTTCTTCTGCCTATGGGAGAGGAGGAGAATTTATAGGGGTGGCCCCGCGGGCCACAAGTCGGATCGTAGCCATGTCGTTCTGTGAGCCAAGGAGTTGGGATAGGTGGTTGTCTTCCTAAGACCGCTTGGCCTCCGACTTCATTCTCCTATGGATTCCGACTCGGTGTGCAGCTAATGGCCGAAGCCTTTCTTCTGCCTATGGGAGAGGAGGAGAATTTATAGGGGTGGCCCCG
>JAZNYL010000066.1:0-29531 GCA_045594445.1 Eubacteriales bacterium
CCTCCGACTTGGGGAAGCTGTAGCGCTTGCTCATGAAGAAGCACATGAGCATCATGCCGCATCCAAGGCAGATGCCCGGCAGCAGGCCGGCCATGAACAGGGTGCCGATGGACACGCCGCCGCCGGCGGCAAGCGCGTAGATAACCATGTTGTGGCTCGGCGGGATCAGAACGCCCTGGCAGGCGGTACAAACCGTCAGACCAACAGCGAAGTCCTCGTCATAGCCCTGCTTCTTCATCATCGGGATAACCATGGAGCCGAGGGAAGAAACGTCGGCAACGGCGGAACCGGAGATGCCGCCTATTTTGTAGGGGCGATTCACGAATCGCCCGCTGAAATACGCAAAACAAAAACGGGCGATTCATGAATCGCCCCTACGGACACACATAAATTTCGGCAGAGAACTTGTTTTCTCTGCCGATTTGTGTTATAATGGAGCTAACAAAAAAGGCTCCCTCCCAGAGGGAGCCTTTGGACGCGCTCGTAAAACTTTAGGGGGATGGGCTTTGCCCAATGCCTTGTAACACAAAGGCGAAACTGGCGATAAAGCAAAAGGAGGAATATGAATGATAGATAAGGACGATTGGAGATTACGAGGTCAAGAAGATTATTTATCAGATAAGGTATTATATTTTCGCAAGTGGAAAGCACCAAAGAAAGAGTGGGATCACGATCATTGTGAATTTTGTTGGGAAAAATTTTCCGATTATCCAGATACACTACACGAAGGGTATACGACAGAGGATAATTACTACTGGATATGTCCAACTTGCTACAACGATTTCAAGGAAATGTTCAAATGGAACGAGAATGATTCTCAATAGCAAATAACCCCTACAGACTATTAACAATCTGTCGGGGTTAATTATTTGTCTACTGCGGAGAAAATTTCCCTTGTTCGTAGGGGAGACCTGCGGTCTCCCGCGGGCGAACACAGTTCGCCCCTACCGTGTGTTAGGTAAACTTCCTTATGAGAAGGAGCCTTTGCAAGGCGTTTTCTTTTATTTGACTTTTCCCACGTAGAACACGCGCTTGAGCGAGTCCTTGAGGGGCTTGACAATGGCGATGATGATCAGCATGATCCCGAATACCGCAAGCGTCGCGCAGGGAAAGGGCGACCAGATGACGTGCCCGGGCAGCTCAAAGGTCAGGTGGATAAAAAGCTCAATGAGCAAGGTCCAGCCGCCAAGAGCGATCAAGCCGCCGCCGATGGTGTAAAGCCAACCGCGACGCACGTAATGGCAGACCGTGGCCATGGCCGTGAGGATCAGGCCAAACGAGCCCACAACCGGGAATGCAAAGGACAAAAACCAGTTTCCGCCCGTGTGCAGGTCGATATAAAGCAGGTAAAGAAGGATCGAGGCAAAGCCGACGGGCACGAAGATGGCAGGCGTGATGCGCTTGAACCACAAGGGCAATATCACGCAGAAATAGAATACGCCAAGACCGCCCGCTACGTAGCCCGACCAGGTTGCGCTGTCGTTGAGTGAGACGTCAAACATCACGGCGAGCACCGCGATCAGCAGGGAGACGATGGTCACGACGAACAAAATGCCCTTACGGTTGAATTCCTCGGATTCAAAATCCTTTTTCGGATAGGTGGGAGGGGCGTCCTTGATGGGCACGTCGGGGTGATAGACCTTGGTGCCGCACACAGGGCAAATGCTTTGCCCGTCCGTCAGCTCTACGCCGCATTTGATACAGAACATAAATCAGACCTCCTCTCTTACATTGCTTTGCGCGACGACGTGTATGCCAAGCTCGCGCAGGACTTGGTACAGGTGCGGCTCCAGCAGCGGCCGCGCGGTATTTCTCATGATATTGAACATCATTTTTCCCTTATAGGTGATCAGCGAGGTGTTGTATCGCTGACTTTTTTGCGTGCCCAGCACGAAATCCAGGCGATCCACGTATCTCTCAAATTCGGCAGGCATGTTGGAAACGCCCAGATTGGAGAACGAGAAGCAGGATTTGCGCTCGCCCACCGCGTTGTAAACGCCGCTCATAACGAGGTTTTTCAGCGGAAGGGGGCAGAGGCGGATGAACAGATTTTTCTCGCTGGAGACGTTGGCGGCTATGATGGCAGCCATGCGCTGCGGCGTGATCTGCAGCTTCATCTGGTGCTGCACGCTCTGGCAAAGCGCGGGGAATTCCACGTCGCCGTATTTGGTCTCCACGCTCGGAATGGTATAAAGAATAAAGTTGCGCAGGGTTTTGGAGGGGAAGATGCTGCGTAGGTTGACGGGTACGAAAATCTTGACCGGCTTGTGCTTGGCGGGATTGTGGATCTGTTGCTTTTGCAGTCTGTCCACCGCCGTCATCAGCACCGCGGTCAGATAAGCGGTCACGGTCACGCCCTGCTCCTTAGCGCGTGCACGCACGGTATCGGCGTCCAAGATAAAGGTGGTGTTGGTGCGGAAGCCGTCCACCTCGCGCAGTCCGCGAATGGAGTAGGCGTCGGTGTCCTTACGCGGCAGGGAGTGCTTGCCTGCGTATTTGAAAAAGCTGTCCTCCAGCTCTGCGGGATCGGGCTCCTCCAGGCGGTCAAGCACGCCGCCCTCGGCAGGCACCTTCACGCCGTATTTTTGATAGATATATTCGGCCACCAGCGTCTTTAAGAATACGAGACCGCCGTTGCCGTCTGTCAGCGCGTGGAAAAATTCCACCGCGATGCGTCTGTCATACACGATGACGCGGAAGGCACACTTGCGAATGTCGTCAAAGGGCATGCGGGCAAGCGGATAAGGCTTTTCTTCCATGATCTCGGGCGCGTGCGGGATTTGCTCCAGATAATACCAGAAAAATCCTGCCTTGACGCGCACGGCAATCGAGGGGAATCGGCGCACGGTGACGTCCAGCGCCTTGTGCAGCGCGTCCATATCCACAGTCTCGGTCATGGTGGCGGCCAATCGGAACACATTGCTCCAGGAGCGCGTGCGTGCTGCGGGAAATATCTTGGCAGCGTTGTCCAGCGCCATCCAGCGCAGCTTGTTCTGGCTGTGCATGCGGGTTTTAATAAATTTGCGGATGCGGGTAAAGTCGCGGTCGTAGTCCTTGATGCAGTAAAGCACGTAGCCGTGCCACATTTCGGGCGTGACCATCAGCTCGCTCTGCGCGCCTGCGGCCACAAGACGCTCGTGCAGGTGTGTCGCGTCGTCCAAAAGAATTTCGGCGTCGCCCACAAAGGTCAAGGATGGCGGCATGCCGCTAAGATCTGCAAACAAAGGGGAGATTAGCGGATTGGACTTGGCCGCGTAGTCGGCCTCGGAGTCGCCGCAGGTTTTGGGGTAGACGTTCTTGTCCGAGCCCTTGGTCTCATCCACACCGTAAGCGTAGCAGTCGGCGTAATATTTGAGTCGCGCAGCGGTTAGCGTGGGATCGCGCTTTTCGTTGACGCTGTAGGAGTCTGCCGTGCCGGTCAGGTCGGTCCAGGGGGAGATGGTGATAATGCCCGCGGGCATGGTGCGCCCCTTGGATTTGAGCGCAAGGCAGAGCGAGTAGCAAAGTCCGCCGCCCGCACTCTCACCGCAAAGGATAATTTGCCCGGGCGCAAAGCCTGCGGAGAGCAGATAGCCGTAAGCGTCCTCGGCATCGTCAAGCGCAGCAGGGAAGGGGTGCTCGGGTGCGAGCCTGTAGGCCACGCACAGCACGCGAATGCCGCAGCGTGCAGACAGGATCGCGGCAAAGCCCTTGGCATAGTCAAGGTCGCCGCAGGTGTAACCGCCGCCGTGCAGGTAGAGCAGCACGCCCGAGTTGACCTGGTCGTGCGGCTTGATCATGGAGGCGGGCATGGATCCGATGGTAAAGTCCTCAAAGGAGACGTCGTCCTTGTGAGAGGCGGACATCAGCCTGCCGACTCTGTCCTGCCAGACGCGGATGGTCGAGAGCGAGCAGCCGTCAATAAAGGGCTTGAGCAGCTTGAGGCGCGAGCGCAAAATCAGCGTGCCTTTTCTCATGGTGTTGTCTCCTTTCGTTTGATTTTTTCGTAGGGGCGATTCACGAATCGCCCGCACGGGGAAATGATTCAAAACACCAGCTGCTTTGCAGAGGTGGTGCGGCCGGTATCGGTGTCCACGCAGAACAAGGCAGCGCGCGCGCGCACGCGGCCGTCCGCAACAGAGAAGCGCGCGGGCATGTGGTCGCGCAGCATGCGGAGCACAGGCTCGGTCTTGGCGCCGATGATGCCACCCTCGGGGCCTGTCATGCCAAGGTCGGTAATGTACCCCGTGCCGCCGGGCAGGATTTGCAAATCTGCCGTGGGAACGTGGGTGTGCGTGCCGAAAATGACCGCAATTTTGCCGTCAAAGGCGCGCGCAACGGCGTATTTTTCGCTGGTTGCCTCGGCGTGCATGTCCAGCACCGCAATATCATAATTGCCCTTTTGCGCGTCCAGAATGCGCTCCAAGGTCAAAAATGGGTTGTCCAGCGGCTGCAGATTGACCGTGCCGAGCAGATTGATGCAAAGCACGCGCGCGCCGCTTGCGTTGACGATCGTATAGCCAAAGCCCGGATTGGTGGCGGGAAAGTTGGCGGGGCGGATGATAACATCGGGGCGCTCGTCAAGGAATGCGCCCGTGTCTGGTGCCGAGTAGGCGTGATTGCCAAGCGTGATGATATCCGCTCCTGCGTACAAAAGCGTCTGGGCGTCTGCGCGGCAAATGCCCTTGATCTCGGAGGCGTTCTCACCGTTGACAATGCAAAGGTCTGCGCCAAGCGCCTGCTTTTGTTTGCCCAGCGTTGCCTGTAAATGGGCAAGACCAACCTTGCCGACCACGTCGCCCACGGCTAAAATTTTGATAGTCATTCGGTTTCGTCCTGTTCTATGACGGCGGGCTCGCCCGTGCCGTCGAAATCGGGGATGGTGACGGAGTCGGCCTCTGCGTCGGCGCTTACCTCGGTCTCTTGTGCAGGCTCGGCAGCATCGGCTTGTGCGCAGGCTTCAGCCTCAGCTGCATTCTCGGTTTTCTCGCCCTGTGCTGCAGTATCGGCTTGGGGTGCTGCGGGCTTGCGCAGGCGGCACATGAGAATAATGCCCACGATCAGCATGGGGATGGCGAGCACGGCAGCTGCAACGGTGTAAACGATATAGGCGGTGTTGAGCCATTCGATCATAGGCTCGGTTTGGTTCGGGCCACCGAGGAAGCCTTCCATGATCATGGGGATCAGGTTTGCGGCGTTGAAGCAGAAGTGACCTACGATGCAGGGGTAGATCGAGTCGGTCTTGATAAACAGAATACCCAGCACAAGACCCACGACAAAGGTGTAGAGCACCTGAATGGGCGCGCCGTGCGCAAGGCCGAACAGCGCGGAGGTGATCAGCAGCGCTGCCCAGGTGGGCATTTTGCCCTTGAAGTTGACAAGCGGACCTGCGCGGAATACCAGCTCCTCAATCAGCGGTGCGCCAAAGATGGCGGCTATCGTAAACATACCCGCGTCCTGAGTCATGGAGGACATCATTTCCATGTAGGTTTCGTAGAAGATGCGGAACTCCTCGGCGACCATGGGATCAAGCGATTCCATGGCGCGCATCAGCATATCCAGCAGCGCGTTGAGCAGCGATTCGCCGGCAAGCATGATGGCGTTGACGATAAAGTGCAGCGAAAGGCCCATCAGCACGGCTGCAATGATAGCCTTGACGGGGGCTTTGGTAAAGCGGAAGTATTCGGTAAAGCTTCTGCCCTTGCGGTTGAACACAAACCACAGAATCACGATCGCACCGATGGTGGTCAGCGCAGAGAAGAACATGGCGTATTTGATGGTGGTTGTCGTGTTGTCGTAATTGAACCATTCCATGACCTTGGCTGCGATATCCTCTCGGTTTCCGTCAAGTCCGTAGAAGGAGAGGCCCGCGATAACGCTGCGAACCACGATCATGATGATCAATCCAACCGAGAGAATCGACTGTCCGACGTTCATAAAGGTGGTGTATCCGATGGGGAATGCGAGACCCTTGATCACGCCACCCTTGTTTTTCTTTTGCTCCATAAAAAATCTCCTTTCCGAAAGAGATGTACAGTTAATTATATTTTACCATATTCATGCGTCCTTGTCAAGCAGGCGGGAGGGGCGAAAAAGAGCGGGGATTTTGTAAAAAAGACTTGATAATCTTCACTGTATATGATATAATAATACTAAGTATTGAAATCCCCTCAAGGAGTCCGTTATGAACCACTGTTACATTCCCGAAGGATATAAGCAGGTGCTGGATGCGTACCAGACCCAGCGTGCCATCGAGCATATCAAAACCACCTTTCAGCGCGAGTTTTGTGCCGCGCTCAACTTAAAGCGCGTGTCCGCGCCCTTGTTCGTTGCAAGTGATTCGGGTCTGAACGATAACTTAAACGGCCATGAGCGTCCCGTCGCCTTTGATATTCCCGCGCTGGACGGCAAGCAGGCCGAGGTGGTGCACTCGCTTGCAAAGTGGAAAAGACTTGCGCTTTCCCGCTACGGCTTTGTGGTGGGCAACGGTCTTTATACCGATATGAACGCGATCCGCCGCGACGAGGATCTGGACAATATCCACTCGATCTACGTGGACCAATGGGACTGGGAAAAGGTGATTACCAAGGAGGCAAGAAACCTGGATTACCTGAAGCTGATGGTCAAGGCCATCGTGCACGCCATGTGCGCCACCGAGGAGCAGCTGCAGGTGCATTTTCCGCAGCTGACGGGCAAATTATGCCGTGATGTCACCTTTGTTACCTCGCAGCAGCTTTGCGATCTGTATCCCGATCTGACTCCCGAGCAGCGTGAATATGAATTTACCAAGATCCATAAAACCGTATTCGTCATCGGCATCGGCGGCAAGCTGTCGGACGGCAAGCCCCACGGCGGCAGAGCCCCCGACTATGATGATTGGTCGCTCAACGGTGACCTCTTGTTTTGGGACGACGTGCTGGATCGTGCACTGGAGCTTTCCTCTATGGGAATCCGCGTGGACGAGAAGTCCATGGACGAGCAGCTGCGCATCTCGGGCTGTGACGACCGCCGCGAGCTGCCTTTCCACAAGATGCTACTGAACGGCCAGCTGCCCCTGACCGTGGGCGGCGGTATCGGACAATCCCGCCTTTGCATGCTGCTGATGGGATGCGCGCACATCGGCGAGGTGCAGTCGGGTATCTGGGATGAAGAGACGCGCCGCATCTGCGCCGAGGCGGGCGTCAGGTTGCTTTGATTTGATTTTCATATCATTTACATACGGAGGAAAAATATGACTCTGATTTTGTTTAACCCCCATGCAAACAACAGCGACATTTCTGCAGCCATTGCGGGCGTGCGCGCTTACGCAGCCGCACCCGACACGGTAGAAAAGGATCTGACCGAGGTAGACGTACGCGCCGAGATCTGCGCGCTTGGCGCGAGTGACCGCGTGCTGATCTGCGGCGGTGACGGTACCATTATGCGCCTTACAAACGCGCTGGACGGCGCGGAGTACGCTGCGCCCGTGTACCTTTGGAAGAGCGGAACCGGCAACGATTTTCTGCGCGACCTTGGGCTCAACGAGAGCACCGAGCCCGTGCTGCTCAATCCTTACTTGGTCAATCTGCCGCGCGTGGAGATCAAGGGCAAGGTTTACCGCTATATCAACGGCATCGGCTTTGGACTGGACGGCATGGTGTGCGAGGTGACCGATGCACTCAAGGCCAAGGGAGTTAAAAAGATCAATTATACCATGGAGTCGATCAAGCTTCTGCTGGGCGGCTTCAAGTGCCCCTCGGGTAGGGTGACCGTGGACGGCGTGACCAAGGAGTACAAGAAGATCTGGATCGCGTCCGCCATGTACGGGCAGTACTACGGAGGCGGCATGCGCGTCGCGCCCGAGCAGAAAAGAGGGGGAGGGACGCTGACTTGCTGCGTATGGCACACCTCGGGCAAGCTTGCCACGCTGATGCATTTCCCCAAGATCTTTACGGGCGAGCACGTGCAGTACAAGAAGAGCATTGACGTGTTCTCGGGTAAAAAAATAACGGTTGAATTTGATAAGCCGACGGCGTTGCAGATCGACGGCGAGACGGTCAGCGGTGTAACGAGCTACACCGCGTGGATCGACTGATCGCGAGCGGATTGCCCGGCGTATTCGACCGTTTGTCAAAATTGTCAAAAGTGTGCATTTGATTGGTGCGGAATTGGCCCTTTTGCGCATTGACATTTTGGATAAAAAAAGGTATACTGAATACAAGGAACTTCTTCCCGTAACCGGCGGAATGTGAGACACACAGAGGGAGCGGGAAAATATCGAAAGCCGACCGCCTGGGCAATCCTGTCTTAAGCAATTAGGATAGGTTTGCCCTTTTTGTATTATGATGAAAAATGGAGATTACCGAATGAAAAAAATCGCAGTGATCATGGGAAGTGACAGCGATCTTCCCGTAGTGGAAAAAGCAATCAATACCTTAAAGGATTTCGGCGTACCCTACGAGGTGCACGTTTACTCGGCACACAGAACGCCCGATCAGGCAGCAGCGTTTGCCATGAGCGCAAGGGAGAACGGCTTTGGTGCCATTATCGCAGCAGCAGGCATGGCAGCGCACCTGGCAGGTGCCATTGCCGCAAGAACCACGCTGCCCGTAGTCGGCATTCCCGTCAAGGGCGGTGCCGTGGACGGTATGGACGCGCTGCTTGCCACCGTGCAAATGCCCTCAGGCATGCCGGTTGCTACCGTAGCGCTCAACGGTGCTGTCAACGCAGCGCTGCTTTGCATTCAGATGCTGGCCATCGAGGACGCAGAGCTTGCTGCAAAGCTTGACGCAAAGAGGGCAAAGGATACTGCCGCCGTGCTTGCCAAGGACGCGGCGCTGCAGGAAAAGTTCAACGCATAAATTACCATCGCACAGACCAAAAAAGGAGGTTTATATGGGAGGATTCTTCGGCATTACCTCAAATAAGGATTGCCTTCTTGACGTGTTCTTCGGAACCGACTACCATTCCCACCTGGGAACGCAGAGGGGAGGACTTGCGGCGTACGATCCCGAGATCGGATTGCAGCGCAAGATCCACAGCATTACCAACGCGCCCTTCCGCACCAAATTTGAAAATATCTTTGACGAAATGTCGGGCATTTCGGCCATTGGCTGCATCAGCGATACCGACCCGCAGCCCATGCTGATCCGCTCGCACCACGGCACCTATGCCATCTGCACCATCGGCTTGATCAACAATGCCGAGCAGCTGATCGATCTGTATTTCGACGGCAGTCGCGGACACTTTGACGCCATGACCGGCGGCAGAGTCAACACCGTGGAGTTAGTGGCCGCGCTGATCGACCAAAAGGAGAATTTTGCCGAGGGCATTCAGTACGCGCAATCGCTGATCGACGGTACCTGCTCGATTCTGATCCTCAAGCAGAACGGACATCTGCTTGCGGCGCGTGACCGCGTCGGACGCATCCCGGTCATCGTCTGCAAGGGCGAGGACGGGTACGCCGTGACCTTTGAGTCGTTCGCGGCGCAGAAGCTGGGGTATTTCCCGGTGCGTGAGCTGGGACCGGGCGAGATCGTGGAGCTTTCCTGCGAGGACGGCATCGTGCAGCTCAGCAAACCCGGCAAGGAAATGAAAATGTGCTCCTTCCTCTGGTCGTATTACGGTTATCCCACCTCCACCTATGAGGGCGTCAACGTCGAGGCCATGCGCTGTCGCAACGGCGAGATCATGGCCGATCTTGATAAAAAAGAGGGCAACGTGCCCGATCTTGATTACGTGGCAGGCGTGCCGGATTCGGGCGTGCCGCACGCAATCGGCTATGCCAACAATTCCCACGCGGCCTACGCGCGTCCGTACATCAAATATACGCCCACGTGGTCGCGCTCTTTTACCCCGCAAAAGCAATCCGACCGTGCCAAGGTGGCGCGCATGAAGCAGATTCCCGTGCAGGAGCTGATCAAGAACAAAAAGCTGCTTTTCGTGGACGATTCCATCGTACGCGGCACGCAGCTCAAGGAAACGGTTGATTTTCTGTATTCCAACGGCGCCAAGGAAGTGCACATGCGCTCGGCTTGCCCGCCTATCATGTATGGCTGCAAGTACCTCAATTTCTCGCGCTCCACGGGAGACATGGAGCTGATCACCCGCCGCACCATCATGGAGCTGGAGGGCACGGACGGCTTCCGCCATCTTGAAGAATACAGCGACGGCGCTACCGAGCGAGGCAAGGCTCTGCGCAAGAGCATTTGCGAAAAATTTGGCTTTGCGTCGCTGGAATTCCAGACCTTGGAGGGCGTGATCAAGGCGATCGGCCTGCCGCCCGAAAAGCTTTGCACCTATTGCTGGAACGGCAAGGAATAAAGGAATAAATTAAGAACTGTTTGATTTCACACATATACTGAAAGGAGCAAAACAACATGCATTCTAACTCCAGATCGGAAAGCTACGCTGCAGCAGGCGTGGATATTACCGCAGGCTACAAGGCCGTTGAATTGATGAAAAAGCATATCGCACGCACCAAGAACGAGGGGTGCTTTGACGACTTGGGCGGCTTTGGCGGCTGCTTTGGTTTGCCGATTGCAGGCATGGAGCAGCCTGTGCTGGTTTCAGGCACGGACGGCTGCGGCACCAAGGTCAAGATGGCGATTCTGATGGACAAGCACGACACCATCGGCATTGACGCGGTGGCCATGTGCGTCAACGACATCATCTGCGTGGGTGCAAAGCCCCTGTTCTTCCTTGACTATATCGCGTGCGGCAAGAATATTCCCGAAAAGATCGCGGCCATCGTATCCGGCGTTGCCGAGGGCTGCGTGCAGTCGGGTGCGGCACTCATCGGAGGTGAGACTGCCGAGCATCCCGGTATGATGCCGGTCGAGGATTACGACCTTGCAGGCTTTGCCGTGGGCATTGTGGATAAGAAAAAGATTCTGGACAACACCAAAATGGCCGAGGGTGACGTGGTCATCGCGCTTGCATCCACCGGCGTGCATTCCAACGGCTTCTCGCTTTGCCGCAAGGTGTTTGAAATTGATAAAAATCCCGATTCTCTGTACGTGCCCTGCGAATCCCTTGGCGGCAAGAGCATTGCAGAAACCTTGCTGACTCCCACCAAGATCTACGTCAAGTCGATCCTTGCGCTGTTGGAGCAGGTGGACGTCAAGGGCATTTCGCACATCACGGGCGGCGGCTTTTATGAGAATATTCCGAGAAGCATTCCGGACGGCCTTTGCGCAAAGATTGACCGCGGCGCTGTGCGCGTGCTGCCCATCTTTGATCTGATTGCCAAGACGGGCGATATTTGCGAGAGAGATATGTTCAACACCTATAACATGGGCGTTGGCATGAGCGTGGTCGTGCCTGCAGAGCAGGTGGACAAGGCTTTGGAGATTCTGACTGCCCACGGTGAGGACGCGTACGTGATCGGTAAGATTATCGCGGGCGAGGAGAAGATCGAATTATGTTAAAGCATGCATTCTGGAGCGGCATTGCCTCGGGCATGCTGGTCGGCATCGGCGGCACGGTTTATTTGTCTTGTGAGAACAAGGTCGTGGGAGCGGTGCTGTTCTCGGTGGCGCTGTTGTGTATTTGTCTGTTGGGGCTTTACCTCTACACCGGTAAGATCGGCATCTTTATTGAAAAACCCGATAAAAAAAGCGCGCTTGCGCTGCCCGTCGGACTTGGCGGCAACGTGCTGGGAGCTGCGCTGACAGGCGTGCTGACCGCACTTGCAAAGCCGTCGCTGATCGATGCGGCGCAAAAGGCTTGTACGGCAAAATTGGAAAACGGTATGCTGCGCGGTCTGATCGCGGCAGTATTCTGCGGTGTGCTGATGTACGCGGCAGTCAAGACCTACGGTGCAAAGGGTACCTTGGTCGGCATCATTTTCTGTATTCCCACCTTTATTCTTTGCGGCTTTGAGCACTCGATCGCGGACGTGTATTATTTCACGGTCGCATCCATGCGCGGCGCGTTTGATCCCATGAGAGTGGTGTTCATCCTGGTCGCGGTGCTTGGCAACACGCTTGGCGGCTGGGTGCTGCCCGTGCTGGCAAGGCTTGCAAAGGGAAAGGAACAGGTGAGTTAAATGCAGAGTACACAGAACAAAACGCGCATTGCCGTGCTGGTTTCCGGCGGCGGCACTAACTTGCAAGCATTGATCGACGCGCAAGGCCGCCAAGAGCTTGGCGGCGGCGAGATCGCGTTGGTGCTTGCGTCAAAGCCCGGCGTGTACGCTCTGGAGCGTGCAGCCGGAGCGGGCATTGAGGGAGTAGTGCTTGCGCGCAAGGAATACACGGACGCGGACGCATATACCAAAGCGCTGGTTGAGGTGCTGCAAAAGGAAAAGATTGATCTTGTCGTACTGGCAGGATTTATGATCATCATCGGCGAGGAGATGTACCGCGCGTTCCCCAATCGCATCATCAACGTGCATCCCGCGCTGATCCCATCCTTCTGCGGACAAGGCTTTTACGGCCTGCACGTGCATGAGGCGGCGCTTGCCAAGGGCGTCAAGGTCTCGGGTGCCACCGTGCATTTCGTCACCCCCGAGTGTGATGCGGGCCCCATCATTTTGCAAAAGGCGGTGGACGTGCACGAGGATGATACCCCCGAGACGCTGCAAAAGCGTATCATGCAAGAGGCAGAGTGGAAGATCTTACCCGAAGCTGTCAGCCTGTTCTGCCAAGGCAGATTAAAGGTTGAGGACGATAAGGTGCAAATACAATGATTCTTGTAGGGGAGGAGTATTTGCAAGCAAATTCATCCTCCCGCACGAAAGCGGTTTCTGACCGTGTTCCCCGAACACTATTCCCGATTTATCGCGGGCGGGAGGATGATATCCTCCCCTACGGCAGTACGAAACGAATCCGTTGGGCGAAATCCGTAGTCGCCCGCCATACCAACATAAAAAACAAGGAGAAAAACATGAAGGTAACTACCATCGCAGAAGAACTGAACTCTCTTGCCTACCACGGCAGAGGCATTATCATCGGCAAGTCGGCTGACGGCAAAAAGGCAGTCACCGCATATTTTATTATGGGCAGAAGCGTAAACAGCCGCAATCGCGTATTCGTGGCCGAGGGCGACGCTATGAGAACCAAGGCATTTGACGAATCCAAGATGGTTGACCCCCATCTGATCATTTATTACCCCGTGCGCGTGCTGGGCAACAAGACCATCGTGACAAACGGTGACCAGACCGACACCATTTACAATCTCATGGACAAGCAGATGACCTTTGAGCAGGCGCTGCGCACAAGAGAATTTGAGGACGACAAGCCCAACTTCACTCCCCGTATTTCGGGCATTATCCGTCGCGAGGGCGACGGCGAGATGAATTTCGCCATGTCTATTCTCAAGAGCGCAGAGGGCGACGATTCCTCCTGCGAGAGATTTACCTATGCATATACCAACCCCTTAGCGGGCAGAGCAAAGTTTATCCATACGTACAATGGCGACGGCAATCCGCTGCCCAGCTTTGAGGGCGAGCCCAAGACTCTTGAACTGCCCGACGTGGACATCGACGCGCTGACCGATCTGATCTGGACCAATCTGAACGAGGACAACAAGGTGTCCCTGTTCGTTCGCTATATTGACCTGGCATCGGGCGAGACCGAGACCAGAATTGTAAACAAGAACCAGTGACCGTAGCCCCCAAAGTCGTAGCGGGCGATTCGTGAATCGCCCCTACGCACAATGAATCAATTATCGAAGGAGAAATCACATGAAAGAATTTGAACTGAAATACGGCTGTAACCCCAATCAGAAGCCTGCCAAGATCTATATGCACGATGGCAGCGAGCTGCCCATCGAGATTCTTTGCGGCAGACCCGGATATATCAACTTCCTGGATGCATTCAACTCCTGGCAGCTGGTCAAGGAGCTCAAGGCAGCACTCGGCCTGCCCGCTGTTACTTCCTTCAAGCACGTCTCTCCCACCTCGGCGGCGGTCGGTATTCCGCTCTCCGAAAAGCTCAAGAAGGCTTGCTTTGTAGACGATATCCCCGGCCTTGACGATTCTCTGCTCGCTTGCGCATACGCAAGAGCAAGAGGCACCGACAGAATGTGCTCGTTTGGCGACTGGGTAGCACTCTCCGACGTGTGTGACGTGACCACCGCGCTCATGATCAAGCGCGAGGTTTCCGACGGCATCATCGCCCCCGGCTACGAGCCCGAGGCACTGGAAATCCTCAAGTCCAAGAGAAAGGGCAATTACAATATCGTTAAGATCGATCCCGATTTCGTGCCCGATGCGCAGGAGAGAAAGCAGGTATACGGCATTACCTTCGAGCAGGGAAGAAACAATTTTGAGATCAACCGCGAGCTGCTTTCCAATATCGTCACCGCAAACAAGGATATGCCCGAGAGTGCCATCCGCGACCTGATCGTTTCGCTGATCACCCTGAAGTACACCCAGTCCAACTCGGTTTGCTTTGCCGTGGACGGTCAGGCAATCGGTGTTGGCGCAGGCCAGCAGTCGCGCGTGCATTGCACCAGACTTGCAGGCGGCAAGGCGGACACGTGGTTCTTGCGTCAGCACGATAAGGTGCTGAACCTGCCCTTCCTGCCCACACTTGGCAGACCCGACAGAGATAACGTCATCGACGGCTATATCAATCAGAACGAAGAGGACGTTTGCGCAGACGGCAACTGGCAGAAGTATTTCACCGAGCAGCCCGAGGTCTTTACCCGCGAGGAGCAGAGAGCGTACCTTGACACCATCGACGGCGTTGCACTCGGCTCGGATGCATTCTTCCCGTTCAGCGACAACATTGAACGCGCAAAGAAGAGCGGTGTCAAGTACATTGCAGAGCCCGGCGGCTCGATCCGTGACGATTTGGTCATTGAGTGCTGCGATAAGTACGGCATGGCAATGGCATTCACCGGCATGAGACTGTTCCATCACTAAGATGCGCCATGGCGCGTGAAATTTTCCCTTCGGGAAAGTGAAATTTTTCCTTGCGGAAAAGTGAAATATTCCCTTCGGGAATGTGAAATGCCTCGTCTGTGGACGAGGCGTGAGAAGTAACAAAGCTAAAAGATATTTTTAGAAGAAAGGATGCTTTCTTATCTATGAGAATTTTAGTTGTTGGCGGCGGTGGCCGCGAGCATACGATTATTAAAAAGTTAAAAGAGAATAAGAGCGTTGAGGTCATTTACGCGCTGCCCGGCAACGGCGGCATGGCGGGTGACGCCGTATGCGTGCCCGTGGGTGCCAAGGATCTGGACGATATCGTGGCGTTTGCCAAGGAGAAAAAGATCGATTTTGCCGTGGTCGCACCCGACGACCCGCTGGTGCTCGGCTGCGTGGACAGACTGAACGAGATCGGCATTCCTTGCTTTGGCCCGACTGCCAATGCGGCCATCATCGAGGGCAGCAAGGTGTTCTCCAAGAATCTGATGAAAAAGTACGGCATTCCCACGGCGGCGTACGAGGTGTTCGAGGATATGGACGCAGCACTTGCGTATCTTGAATCTGCCCCCATCCCCACCGTCATCAAAGCCGACGGTCTGGCACTGGGCAAGGGTGTCATCATCGCGCAGACCCTTGACGAAGCCAAGGCAGCGGTGGTTTCCATGATGCAGGATAAGCAGTTTGGTGAGAGCGGCAGCCGCGTAGTGATTGAGGAATTCCTGACAGGCCCCGAGGTCTCGGTGCTGGCATTTACCGACGGAGTATGCGTCAAGCCCATGGTATCGTCCATGGCCCACAAGCGCGCACTTGACGGCGACCAAGGACTGAATACCGGCGGCATGGGTACGGTTGCGCCCAACCCCTATTATACCGAGGAAGTGGCACGCGAGTGCATGGAGACCATTTTCCTGCCCACCATCAACGCCATGAACGCAGAGGGAAGAACCTTCAAGGGCTGCCTCTACTTTGGTCTGATGCTGACCCCGAACGGTCCCAAGGTTATTGAATACAATTGCCGCTTCGGTGATCCCGAAACGCAGGTGGTGCTGCCGCTACTCGAAAGTGACCTCTTGACCGTCATGCAGGCAACCGCAAACGGCACGCTTGCCGAGACCGAGGTCAAATTTGCTGACCGTCACGCATGCTGCGTGGTGGTGGCATCGGGTGGTTATCCGCAAAAGTACGGCTCGGGCTATCCCATGAGCTTGCCCGAGACGGGAAAAGATGAATATATCTTTGTCGCAGGCGCAAAGGTGCAGGACGGCGTGCTTGTCACCGCGGGCGGCAGAGTACTGGGTGCTGTGGCGGTTGAGGATAACCTTGCCGACGCGGTCGCGCATGCATACAGAATTGCCGATCAGGTAGAATTTGAGAATTGCTATAAGAGACGTGACATCGGTCAGCGTGCGCTGGCAGCAAAGAGATAAGGAGGAAACATGGTTTACAGAGTATTTGTAGAAAAAAAGCAGGGACTTGACCACGAGGCCACCTCTCTTTGCCGTGAGATCAATACGTTTTTGGGCATTGAGGCCTTGGAGCGTGTTCGCGTGATCAACCGCTACGACGTGGAGAATGCCACGACTGAGCTGTTTGAGTATGCCACCCGCACCGTGCTGTCCGAGCCGCAGCTGGACAACGTGTCCGATGCAATTGACGCAAAGGATGCCAAGGTGTTTGCCGTGGAGTACCTGCCCGGTCAGTACGACCAGAGAGCGGAGAGCGCGGCACAGTGCATGCAGATCATTTCCTGCGGCGATCGCCCCACCGTGCGCACCGCAAAGGTCTATTTGCTTTACGGTGAGCTGACCGAGGCGCAGGTTGCGGCTATCAAAAAGCACGTCATCAACCCCGTGGAGAGCCGCGAGGCAACCCTTGAAAAGCCCGAAACGCTTGCAGCGAAGTTTGAAATTCCCACCGAGGTCGAAACGCTGCACGGCTTTTGCGAAATGGACCAAGAGGCGCTTGCCGCATTCGTCAAGGCTTACGGGCTTGCCATGGATATGGATGACCTTGCCTTCTGTCGCGATTATTTTGTCAGCGAGAAGCGCGATCCCACCATCACCGAGATCCGCATGATCGATACCTACTGGTCGGACCACTGCCGCCACACCACCTTTTTGACCGAGATCGGCGAGGTTTCCATTGAGGATAAGGAGCTGGAGCGCGCTTGCAGAATCTACCAGAATATGAGAGAAGAGCTGGGACGTACCCACAAGCCCATGACGCTTATGGACATTGCCACCATCGGCACGCGTTACCTCAAGGCCAACGGCAAGCTGCCTCGTATCGATGAGTCCGAGGAGATCAACGCCTGCACGGTAAAGATCACGGTCAAAACAGAGGACGGCGACGAGCCTTGGCTGCTGCTCTTCAAGAACGAAACGCATAATCACCCCACCGAAATAGAGCCCTTTGGCGGCGCGGCTACCTGCATCGGCGGCGCGATCCGTGACCCCCTGTCCGGACGCTCCTACGTGTATGCCGCTATGCGCGTTACGGGCGGTGCAGACCCCACGCGTGCACTTTCCGAGACGCTTCCCGGTAAGCTGCCGCAGAAAAAGCTGGTCACCACGGCTGCTGCGGGCTATTCCTCCTACGGCAACCAGATCGGTCTTGCTACCGGTCAGGTGGACGAGCTGTATCACGACGGCTATGCGGCAAAGCGCATGGAGATCGGTGCGGTTATCGCAGCTGCTCCTGCAGAGAACGTACGCCGTGAGGTACCCGATCCCGATGATATCGTCATTTTGCTGGGTGGCCGTACCGGTCGTGACGGCTGCGGCGGTGCTACCGGCTCCTCCAAGTCGCATACGCTGACCTCGCTGGAGACCTGCGGTGCCGAGGTGCAGAAGGGCAACGCACCCGAGGAAAGAAAGCTGCAAAGATTGTTCCGCAATCCCGAGGCGTCCCGCCTGATCAAGCGCTGCAACGACTTTGGCGCAGGCGGTGTGTCGGTTGCCATCGGTGAGCTTGCGGACGGACTTGATATTGATCTCAATGCCGTGCCCAAGAAGTACGAGGGCTTGGACGGCACCGAGCTTGCCATCAGCGAAAGTCAGGAGAGAATGGCCGTTGTGGTTGCACCCGAGGATGCAGACCGCTTCTGCGAGCTGGCGCTCTGTGAAAACTTAGAGGCTACGCGCGTCGCACGCGTCAAGGCAGATCCCAGACTGACTATGACGTGGAACGGCAAGGTTATCGTTGACCTCTCCCGTGAGTTCCTCAATTCCAACGGTGCAAAGAAGCACATGGATATCACGCTTTCCCAAACCAAGAGCTTTGAAAAGGAGATCCCCGCGGATTTCGCAAAGGGCATGAACGCGCTTGCGGGCGACCTCAATATCTGTTCTCGTCGCGGTCTTTCCGAACGCTTTGACTCCACCATCGGTGCGGGCACGGTGCTCATGCCGTTTGGCGGCGTGCATCAGCTCACGCCTATTCAGGCCATGGTGCACAAGATCTCTGTGGAAAAGAAGCACACGAACACCTGCTCTTATATGGCGTGGGGCTATAATCCCTTCATTGCTGAAAAGTCTCCCTATCACAGCGCGTATCTCGCGGTTGTGGAGTCTGTCTCCAAGCTGGTTGCACAGGGTGCTGAGTTTGAAGACGTATATCTGACCTTCCAGGAATATTTTGAAAAGCCCGGACGCGACAGACGTCGCTGGGGCAAGCCCATGGCAGCGCTGCTTGGCGCGCTCATGGCGCAAAAGGATTTTGAGATCGCTTCGATCGGCGGTAAGGACTCCATGAGCGGCTCGTTTGACGCTCTGGACGTGCCTCCCACGCTGGTTTCCTTCGCGGTCACCACGGGTGATGCCTCCGAGGTTGTGAGCGGTGAGTTCAAGGGCGCGGGCCATAAGGTCGTACTGATCACTCCCGAAAAGGGTGAGAACGGTCTGCCCGTAGCAGACAGCGTCAAGGTGCTGTTCGACGTGGTGCACAAGGGCATGGCGGACGGTAAGATTCTGGCCGCGTGGACGCCCACGCTTGGCGGCGTTGCCGAGGGCGTGCTCAAGATGTGCATGGGCAATGGCATCGGCTTTGCATTTGATGCTGGCGTGTCTCTTGATACCATCTTTGGCTACAATTACGGCGGGTTTATCTTAGAGCTTGCCGAGGGTGCAGAGATTGACGGTGCGCTGCTGGGTTACACCACGGCTGACGCGAGCATCACTTACGGTCACAGCGCCGTTTGCCTTGACGCGCTGCTCAAGACGTACGAGGATAAGCTGGAAAGCGTTTATCCCTGCAATATTGAGCACGAGCACGGCGAGCTGCCCACGGTTTCTTATACGGGCGGCTGTGCTGCAAAGGCTCCCGCAATTCTGACGGCTAAGCCGCAGGTGATTATTCCCGTATTCCCCGGTACAAACTGTGAATATGACAGCGCAAAGGCATTTTCCGATGCAGGAGCTGTGGCAAAGATCTTTGTGGTCAATAACCTGACGGGCGAGGGCATTGCCCGCTCGGTTGAGCAGTTTGCGGCACTCTGTAAAGAATCGCAGATCATATTCCTGCCCGGCGGATTTTCGGGCGGTGACGAGCCGGACGGTTCGGGTAAGTTCATTACCTCCTTCTTCCGTAACGCCGAGGTCAAGGAGCAGGTCAGTGACCTCTTGGATAACCGCGACGGTCTGATGGCGGGTATCTGCAACGGCTTCCAGGCGCTGATTAAGTTGGGCCTTGTGCCTTACGGTAAGATCATCGACACCGATGAGAATTGCCCTACTCTGACCTATAACACCATCGGCAGGCACCAGTCTCGCGTGGTGCGGACCCGTATCTGCTCCAATCTCTCTCCCTGGCTGCAGAACGTGCAGGTTGGCGACGTGGTCAACGTACCCATCTCGCACGGTGAAGGTCGATTCCTTTGCTCCGAGCAGTTGGCGGCCGAGCTTGCAAGAAATGGCCAGATCGCCACGCAGTACGTGGACGAGCAGGGAATCGTGACCGCGGACGTGCGCTGCAACCCCAACAACTCGGTATTTGCGATCGAGGGTATCACCTCGCCCGACGGCAGAGTGTTCGGTAAGATGGGACACTCCGAGAGAGTCGGTCAGAATCTGTATCGCAACGTGCCCGGCAGCTTTGATATCGGTATGTTTGCATCCGCAGTCAAGTATTTCAAAGGTTAATTTTTTAGAAAGAGGTAGATAGATTATGGCATATTTTTATCCCGAAGCATCCCATACCTTCAATGAATATCTGTTGGTCCCCGGTTATTCGGGCCCCGATTGCATCCCCACCAACGTCTCTCTGCGCACCCCTCTGGTTCGCTTCAGAAAGGGCGAAGAGCCTGCGATTTCCATGAATATCCCCATGGTTTCGGCCATTATGCAGTCTGTCTCGGGCGATAAGCTGGCGGTCGCGCTTGCAAAGGAGGGCGGCGTGTCCTTCATTTACGGCGCGCAGACCATTGAGGACGAGGCCGCCATGGTTGCCCGCGTCAAGGGTCACAAGGCAGGCTTTGTCCGCAGCGATTCCAACATCCGTCCCGATCAGACCTTGGCTGACATTCTGGCACTCAAGGAAAAGACCGGTCACTCCACCGTGGCCGTAACCGATGACGGCACGAATACCGGCAAGCTGCTTGGCATCGTGACCGGCAGAGATTATCGCGTCAGCCGTATGTCTCCCGATCTCAAGGTTTCCGAGTTCATGACGCCTCTTGAAAAGCTGGTCACCGCTCCCGAGGGAACTACCCTGAAGGCTGCAAACGATATCATCTGGGATCATAAGCTCAATTCTCTTCCCATCGTGGATAAGAGCGGCTGCTTGGTTGCATTCGTATTCCGCAAGGACTACGATACCCATAAGCAGAACCCGAACGAGCTCTTGGACGCACAGAAGAGATACGTGGTCGGCGCGGGCATCAATACCCGTGACTACGCGCAGCGCGTGCCTGCATTGGTAGAGGCAGGCGTGGACGTGGTCTGTATCGACTCCTCCGAGGGCTTCTCGGCTTGGCAGCAGCAGACCATCGCGTGGATCCGCGAGCACTACGGTGACAGCGTCAAGGTCGGCGCAGGCAACGTCGTAGACAGAGACGGCTTCAGATTTTTGGCCGATTGCGGTGCGGACTTTATCAAGGTCGGCATCGGCGGCGGTTCGATCTGCATTACCAGAGAGACCAAGGGCATCGGCCGCGGTCAGGCAACTGCGCTGATCGAGGTTTGCAAGGCTCGTGACGAATACTTTGAGGAAACCGGCATTTACGTGCCCGTTTGCTCGGATGGCGGTATCGTGCACGATCACCACATCACCCTTGCTTTGGCTATGGGTGCGGATTTCGTTATGCTTGGCAGATACTTTGCAAGATTTGAGGAATCCCCCAGCGCAAAGGTCAACGTGGGCGGCACGCTGATGAAGGAGTATTGGGGCGAGGGCTCCAACCGCGCGCGTAACTGGCAGAGATACGACCTGGGCGGCGCTACCAAGCTGTCCTTTGAGGAGGGCGTTGATTCTTACGTGCCTTACGCGGGCAAGCTGTCCGATAACGTACAGACCACGCTTTACAAGGTCAAGAGCACCATGTGTAACTGCGGCGCGCTCACCATTCCCGAGCTGCAGCAGAAGGCAAAGCTGACGCTGGTGTCCTCCACCAGTATCGTAGAGGGCGGCGCACACGACGTTGTGGTCAAGACCTCTAACAAGCAAGTTTAATATATTAAAGGAGAATCACCGACATGATGACTGATATTGAAATTGCCCAGAGCATTAAGATGCAGCCGATCACCGAGGTTGCAAAAACTGCGGGTATCCCCGAGGAATATCTGGAGCAGTATGGCAGATATAAGGCAAAGGTGGATTACACCGCGCTGATGAAAAATGCTGCCGACAAGAAGGACGGCAAGCTGATCCTTGTTACCGCCATCACCCCCACCCCTGCAGGCGAGGGCAAGACCACCACCACCATCGGCCTTGCGGATGGTATGCGCAAGATCGGCAAAAACGTCATGGTCGCGCTGCGCGAGCCCTCTCTCGGCCCTGTATTCGGTGTCAAGGGCGGCGCTGCAGGCGGCGGATATGCACAGGTCGTGCCCATGGAGGATATCAATTTGCACTTCACGGGTGACTTCCACGCCATCGGCGCGGCAAACAACCTGCTGGCTGCAATGTTGGATAACCACATCTATCAGGGTAATGCGCTGAATATCGACCCCCGACGCATCACCTGGAAGAGATGCGTGGATATGAACGACCGTCAGCTTCGTTTCGTTGTGGATGGCCTTGGCGGCAGAGTCAACGGCACGCCCCGCGAGGACGGCTACGATATCACGGTAGCATCCGAGATCATGGCAGTATTCTGCCTTGCATCCTCGATCGAGGACCTCAAGGAAAGACTTTCCCGCATCATTGTGGCTTACACCTACGATCAGAAGCCTGTCACCGCAGGCGACCTTAAGGCTGTGGGTGCTATGGCGGCACTTCTCAAGGATGCCATCAAGCCTAACCTGGTGCAGACCCTGGAGGGCACACCCGCGCTGGTGCACGGCGGTCCTTTTGCAAACATTGCGCACGGCTGCAACTCGATCATGGCCACCAAGCTTGCCATGAAGCTGGGCGATTATACCGTCACCGAGGCAGGCTTTGGTGCGGATCTGGGTGCTGAAAAGTTCCTCGACATCAAGTGCCGTATGGCAGGACTTACTCCCGACGCGGTCGTGGTGGTTGCCACCATCCGCGCACTCAAGATGCATGGCGGCCTTGCAAAGACCGAACTGGGCACCGAAAATCTTGAAGCGCTTGGTAAGGGACTTCCCAACCTGCTTCGCCACGTTTCCAATATCAAGAACGTGTATAAGCTGCCCTGTGTGGTGGCTGTCAACCGTTTTCCCACCGACACCGATGCAGAGGTTGAAGAGATCATCCGCAAGTGCCGTGAGCTTGGCGTCAACGTTGTCCTTTCCGAGGTTTGGGCAAAGGGCGGCGAAGGTGGCGTAGCGCTGGCTACCGAGGTGGTTCGTCTGTGCGAAGAGGAAAAGGGTGATTTCACCTTCTCCTACGAGCTGGACGGCAGCATTCAGGATAAGATCGAGGCTGTGGTCAAGAAGGTCTACGGCGGCGCAGGCGTATCCATTCTGCCTGCAGCGCAGAAGCAGATCGCAGAACTGACCGCTCTTGGCTTTGATAAGTGCCCCATCTGCGTGGCAAAGACGCAGTATTCTTTCTCGGATGATATGACCAAGCTGGGCGCACCCGAGGGCTTTACCGTGACGGTCAAGAACGTTAAGGTTTCGGCAGGTGCAGGCTTTGTAGTCGTGCTGACCGGCGACATCATGACCATGCCGGGTCTGCCTAAGGTTCCCGCAGCAGAGAAGATCGACGTGGACGCAAACGGCGTTATTACCGGGTTGTTCTAAACCATATCATTATAAAAGAGGCGCACCATACAGGTGCGCCTTTTATGATGAAAGTTTCGATCAAGCCTTTTCAAAGGCTTGCGCGGGTGGAGGGCGCGAAGCCCCCTCGCGCTCCGTAGAGCGCGAAATCTTTTACGGCATTTTTGGTTCTTTTTGTGCCTCTTTGCTCAAAAAGAACGGAGAGAGTTCTCTCAACGTATTCCCTAAACCAAACAAAAGCCGCGGAAATCCGCGGCTTTTCTATTTGCTTTTCTCTTTGCTGTTTGTTTACGATTCCTCTGCTTGCTCGGGTGTGCTCTGCTTTTTGGGATGTTTCTTTCCGATATTCAGAATTCTGAGAATGGTGGGGCTGAGCACGATGTTGACCAACAGCTCAAATACGAAGTTGAGACCCACGAAGAACACGATCATGTAAGCAAAAATCGACAATCCCTCGGCAGCAGCACCGCTTTGCACGGCGTCAAAGAAGAAGAGTCTGCAGCCAAGCAGAAAGATTCCCGTGTTGACAACGGGGCACACGATCGCGCTGACCATGACCGCCAGGTATTGATTGACCTTTTCAAGCAGCTTGTAGGCAAAGCCCGCGCAAAGGCCGGAAACCGCGCCCTTGATCAGCACCGTGATGATGGTGCCGGGAATACTCAGGCCGAACCAAAACGCTGCATCGGCTGTAGCGAAGAACACCGCTCCTGCCACGCCGCCCAGCCATGCGCCTGCCCAAGGGCCGCACAAGGCACTTCCGATGACGACCGGGATCAGGGTCAGGGAAATGGACGCCAATCCTCCGATCTTGATAAATCCGCCGAAGTACGCCAAAACGGCCACAACGGCTGTCAGCAGAGCCAGCAGAACCAGCTGCTCAACCCGCTTTTTGGAATTTTGCATTCCTTTCATAAATCCTCCTTGCTGTCGTCCGCGCGAGGCGGTACAACGCATAAAAATTTATATTGACTGCTTTGCAGTAATATACGTTATCCGTGATTCTTCTGATAAAGAATATGCAATCCCTTGAGAATGAGCGTTTCATCCACGTGGATCTCGTGCTCACAAAGGGGAATGATAGCGGACGCCATGCCTCCCGTAGCCAGGAGCAAGAGATCCTTACCAAGCTCCCGACGAATGCGATCGATCATGCCGTCGATCATGCTTGCGTTGCCGTAAAGCACGCCCGATCTCATGCAGTCCACCGTATTTTTGGCAATGACCTTGCCCGGGGTCTCCAGGCTGATCTTGGGCAGCTGCGCGGTCTGCTCGGCCAGGGCGTTGAGCCCCATGTGCACGCCCGGGATGATCGAAGCACCGATAAAGGCGCCTTGCTCGTCTACGACCGACATTTTGGTGGCCGTGCCGATATCAATGATCAGACAAGGGCTTGTGTAAAGATAATGTGCGGCAACCGCCGAGGCGATCAGGTCCGCGCCAACCGAGGAGGGCATATCGCAGCGAATGCAAATGCCGCTTTTGATGCCGGGGCCGATTATGAGCGGCTCTTGCCCAAACAAAAAGCGCAAGGCCTGCTTGATCGTTTCGTTCAAAGGGGGAACGACCGAGGAAATGATCGCACCGCGAATGCATTCCTTATCAATGCCGTGCAGCGCAAGCGCTCCCGAAATGCGCATGGCGTATTCGTCAAGCGTGCCGTGCAGATCGGTAGAGAGTCGGGCAACGAATTGCAGCTTGTCGGATGCAAATCCTCCCAGCACAATACTGGTGTTTCCAATGTCAACGGCAAGAACCATGGCGGCCTCCTTTTGCATTTTCTCGGTTTCTGTGAGCATTATAGCATAATTCAAACGAAAAATCAATAGCATGCTTCAAAAACGCAAGAGGGAGGGTGGAGAATTATCGTTTTTCGTTAAATTTCGATTGACTTTGCGCGCGAAATATATTATAATACAATAAATGAAGAATTTCGGAGGAAGGTATGGCGATCGTTGTCAGACTTGACCGCGTGATGGCGGACAGAAAAATACGCTCGGGAGATCTTGCACAGCGTGTGGGCATTTCGCCCGTCAATCTCTCCAAGCTCAAAAACGGACACGCAACGGCCGTGCGCTTTTCCACACTGGAGGCCATTTGCCGCGAGCTTCAATGTCAGCCCGGTGATATTTTGGAGTATCGGGAGGATAGGGAATGAATCGCAGATTGATATGTGCGGTATGCGGCGCGCTGTGCTGCTTGCTGCTGCTTGCCGCGTGTGATGATGCCCCGGTCGGACAACAGCCCATAGAGCTGCCCGAGATCGGTCAGAATGATCGCGATACGCAAGCGGAGCAGAGCACGCAAAAGCAAACGACGCAGGCAACGACTTCCGCACCGCAAACCGAAGTGCCCAAGCAAACCGAGGCGGCGACCACAGCGCAGCCCGCAACTACGGAGTCCGTGTCTGTGACCGGGATCGTAGCGCCGGGAGAGCTTGGTTATACGTACCCCGAGCTGCAGGAGGACCTTGCCGCTCTGGAGCAGATATACGGCGCGCATTTTTCTTATGAGAGCATCGGCAAGAGTGTGGACGACAGAGAGATCTACGCTTGCGTGGTCGGCAACCCCGAAGCGCCTCGCAAGATCATGATTACGGGTGGCATTCACGGCAGGGAATATCTGAGCAGCCTTGTGGTCATGAAGCAGATCGAATATTATCTTGCCAATTATGACTCGGGTAGCTTTGGCGGCATGGCCTATGCGCAGATGCTTGAGCAGTTCGCGTTTTACGTGCTGCCCATGATCAATCCGGATGGCGTCATGCTGGCGCTTTGCGGCATTGAGTCGGTGCAAACGCCCGAGGTCAGACAAACCTTGGAAACGATTTTTGCCAATAATACGCGCGACGGCCTGACAAATGCCACAAGCATCAATGCGTATTTCGCATACAACTGGAAATCCAACGCAAACGGCGTGGACCTCAACAGAAATTTTGCGCTCTCCAATTGGTCGGAGGTCAAAACGGGCATTCTTTCGCCCTGCTTCCGCAACTATAAAGGACCGCGTGCCGCGTCCGAGCCCGAAACGCAGGCGGTCAGCGCGTACGTGCAGGGACTTGGAGAGATCGAGGGCATGCTCGCCTTCCATACGGCAGGGCAGGTGGTGTATTGGGATTGCGGCATGACGGGTGCGCTCAGACAACAAACCTTTGACTTGGCCGAGGCGGTCTGCGCCCACACGGGCTATAAATTCATTTACGATAAGCATCTGGACGCTTCGCTCAATGACTGGATGACGCTGGAGCTTGGCGTGCCCACGGTTACGGTAGAGCTTGCCAACGTGATATATCCCATGCCTGCAAGCGAGCTGGATTCGGCTTGGGAGCAAGCCCGCGAGCTTTGGGTGATTGCCGCACAGTTTTTTGGTGAATAATAACAAATGGCGATTTGCTTTTGTATGCAAATCGCCATATTTTCGCTAAAACAGCAAGAATTGTCCGATTGAAGTCTACGATTGTCTTGTAAGTGAGCACCTTTTGTCTTATAATTAAGAAAAATGGGGTGAGAATCCCCTACAATGGAGGTGCACTATGGCATTACCGGTAGCGGTACAGGTGTATTCGGTCAGAGACGACGCTGCGGCAGACTTCCCGGGTACTCTGAAAAAGATTAAGGAAATGGGTTATGACGGCGTGGAATTCGCAGGCCTCTACGGCTATGCGCCCGCTGATATCAAGAAGATGTGTCAGGAAATAGGTCTTGTTCCGATCTCCGCGCACGTACCTTATTATGATATGCTGGCCGATCCCGAGGGCGTGCTTGGCCAGTATGCCGAGATCGGATGCAAGTTCGTTGCCATTCCGTATCTGACCCCCGAGTGCCGTCCCGGCACGGATGGCTTTGCTAAGGTGGTGGAGAATGCGCTGGCACTTGGTAAGGTTGCAAAGTCGCTTGGTATGCAGATGCTGTACCACAATCACGACTTTGAATTTGAAAAGATCGACGGCAAGTACGCGCTGGACGTGCTGTACGAAACCGTTCCCGCAGAATACCTGCAGACCGAGCTGGATACCTGCTGGGTAAACGTGGGTGGTGAGGATCCCGCGGGCTATATCAAAAAGTATAGCGGCCGTTCTCCCGTGGTTCATCTCAAGGATTTCGTGGGCGGCAAGTCGGAAAATATGTACGAGCTGATCGGCATCGAGTCCGAAAAGAAAGAGAGCACCGCGCAGGCGTTCGAGTTCCGTCCCGTCGGCTCCGGTCGCCAGGATTTTCCCGGCATTCTCGCAGCCTCCGAGCAGGCAGGCGCGCAGTGGGTCGTGGTCGAGCAAGATTCGCCTTCCATGGGACTGACTCCTCTGGAGAGCATTGAAAAGAGCAGAAACTATTTGCGCACGTTGGGCTATTAAACGGCGCATACCAATCAAATAAAAATCAATTTTAGCGGAGGATATTACAATGGCTGAAAAAATGGATGCTAAGCTGGATTATAAGAACCAGCAGAACGACGTCGTGGTCGACACCAACAGAAAGCTCAGAATCGGTATCATCGGCTGCGGCTGGATCGCAGCCGCACACCTGGCTTCTTACAAGAAGATGCCCGACGTAGAGATCGTGGCAGGCTGTGACCTGATTCCCGGCAAGGCTGCAAAGTTCTTTAAGGACGGCGGCGTTGAGGGCGTTAAGACCGATTACGCTTCCCACAAGGAAATGCTGGACGACGAGTCCCTGCAGCTGGATGCTGTTTCCGTCTGCACCTACAACCGTCAGCATGCAATCCCCACCATCTATGCGCTGAACAAGGGCGTCAACGTTATGCTGGAAAAGCCCTTTACCGTAACCCTTGACGAGGCTGTTGAGGTTATGAAGGCAGAGAAGGAGAGCGGCAAGGTTCTCTCCATCGGCTTCCAGCCCAGACTGGACGCTAATATGCAGATGATCAAGAAGATTGTTGATAGCGGCGAGCTTGGTAAGGTTTACTATATCCAGACCGGCGGCGGCAGACGCAGAGGTATTCCCACTCCCTTCGGAACCACCTTTATTGAAGACAAGACCGCAGGTCTCGGCGCACTGGCTGATATCGGCTGCTACTCGCTGGATATGGTGCTCAACGCAGTCGGCTATCCCAAGCCTCTGACCGTTACCGGCTATAAGAGCGATTTCTTCGGTAAGGATCCCACCACCTATCCCGGTCATCCCGAGTATGCGGACCTGTTCGGCGTTGACGACTTCGCAGCTGCGTTCATCAGACTCGAGGGCGGCATCATCCTGGACTTCCGTATTGCATGGGCAATGAACATCAATACCCCCGGTGACACCATCATCCTGGGTACCAAGGCAGGCCTGCGCATTCCTTCCACCGACTGCTGGAACGGCTCTGTCGGCGGCCCCATGAAGATCTACAAGACCATCGGTGGCGTGGATATGGAATATGAAGTACCGATCATTGACGATCGCGGCGATCTGTTTGATAAGAAGATCCGTTCCTTCCTGGATGCCGTCAAGTACGGTAAGCCCGCTCCCGTTCCCACCTCCCAGATCATTTACAACCAGGCAATTCTGGACGGCATTGCTCGTTCCGCAAAGCTTGGTAAGGAAGTCAAGATCCAGATTCCCAAGATCTGATCGGACGAAAAATAAGCCTTTTGTGCAAAAAGTGCCGTACGCGCAAGCGTGCGGCACTTTAATTTGTTGAATTTTCTTTGAAAAATATTGAAAAAGCCCTTGACAAACAAGGGGATTTGTAGTATGATAGTAACACTCCGCCGATTGCGGAAACAGGTCGAAAAATTTTTTAAAAAATATTTAAAAAACCTATTGACAAATGCTTTCGGTTGTGATATTATATTAAGGCTGTCGCGAAACGGCAGTCAAAAATTGGTCCTTGACAATTGAATAACAGAGAGAAGTACAAAGCAAATGTAAGTGCGAAATACGAATCTCGGAAAATTCTTTGAAGAGTACAAAACTCAACTAAAGTAAATTTTAGGAAAAAGCTAAGAGCAAAAAAGCTCGAGTAAAGATTTGATTCAGTCTCAGAGGCTGATTAAATACAATTATTCGAGAGTTTGATCCTGGCTCAGGATGAACGCTGGCGGCGTGCATAACACATTCAAGTCGAACGGAGCAGCAATGCTTAGTGGCGGACGGGTGAGTAACGCGTGAGCAACCTGCCCTTGTGTGGGGGATAACGTTTGGAAACGAACGCTAATACCGCATAACGCATAGGAATCGCATGTTTCCTATGCCAAAGATTTATTGCGCAAGGATGGGCTCGCGTCTGATTAGATAGTTGGTGGGGTAACGGCCTACCAAGTCGACGATCAGTAGCCGGACTGAGAGGTTGAACGGCCACATTGGAACTGAGAAACGGTCCAGACTCCTACGGGAGGCAGCAGTGGGGAATAT
>JAZNYL010000067.1:0-34454 GCA_045594445.1 Eubacteriales bacterium
TGTTGTGTGTTGCCCTGAACAATATGAAAACGTTTTCTTCGGAGTCAATGGCGGAATTCAACGATACGCTCTGGGATTGCGCCGAACGGTATTCGACCTGCGCAACGGTGTGGCGGGTGGAGGACGGTCACGCCCGATTTATTACCGAGGCGGACGTATCGGACGACTGTATTATTCACAAAATCACGGCCCCAAAACGCTTCGTTGATATGTACCGACAGGCCAAGGAAAACGATGGCCGCTATTCCTGCAAGGTAAGAATGCACCGCGGCGGCATCATCTGGATGGATAAGGAAGAAAACATCCGTGACATCGACGGCCCCGAGGATGCGGGCCTTCGCGAAGACGGCACAACGAGCGACGACGTTTGCGCTCTCCATATGCGCTTGACACAGGGAGGGGACGGTGCAGAATACATCATCGTGCTGGACTCCGAATTGACGCCTGTCAGTGCGACGGTGACGACGTTGAAAGCGCAATTTTTCTGGATCGCGATCGTACTTTTGTTAGGGGCGTTGCTGCTGGCTTATCTGATGTCCCGGCGCATCTCACGTCCGCTCGTCCGCATGAACGAGGCGGCGCGCACGCTGGCAACGGGAGAATACGACGTACATTTTGTCGGTAACGGATACCGTGAAACGCGTGAGCTGGCAAAAACACTGAACTATGCGGCGGAGGAGCTGTCCAAGATTGACCGCCTCCAAAAAGAGCTGATCTCCAATATTTCGCACGATCTTCGCACGCCGCTGACCATGATCAAGGGCTACGGCGAGATCATGCGCGACATTCCGGGGGAAAACACGCCCGAGAATATGCAGACCATCATCGATGAGACAGAGCGGCTTTCCGAGCTGGTCAGCGCGCTTCTGGATATCTCGCGCCTGCAGGCGGACGCCGCAGAGCTTAACCGCGAGCCGTTTGATCTGACCGAGCAAACGCAAAGCAGCGTAGAGCGTTACGACAAGCTGCGCGGCCTGGACGGCTATACCGTGCTGTTTGAATATGATCGGCACGTGTTTGTCAACGCGGATAAAACCATGTTTTTGCAGGTGCTTTACAACCTGATCAACAACGGCATCAACTACGCAGGTGACGACAAAACCGTCATCGTGCGTCAGGAGTGCCGCGACGACGTGGTGCGCGTTTCGGTCATTGACCACGGCGTGGGCATCGCGCCCGATCAGATCCCGCTGATCTGGGACAGATATTATAAGGTGGACCGCGTGCACAAGCGTGCGGTGGTCGGCACGGGACTTGGCCTTTCTATCGTCAAAACGGTACTTGAGCGTCACGGCGCGATTTACGGCGTGGACAGCGAGGTAGGGAAGGGATCAACCTTCTGGTTTGAGATCCCGATTGAAAAGGAATAAAAAAGAGCGAAACGGATTTTTCCGTTTCGCTCTTAATTTTTACTTGATTACTCGGCAGCCTCGGTGGTCTGCTCGGGCTTGGTGGTGGATACGTACTTCTCGTTTGCGGAAATGTAACCGAATACGGGGTTGCCCTCTGCGTCGTCCGAGAGCTGAATCTTGTACCAGCCGTTGCCCTTAGCAACTGCGGTGACTTCGTCGCCCTGCGTCAGTGCGAACATTCTGTTATCCTCAGCGTCAAAATCGTAGTAGGATCTGACGTACAACGCGTAAGCAACGATGTACAGCGTCATGGGCTCTTCCAGCTCAACTGCGGTGGGATCCTTGACAAATGCAGCGGACTTGTGCACGTAGCAGGTCAGAGTCTGGGTCTCGGTGGTGGGCTCTTCGCCTTCAGCCGCGGTGACCTCAACCTCGGTTACGTACTCAATTCTGTACCAGTTTGCGCTATAGCCGGTGCTCTTGAATTCATCGTTCTGCTTTGCGTAGTTGACAATGGTGGAATCGCTGACGTATGTATCGGAACGAACGGTAGCTGCGCTTGCGATAATGAAAATGGTCTGCTCAAGATCGGTAAAGGTTTCTTCCACGGGAGTATCGGGAGTGTCGTCGCCACCGTTGTTGGTGCCGGTCGAGGGATCACCGGTGGACGCTTCGTTATTGGTGCCCGTTCCTTCGGGATTGAGAATGATTACGTTATTATTGGTACCGGGGCCTTCCTCGGTTCCTTCGTTGTCGTTGCAAGCAACCAAAGAGAGTGCAAGCAGCATGGCAAGTGCGATGATGAGTAACTTTTTCATCGTAGTTTTTCTACCTCCGTCGTATGTTCTTTTGTAGCGGGATATTTCCCGATTTTCATTCATAATGACATTATACCATACGGGGCGTGCCTTGTCAATAAAAAAACGAGATTTCGCGCAAGTTTTTTCAAGGAAAAAACGCCGAAAATATCAAAATACTGTATAAATCGGCACAATCCCATACAAGATGCAGTATCAGAGGGCAAAAGCCTGCCCGGTGGGGGAGCAGCCCTTAAAGCGCGCGCTCGCAGCGCAAAGCCACGGGTGTTTGCAGCAGCAGGTTTTGTGCAAATTGCACTTCTGCAAGGTAAGGTCGGACGTCCGCAGGGGAGAGCAGTACGGGCATGCGGTGGTGATAGGGACGCATGGAATCGTTGGCGGCTGTGGTCAGAATGGTGAACTGTCCGCCCTCGGGGCTCGGTCGCCAGATGCCGCCCAGATAGAGTAGGGGCGAGGTGTCGAGCGAGAACAGATACTTCTGCTTTTCACCGTGATGCGACCACTCAAAAAAGCCTGTGGTGGGAATCACGCATCGGCGTAGCGCAAGATCGGATGCAAAGGTGGGCTTTTCGGCCGCGGTCTCGGCACGCGCGTTGATCAGAAGGCGTGAAGAACCGGTATATCCCCATTTCATGACCGTGACCAAGGGCGCGCCATCCTGCTGCACGACCACCATGGCGGGGTCGGACGGAAACACCTCGCCCGTGGCAAATGGCAGCCCCGTGCTTCTTGCATGGCGCAAAAGCACCTGCAGCTCGGGAATCTCCGCGTCGTCAAATACCATATATCTGCCGCACATAAGCGCACCTCCTTGATCCCTGATAACATCATTATAAAGCATTCCCATTTTTCTGTCAATTCATTTTTGATAAAAATTCCTCTTGACATAGAACAAATGTTCTGTTATAATACGTATACGGAACAAATGTTCTATATTGGAGGCGGAATATATGGATCGCGTGATACTGCACGTGGATATGAATAACTTTTTTGCGTCGGTGGAATGTGCCGACCGCCCCGAGCTGTGGTCGCAGCCGGTTGCGGTGGCGGGTGACGTGCAGGCGCGGCACGGCATCATTCTGGCTAAAAATCAGGTGGCAAAGGCCTACGGTGTGCAAACGGGCGAGAGCATTGCCGAGGCGCGGCGAAAATGCCCCCGCATCGTGCTGCTGCCGCCGCATATGGACAGGTATCAGCAGATCTCGGACAAGGCGCGCGCCATTTACGCGCAATATACCGACCGAGTGGAGAGCTTTGGGATTGACGAATGTTGGCTGGACGTGACGGGAAACGGCAGGTTATGGGGGGAGCAGTACGGCGAGGTGATCGCGCACGAGATCCGCTGCCGTATCAAGGCCGAGCTTGGCGTGACCGTGTCGGTGGGCGTGTCGTTTAACAAGATCTTTGCTAAAATGGGCAGCGACTACAAAAAGCCGGACGCGGTCACGCTCATCTCGCGCGAGAATTTCCGCGAGCTGCTGTGGCCGTTGCCGGTGGGGGATCTGATCTTCGTGGGACGCTCCACCGCGCAAAAGCTGTGGTATATGCAGATCCGCACGGTGGGGGATCTTGCGCGTGCAGATCCCGATCTTTTGGAAAGGGCGCTTGGCAAAAGCGGCCTGATGGCCTGGAATTTTGCCAACGGCATGGACGGCTCGCCCGTGCTGCACGACGGGCAGGAGTATCCCATCAAGAGCATCGGCAACAGCACCACGCCGCCCGTGGATATGGTCACGCGCAGGGATGCCGAGATCGTGCTGGCGCAGCTTTGTCAGAGCGTGGCCACGCGGCTGCGCGAGGCGGATCTGCGCTGCACCACGGTCAAGCTGTCCTTGCGCACCACCGATCTTTCCTGGAAGCAGCGGCAAAAGGGCACGGCGGCCACTTGCCTTGAAAACGACCTTTGGCGCGAGGCCATGACGCTTTACGATACCTGTCATGACGGAAAGCCGCTGCGCAGCATCGGCGTGGCCGCGTGCAATCTGACACCCAACGGCGAGCGGCAGCTTTGCATGTTTGACGGGCAAGGGGAAACCTGCCGCCACGCCGCGCTGGAATCCTTGGGCGGCGTGCTGGACTCCTTGCGCGAGCGCTTCGGCGCACGTGCCGTGCGCCGCGGGCTGCTCTTGGAGGGCGGGCTTTTGATCGACGGTGTCCCACCGCAAGGCAGTATGCCGCACCCCGTAGCGTGGCGCAAGTAGCGCACGCGCATTTGCGCGTGCGCAGTTATGATCGCCTGCGGCGAGAGATGAGTGATGGTTGCCTTGCGGCAAGTTATGATGCGCTTCGCGCAGTGAAATTTGCAGGGGACGGCGCCCTCGACGTCCCGCCTTGACCGGGGCTTGCTCCCACTGCCGTGATGCAAGACTTCCTTTGCTAAAATATTTCGGTGCTTCCCCACAAAAACCGCCAAAATCATTGACAATTCTTAAAATATGAGTATAATTATTATGGGAGTGTAGGGAATGGCGAAAAATCGTTCCTACACAAGACAAAAATGAACGGAGGCTTTACCCATGGAAAAGTATTATCGTATGAATATTGCAGGATGTGAGCGAGATCTGCCGCTCTGCCCCTTAAACGACAAGCTGATGATCGGTGCGTTCGTGATCTTCGGTGATCCCGAGCTGACCACCGCTGCCGCCAAAGCACTTCTGGATAAGGTCCCCGAATACGATTACCTGATCACCGCAGAGGCAAAGGGCATTCCGTTGGTGCACGAAATGGCAAGACTTGCAGGCAATCAGAAGTACATGCTGGCGCGCAAGGGCGCAAAGCTGTACATGAGAGACGTGCTGCAGGTATCTGTCCGTTCCATCACCACCAACCGCGAGCAGACCCTGTATCTCGACGGCTACGACGCCGCGCTGATGAAGGGCAAGAAGATTCTGATTGTGGATGACGTCATCTCCACCGGCGAATCTCTCAAGGCACTGGAAGCACTGGTCGAGCAGGCCGGCGGCATCATCTGCGGCCGCGCTGCCATCCTTGCCGAGGGTGACGCGATCGATCGCGAGGACATCGTATATCTTGAGCCCCTGCCGCTGTTTGACAGCGAGGGCAAGCCCCTGTAAAATTGTAAATACATCTGTAAGGAGAACATAAAAATGGCAGAATTTTTGAGTGCAAATGATAAAAGAACGCACTATTGCGGCACGCTGACCGAGTCGGACATTGGCTCCAAGGTATGCGTGATGGGTTGGGTACAGAGACAGAGAGACCTTGGCGCGCTGATCTTTATCGACCTGCGTGACAGAACGGGTATCGTCCAGCTGTCCTTTGACGATTCCACCGACCGCGAGATCTTTGAAAAGGCATTCCGTGCACGCAGCGAGTACGTGCTGGCTGTTCACGGTACCGTCCGTCCCAGAGCAGAGGGCGCGATCAACCCCAACCTGCCCACGGGTAAGGTAGAGATTTACGTGGAGAGCATGAAGGTGCTGTCCGCTGCACAGACCCCTCCCTTTGAGATCGGCACCGGCAAGAAGGTCAACGACGAGATCGCGCTGCGCTACCGTTACCTTGACCTGCGCCGCCCCGAGCTGCAGAGAAACATTCGCATGCGTCACGAGATCGCACGCGTTGCAAGAGAATACTACTACGAGAACGGATTCCTTGAGATCGAGACGCCCATGATGATCAAGCCCACGCCCGAAGGCGCGCGCGACTACGTGGTTCCGTCCAGAATCCATCCCGGCTCTATGTATGCGCTGCCCCAGTCTCCTCAGCTTTACAAGCAGCTCTTGATGCTGTCCGGCTACGACCGCTACATTCAGCTGGCTCGCTGCTTCCGCGACGAGGACCTGCGCGCTGACCGTCAGCCCGAATTTACCCAGATCGACCTTGAGATGTCCTTTGCAACCATGGAGGAGATCATGGAGGTCAACGAGGGCTTTATCAAGAGAGTGTTCAAGGAAGTGCTTGACGTGGACATCGCAACTCCCATGCAGCGCATGACCTATGCCGAGGCCATGAATCTGTACGGCAGCGACAAGCCCGATACCAGATATGAAATGACCATTCAGAACCTCTCCGAGGTTGTAAAAAATACCACCTTCCCCGTATTCGCAGGCGCACTTGCCGATGGCGGCAGCGTTCGTGCAATCGTGGCAAAGGGCGGTGCGAGCGTACTGACCCGTAAGGAGATCGACAAGCTGACCGAGCATGCAAAGGGCATTGGTGCCAAGGGTGTTGCATTCATCCGCTGGGCAGACGCTGCTCCCAACTGCTCGTTTGCAAAGTTCCTTACTCCCGAGGAGCTGACCGCCTTGACCGAGGCGCTTGGCATGGTACAGGGCGACGTAGCTCTGTTCGTTGCCGACAAGGACAAGGTCGTGCTGCCCGTACTGGGCGCGCTGCGTCAGTTGGTTGCAAGAAAGCTGGACATCATCCCCAAGGGACAGTTCAACTTCCTGTGGATCACCGAGTTCCCCTTCTTCGAATGGAACGAGGAGACCGGCCACTGGGATGCAATGCACCATCCCTTCACCATGCCGCTTGAAGAGTGCCTGCCTTATCTTGAGAGCGATCCCGGCAGCGTACGCGCAAAGTGCTACGACATGGTGCTCAACGGCACCGAGCTGCTTTCCGGCTCGATCCGTATCACCGACTGGCAGCTGCAGGAGCAGATGTTCCGCGCGCTGGGTCTTGAAAAGGAAGAGATCGAGGCCAAGTTCGGCTTCTTGGTTGACGCATACAAGTACGGTGCACCCCCTCACGGCGGCTCGGGCATGGGTCTGGACCGTCTGGCAATGGTCATGCTGGGCGCAGACAGCCTGCGTGACGTCATTGCATTCCCCAAGGTGCAGAACGCAAGCGAGCTGATGTCGGGTTGTCCCGCACCTGCAGACCCCAAGGCGATGGAGGAGCTGCACCTGGCATTCGTTCCCGAGGACAAATAATCGTTTGGAGGGCATCATGGCTGCCAATACCATCAAGTTCAATAAGCAGAATACGCTTGTCGTGGCGCACAGAGGCGTCAGCGGACTGGAAACAGAGAACACCTGCGCGGCGTTTGTCGCAGCAGGCAACCGCAGCTACTACGGTGTGGAGACCGACGTGTACCGCACCGCGGACGGCAAGTTCATCATCAACCACGACGGAAACTTAAAGAGAATCGCGGGAGAGGACTTGTGCGTGGAGCAGGTCAGCTTTGACGTGCTGCGCGCGGCCGTGCTGTACGACAAGGACGGCGTCAAGAGGGGAGACCTTCATCTCGCGAGTGTGGACGAATATATCCGCATCTGCAAAAAGTACGGCAAAACTGCGGTGCTGGAGCTCAAGAGCAACTTTACCGACGAGGAGATCGCGCGCCTGTGCGCGATGATCGAGCAGTTAGATTACCTGGACGGCGTGACCTTTATCGCGTTCAACATCGAGAACCTGATCAAGGTTCGCGCGCTGTATCCCGATCAGCCCTGCCAGTATCTGACGGGCGACGTCAGCGATGAGATGATCGCAAAGCTTGCAGAGCTGAAAATGGACCTTGACGTGCATTACCACTCCTTGACCAAGGAGCGCGTGGATGCATTCCATGCGGCGGGCATCAAGATCAACTGCTGGACGGTGGACAACGCGGCCGACGGCGAACGCCTTGCCGACTGGGGCGTGGACTATATTACGTCGAATATTCTTGAATAAGAGCTTGAAGGGCGACCGCAAGGTCGCCCTTTCGTTTGGCCGTAGGGGCGATTCACGAATCGCCCGTTTGTCTGTTGAGGTGTTGTGTGAGAAATTTTTTTCCGTTCTTTTTGGCACTGCGGGCGCAAAAAGAACCAAAAACGCCGAGTTTTTGTCGCTCGTTGCGACGAGCGGCTTGGGGCGCTGCCGGTTGAATTTTGGATGCTGAATTTTGTAGAAATTCAGCATCAGGGTGGCGTCACTAACACTCGAACGTGTAACAACATTTACACGCCACCATGCCTTTCTGAAAAGGCTCGATCCAAACTTTCATGAGTTTCGTAATTGTGCCTTAACCGCAATTTTACTTGACAACCGTTACATTTTTATGATACAATAAAAAGGATAACGAAAACAAGGAGAAGAGCATGAAAACCTTACTTTGCATTGACGGTAACAGCATTCTCAACCGAGCGTTTTACGGCATTCGTGCGCTGTCCACCAAAGACGGCACGCCCACCAACGCGCTGTACGGAATGATCAATATCTTTTCCAAGCATATAGAAGAATACAAGCCCGATTTTGCGGCGGTGGCCTTTGACCTCAAAGCCCCCACCTTCCGCCATAAAATGTACGACGAATACAAGGCAGGCCGTCACGCCATGCCCGACGAGCTGGCGGCGCAAATGCCGATCGCCAAGCAGATCGTGCCCATGCTCGGTCTGCACGTGTTGCAGTACGAGGGCTACGAGGCTGACGACATTCTGGGCACGCTGGCCGCTATGGCTCGCGCATACGGTGAGGGTTGTCGTGCGCTCATCCTGACGGGTGACCGTGACTCCCTGCAGCTCATTGACGCAAACACCAATATTCTGCTTGCCACCAATCAGGACACAATTGTCATGGACAGGGAAGCGTTCTTTGCCAAGTACGGCGTGCAGCCCGAGCAATTCGTGGATGTCAAGGCACTCATGGGCGACAGCTCCGACCATATCCCGGGCGTACCCGGCATTGGTGAGAAGACTGCGCTCAAGCTGATCTCCGAATACGGCTCGTTGGACGGCGTTTACGAGGCTCTGCCCACCGCTAAGCACACTCCCTCGGTGCGCACCAAGCTGGAAAACGGCAAGGACAGCGCCTATCTATCGCAAGCCCTTGCGCGCATTTGCTGCGAGGTGCCCATGAACGAGACGCTGGACGACCTTGCTTACACCGGTCTTGACCGCGCTGCTGCGCGCGACATGTTCACGCGCTTGGAATTCTCCGGCTATATCAAGCGTTTTGGCCTTGATAAGGAGCAAGCTCCCGCGCAAGCCGATCTTTGTGCCGATTCGACTGCCGATTCTCCCGCGCAAACCGCCTCTTTGACCGAAATTTCAAGCCTTTCCGACCTTTCGGGTAGCCTGATTGGCCTTGAATTTGCAAACGGCTGTGCCACGCTGACCGACGGTGCGCACGTGCTCAGATACGCGGGTGACCTTGCCACCCTGCAAGCCTATCTTGCGGACAAACAGGTGGCCGCCTACGATTGCAAGAGCCTTTACCGTGCGCTGTCCGCTGCGGGCTGCGACTTCAAGGGCTGCACCTTTGACGTCATGCTTGGTGCATGGGTGGATGATCCGGGGCAGGGCAGCTACGCGCTTGACCGCCTGACCGTTTCCTATCTTGGCGAGATTTATAACGAGCAAACGCCCGCCGCCGTGTACGCATGGCGCATGGTCGAGCCGCTTACGCAAAAGCTGAAGGAAAGCGGCCAGTACGATCTGCTCATGGATATCGAAATGCCGCTTGCCGCCGTGCTTGCCGATATGGAGGATTACGGATGCCTGGTCGATTGCGAGGGCATTGCGCGCTACGGCATGCTGTTGGATGCGCATATCGGCTCGCTTGAGCAGCGCATTCATTTTGCAGCCGGTGGACCCTTCAACATCAATTCTCCCAAGCAGCTTGGCGAGGTGCTGTTTGAAAAGCTTGGCTTGCCCGCAGGCAAAAAGACCAAGACCGGCTATTCCACGGGCGCAGAGGTTTTGGAAAAGCTGAAAAAATATCATCCCATCGTAGAGGACATTCTGGAATACCGCCAGATGACCAAGCTCAAATCCACCTACGTGGAGGGGCTTTTGGCCGTGGCGGACGAGAATTCCCGCATTCACACCACCTTTAAGCAGACCGGCACCGCTACAGGGAGACTTTCCTCGGCAGAGCCCAATCTGCAGAATATTCCGATCAAAACCGAGCTTGGCAGGGAGCTGCGCAGATATTTTATTCCCAAAAACGAGGATTACGTGCTGCTGGATGCCGACTATTCACAGATCGAGCTGCGCCTTTTGGCGGTCATTTCGGATGACGAGGCCATGAAGCAGGCGTTTATCGACGGCGCGGATATTCATACCTCCACCGCCTGCCGCGTGTTCGGCGTTGCGCCCGACAGCGTCAGCGTGGAGCTGCGCAAGCGCGCCAAGGCCATCAATTTCGGCATTGTGTACGGCATGGGCGAATTCTCACTTGCCGAGGATCTGCACATCTCGCGCGCTGCAGCCAAGGAGTATATCCAAAGCTATATGGCAAGCTACCCCGGCGTTTCAGCCTACCTCTCAAGCGTGGTGAAGCAAGCATACGACGACGGCTACGTGACCACCATGTTCGGCCGCCGCAGAAATATTCCCGAGCTGTCCGCACAAAACAAAAACGTCAAGGCGTTTGGTGAGAGAGTGGCCATGAACAGCCCCATTCAGGGAACTGCGGCCGACATCATCAAGATCGCCATGGTCCGCGTGGACAAGGCGCTCAAGGCAAGTGGCTATGATGCAAAGCTGATTTTGCAGGTGCACGACGAGCTGATCGTGGAATGTCACAAGGATTGCCGCGAGGCCGTGCTTGCGATTTTGCAATCCGAGATGGAAAACGCCGTCTCGCTTTCCGTGCCCATGTCGGCAGACGCCAAGTGGGGCAAGGACTGGTACGAAGCACATTAAATCAAAAAACAAAGACGAAAGGAAGACACAATGATACCACAGGCATTTCTTGACCAATATGGCATGATCATTGCCATCGTTCTCTTCGCCCTTACCTACGTTCTCATGCTGACCTTCAGTAAGGTCCGTCCGTATATTGCACTCGGCTCTGCCGTGCTGTTTATCGCAACCGGGATGCTGCCGCTCTCCGAGATCTGGGGAACCGGTCTGGATATGAGCAGCTTGAACGTGCTGCTCATGATTGCAGGTACCATGGGTCTTGTCGCGCTCTTTATCGAGAGCAAAATGCCCGAGCTGCTGGCCGATCTGGTCATGTCGTGCTGCCCCAACGTCATGGTGGCCGCAGTTGCGCTGTCGCTGTTCGCGGGCATTATCTCGGCATTCGTGGACAACGTTGCCACCGTACTTATGATCGCCCCCGTCGCGCTTGAGATCTGCAAAAAGCTCAAGACCAATCCCGTACCCTTTATCATTGCCATTGCCGTTTCCTCCAACCTGCAGGGAGCTGCTACGTTGGTTGGCGACACCACCGCCATCATGCTTGGTTCGGCTTTGGAAATGAACTTTATGGATTTCTTCTGGTACAACGGCCGCCCCGGCATGTTCTTTATCGTAGAGCTTGGCGCGATCATTTCTGCGATGATCCTTGCATTTTTGTTCCGCAAGGAGCGAAAGAAAAGGGTGGACAAGATCACCGCATACACCAAGGTCACCGATTACGTACCCAGCGCATTGCTTGTTGCAATGCTGGTTCTGCTGATCACCGCGTCCTTTATCCCCAACATGCCCGACGTCACCAACGGTGCCATCTGCTGTGTGCTGCTTGTCATCGGCCTTGTTTACACCGTGATCCGCAAAAAGAGCTTCAAGGCAGCCCTTGAGCCCATTAAGGCAATCGACTATGAAACCATTCTGCTGCTGCTTGGTTTGTTCCTTGTCATTGGCGGTATTTCCGCGCAGGGCGTGATCGACTGGCTGGCAAGTCTGCTTGTCAAGGCAGGCGGCGGTAATCTGTTCTTGATGTACACGGTCATTGTTTGGGCTTCGGTTGCGATCTCAGCGTTCATTGATAATATCCCGTACGTAGCCACCATGATCCCTGTTATCGGATCTATTTCCGTAGCCCTCTCCGCAACCATGGGTGTGGATGCAGGCCTGATCGCCATCCCGCTGTACTTCGGCCTTTTGTCCGGTGCAACGCTTGGCGGCAACTGCACTCCCATCGGCGCGTCTGCCAACATCACGGGTATCGGCATTCTGCGTAAGGAAGGGTACACGGTCAAGAACGGCGACTTCTTCAAGATCGGTATTCCGTTCACACTGGCTGCCATCGTGCCCGCATACATTATCATCTGGCTGTTCTTCGGCGTATAATTTTTAAACAAAAAGCCCTTGCTGTTGCAAGGGCTTTTGAATATTTTTGGCAAATTGACCAAAGCATCGCGATTTTCTTTGTTGGTATAGGAGAAAAAACACAATATACTTGCCAAACGGAATTTTGAATGCTATAATGAAACTATTATAGGATTTCAATATGATTTGAACCTGTAAAATAAAAAACGAAAGGGAAACATGATGAAAAAGCTTCTTACAGTATTAGCGATTCTGATGGCATTGACGTTGGTATTCGTAGCGTGTGAGCAACCCGAAACACCTCCCGAAGAAACCACCGATCCCATCGAGCAAACTTCCCCTGAAACCCCAACCGAGCAACCCACAGAGCCTCCCGCAACGGAGGACAACACAACAGAGCCCGTCGGTACCACCGAGCCTGTTCAGACGACTGAGCCCGATGATACCACCGAGCCTCCCGAGACCGAAACTCAACCCGATGACCCGCCTCCTCCCGAGGTTGATCCTGCTGATCCCATCGGCGTTTACACCGCGGATCAGATTGCTACCATAATCGGTGGCGATGCTGCGCACATTACGCAGGATTGCGTATCCCTGGAGGACGGCTATCTGCACGTCGTTCCGATCGGTCCCGATCCCTACTGGTATCCCTTCTCCAACGTAGCAGGTGCTCGCTTTGTTGCGATCCGCTACCGTACCGATGCTACCGGCGCGGATATTCAGATGTATATCGGCTCCAGCGGTGCAGGCCCCTCTAACGATGACTCTATGCTGCGTCAGACCGTCGTTGCCGACAGTCAATGGCATTTGGCGATTTTTGATACGCAGGAAATCATTGAAAAGGGTCTGTATGACGGCTCTAAGGTCTCTTACTTCCGCTTTGACGCACTGGAAGCAGGATACATACTGGATGAAAACGGTCAGCCCTATAAGCCCGACGGTCAGAATTATGCCCGTTATACGCTGCCTGAGGGCTGCTCCATCGATATAGCATATATTGCATTCTTCAATACTGCTGAATATGCACAGGCATATGATTTTGAAATGTACAAGGCTCCCATGTGGGATGCTGACAAGGCAGTACTGACTCACCAGTCCTTCGACCAGCTCTACGTTGGTGCAGGCGATGCAACCGCAGGTGAAGAAAACCTGTTCGCTCCCGGCAACTCCGCAGCATGGGACGGCGTTGCAAATCTTACCGCTGCCGATATCCTGACCTATTGGGGTTGGGTAGGCATTAAGGGTGAGGTTGGCCAGTTTGGTTACCAGATCGGCTATAGCGAACCCATTTACAACGATGAATGGACCGTTACTCCCGAGCAGCCCGTGATTGACGCTGCAATTGGCGGCGGTGCAGACACCGGCTCGAGAATGAAGATCCGCATTGACCTGACCGGCCTTGAGGGCGAGTACACTGTTCGTACGCTGTATAAGACTCCCGACGGCGTTGTCGTATGCCTGTGCGAGTTCAAGGTGATCATTCCCGTAGTCAGCCACCAGAACGGCTACACCACCGATATCGGCAGCAACTTCGCTGCTGCACAGGATGACGTTGATCTGCTGTACTCCGACCTGGCAAATCTGTTTGACCAGATCTACTACGGTGCAGGAGTTGTCATGAATGCAAAGTATAACGGCGGCAATCCCTTCTACAACGTAACCCACTTTACCTCCATGCACACCCATCCCAACGGCTGGTATGCATTTACGGTAAACGTTACCGAATCCTCCGGTCATGAAGGCCAGGCAAGCATTTTTGTTCGCGGCATTCAGCCCGCATCCATTGAAGGTCATTACTTTGGCCAGGATGGCCACGACGGCGGTGAAGTCGTCTCCATGGGCGGTGCAGGTATCTATCTCAATCCCTTGGCTACCGGCAGACTCCGCATCAACGTCAAGACCTACGTTGACGGCGCGTATATTCCCAACGTTTACTACGTAGCAATCGACAGCAACGAGATCACCGTTGCCGATAACGGTTCGGTTGTTACCATTCTCGCAGGCGGCAAGAAGGTTGCTACCATTGAGATCATCGGTACCAAGGATTACGGCATCGTTGGCAAGAACGGTGAGGTTGCAGCAGACGATCTTGCAGAAAAGGCTATTCTGACGCTGGCTGACGGCACCGTTGTCACGCTTGAAAACGCTTGCGTAGCAGCAAAGATCGCAGGCTCTGACGTGGGTGTTGCTACCAGAACCGGTACCCTCAACTTCAACCGCGCATCTCTGCAGGCTTACAATACCGTAGAGATTCCCGAGGAATTCTTCGCTCCCGTGAAGGGACCCAACGTAGCGCTCAATAAGCCCGCTACCTCCGATAACGTTGAAAACGAAACCAACCTTCCCGCAAACGCTACCGACGGTAACGACGGCACTCGCTACGGCGCGCTGCCCAACGGCGAAGCAAACCTGATCGTCGATTTACAGGGCCTTTATAAGCTGACCGATCTGGAAGTTCTCTTTGAGAGCGCACTCTACAACTACACCATCTCGATCTCTACCGACGGTGAAAATTACACCGTGATCCACGAGGGTGCTCCTCACGGTGCAACGGTCGTCAAGCTCAAGGGTGAGGTTGAGGCTCGCTACCTCAAGTTTACCCGTCTGGATGATACCGGTACAGAAGGCTCTCACTGGTTCTCGATCTACGAGATCTACGCATACGGCGAGCTGATTGGTGAAAACCAGGCAACCACTCCCGCAGAAACCTTTGTTCCCGAAACCTTTGCACAGCCCACCGCCGAGGAGCTTGCTGCAGGCTATACCTACGACGTTGGCGCAGGCCAGTTCTTCGCAACCTGTGCAGGTGCTTGCACTTACGCAGATCTGTCCACCCTGGGCTCCGAGATGCTTGCAAAGCTGCAGGCAGCAGGCTTTGGTGATTATGCTTACTTTGCAACCGATCACATCAGCCTCGCTCCCGCTGCTACCGGCACGCCCATCACCTACACCTTCAAGATCTACGACATGATCGGCAATATCGCTGCAAACAACCGCGCATTCCTGCTGCTGAACATGACCGGTGGTGGTCAGAACAGTGCAGAGGTTGTTGCAACCGTGGAAGCTGATGCTGAGAACGAGGGCGTATATTACGTGACCTTTACCGAGACCGCTCCCGACGGTACCGACGAGCTCAAGTTCTATATGCTTGAAAAGTGCATGTTCTACGTAGATACTCTGACCGTTAAGGTTGGTTGATATCCAAGACAACAATAAAAAGGCCTCCCCAAGGGCGACTTCTCATAAGGAAGTTTGCCTGATGCACGGTAGGGGCGAACTGCGTTCGCCCGCGGGAGACCACAGGTCTCCCCTACGGATAATCAAAAGTTGATACGCAGAAAACAAATAGATACCCCGACAGATTAAAAAGTCTGTCGGGGTTAGTTTGTTCAGTTCAATAAATTGGAATTTACTTAATAGATAACTGTTTATCTCTTATCTTCAAACATGCCTCAATATGCATAATCCAATGTCTTGAAAATGGCATCTGAATCAATCCTTTTACATCTTTTCCACACCAATAATCAATTAACCAATATGCGTTTTCATCAGTACTTACCACATCAAGTAACTCCAATTGTTTTCTTCTATCATCGGATATTTTTTCTTTCATATCACTATATGTAAGAGTCTTTAAAATTTGTGTTGTAGATTCATCAACATCAGCAATATAATTATACAGTTCTTCAATAGACAGATTCTTAGAAAACTCTCCGATTTCTTCTTTTACAAGTTCATTTGCAGTTGTAATAATCGGGGATTTTATGCGACTTTGATAATCGCCCTTAAACAATATTTGCTCATCATTTGCAATAAGGGAATGTGCTACAATATCTTCTATCCGAAAGATATGCCACAAGGAATACGCAATCGTTTTGTTATGATAACCTTTTACGTTCATATAAGGCATAGCACAAAAATCAGCATCCGACAGTTCATTCCTAAACTGCATAATTTGTTCCATTAGGCTTCTGCGAAGTTCTAATAATGTATCTATCCCCGTTGTAAAAGTATCTTTTCTTTTAATTTGTAACTGTAAGGTCTTATTCATTTCTGCCCATTCTTTATTCATAAATTAGCACCTCGCTAAATTCTTATTTATCGTCCTGTTTTATCGCCAGTTTCGCCTTTGTATTACAAAGGCACAGGGCAAAGCCCATACCCCTTCGATTGCGTGTCCAAAGGCTCCCTCCGGGAGGGAGCTCCCGACGAAGTCGGGTGAGGGAGAGTGCGTTACAATGAAGTTAGTACAAATCTAAAGTCACGCAGGCTCCTTCCGTCACGGCTACGCCGTGCCACCTTCCTCCCGGAGGAAGGCTTTTTTACTAATCCCATTATAACACAAATCGGCTGAGAAAGCAAGAGTGATATTCCGACTTCGTCGGAGTGATATTATTGATATAGCAATAGTGATATTGAAGCCTTACGGCTTCAGTGATATTTTATTCGCCTTGAAACTTGCGTAGCAATATCACTCGGCGATAGCCGAATACCACTGCGTAAGCAAAAATTTCGCCTTTGGCGAAATATACTCGCACGCAGGCGAATAAAACTGCCCAACTTCCTTATGAGAAGTTGGGCAAGGGGAGGTCTTTTTTGATGCTTTACTTTTCCATTCCGCAGCAAACGGGTGCGGATGCGGAGGCTTTGCCGCTGTAGCTGGAGCAAGCACCGAGCGAGGATTCAATGCGCAAAAGGCGATTGTATTTGGCGGTGCGCTCAGCGCGGCAGGGAGCACCCGATTTGATAAAGGGTGCGTTGGTGGCCACGGCAAGGTCGGCAATGGTGGTGTCCTCGGTCTCGCCCGAGCGGTGCGAAATGATATAGGACATGCCCGCGCCCGCCGCCGTGTGAATGACCTGCAGCGTGTCGGTCAGCGTGCCGATCTGATTGGGCTTGATCAGTATCGCGCCTGCGCTCTTTTGAGAAATGCCCTGCAAAAGACGCGACTGATTGGTGACGAACAAATCGTCGCCCACGGTCATGCAATCGCTGCCAAGCGTGCGCGAAAGTGCCGCCCAGCCTGCAAAATCGCGCTGATCAAGGCCGTCCTCCAAGGAGAGCAGGGGATACTTGGCCGCCAGCGCCGACCAGTAAGAGATCAGCTCGTCTCGGCTGCGGTACTTGCTTCGCTTGGGCATCACGTAGGCGTCCTCGCTCTCGCGATACCATTCGGAGGCCGCTGCGTCCAGCGAAATTTTGACGGTGTCTGTGTCATATCCGGACTTTTCAATGGCGTGGCAGATATATTCCAGCGCCTGCTCGTCCGAGGCAAGGTCGGGCGCGTAGCCGCCCTCGTCACCCACACCGCTGCCAAGCCCCTCGTGAGAGAGAATTTCGCCAAGGCGGTGATAGATCTCGCAGCCGATGCGCAGGCCCTCGGAATAAGAGTCCGCGCCCACGGGCACGATCATAAATTCCTGAATTTCCACGTTGTTGTGCGCGTGCGCACCGCCGTTGAGCACGTTCATCATGGGAACGGGCAGCCTGTGCGCGTCAATGCCGCCCAGCCAGCGGTAAAGGGGAATGCGATACCAGCTTGCGGCTGCTCTGGCACTTGCAAGCGAGACCGCAAGCGCGGCGTTTGCACCGAGGTTTGAAAAATTGTCGGTGCCGTCCAGCTCTCGCAGCTGCTTGTCCACGTCGGATTGATCCGACGCGTACGTGCCCGCAAGCGCGGGGGAAATGATCTTGCATACGTTGCCCACGGCCTGGCTGACGCCCTTGCCGCCGTAGCGCCCCGAGTCCTTGTCGCGCAGCTCGTGCGCTTCGTAAATGCCGGTCGACGCGCCGCTGGGCACACTTGCCACGCCCACCGTGCCGTCCGCCAGTACCACGGTGGCTTCTACGGTCGGATTGCCGCGCGAATCCAAAATCTCGCGTGCCCCGCAGCGAATGATCTGAGGTTTGGTCATCATAAGTTTTACCTCCGTTGTGTAGTTTCATAGGGTAGTATTGGCAATCCTTGCACGTTTCATACCGGTCAACGTCCGATCGAGCAAGGTATATTGTGAAATTGGCTAACTATATCTTATCATATTTGTGTAATAGTAATCTTTACAGAAGTTTGAATTGGTGGTAAAATATATGATAAGTATTTCCGCTTTTGTGGAGACTGAGTTTTGATTTTGGAGAGAGACAATGAAGAAAACAGCATTTTGGATTTTGACAGTTCTACTTGGCCTTTCTTTGCTCTTGGCAGCATGTGACGGTAACAAGGATCCGCAAACACCGGTTGAATCGGCAGAGCAAACGACTGCTGCTTCGGGAGACGGAGCAACGACACTCGAAACAGAGGGCGAAACCGAGCCCGAAACCGAGCCGCACGTGCACGCGTTTGGCGATTGGACGACGGTCAAGGACTCGACCTGCACCGAGGCAGGGGAGCAGAAGCGTACCTGCGAGTGCGGCGAGACCGAAACGCAGAGCATTGATGCAGCGCATAAATGGTCGGAGCATTATGAGTGCGACGATCAGAACCATTGGCGTATTTGCAGCGTATGCAGCGAAGCGGATACCAAGGCTGCTCACGATGCTGCTGCCAACGGCTTTTGCAGTACGTGCAATATTCCCGTTTCTGCTTCGGATGGCGTGAAGTATGCGATCTCTGCAGACGGAACTTACGCCGAAGTGATTGGCTACGAAGGTACGTCTACTCAAGTCAATATTGCAACGCAATATGAGGGCTTGCCCGTAAAGGCGATCGCAACTTCCGCATTCGAGGGTAAGAACGTTACCGTCGTAAATATTCCCGATAGCGTGGAAACCATTGGGGATAATGCGTTTTTCGGTTGTACAGACCTGACGAGCATCAAAATTCCGGACAGCGTGACAAGCATAGGCTGGTGGGCGTTCAGCGGCTGCACCGGACTTGCTGAGCACGGTGTTTTATATGCCGACGGCATTGTGGTTGATTTTGATGATTCGGTTGAGGCTGTCACTCTGAAAGAAGGAACCCGCATGATTCTGAATCAGGCGTTTATGGATTGCGTGAATCTGAAGAGCGTGACCATCCCCGACAGCGTGACAAGCATTGGCGACATGGCATTCTATCACTGCACCGGATTGACGAGCGTGACGATTGGGAACGGTGTGACAAGCATTGGCAAGGGAGCATTTTCCGGTTGTGCCGGCTTGACGGACGTGACGATTGGTAACGGTGTGACGAGCATTGGCAATGCTGCATTCAGCAGATGTACTGCCTTGACGAATGTGACGATTCCGGACGGCGTGACCATCATTGGTAATAACGTGTTTGAGGGATGCTCCGCCTTGACGGGTGAATTTACGATACCGGATAGCGTGACCAGCATTGGCGATCTGGCATTCTATAACTGCGCAGGCTTGACAAGCGTGACGATTGGCGAGAGCGTGACCAGCATTGGTGGCTCTGCATTCAGCGGCTGCTGGGGCTTGACCGAGGTTGTCGTGCCGAACAGCGTGACCAGCATTGGCTTTGCAGCGTTTGACGGCTGCACCCACTTGACAAGTATTACGCTGCCTTTTGCCGGTTCTGACCCGGAAGGTACGCAAGATACTGCGTTTGACCATATATTTGCATACGACGTGCCCGAATCTCTCAAGACCGTAACGATTACCGGCGAATACATGATTGGCAATGGTGCTTTCTATGGTTACAGGTACCTTAGGAATGTGACGATCGGTGACGGCGTGACCGGCATTGATGCGTATGCGTTCTATGGCTGCACCTCCTTGACAAGCGTGACGATCGGCAACGGCGTGACGAGCATCGGTGATTCTGCATTCTACGGCTGCAACAACTTGACGAACCTGACGATTGGCAACGGTGTAACAACCATCGGCTACGGGGCGTTTGAGAGTTGCATTGGACTTGGCGAGGTAACCATTCCGGATAGTGTGACCAGCATTGGTGATTGTGCGTTCCGTGACTGCGTCAGTCTGACGAACGTAACGATTGGCAACGGTGTGGTAAGCATCGGTTATGGAGCGTTTGAAAACTGCATCTGCATTACCGACCTGACATTGGGTGAAGGCTTGACCGAGATCGGCAACAGAGCGTTCTTGGGTTGCCTTGACTTGACCGTTGTTGATATTCCGGATAGCGTGATAAGCATTGGCGACGGCGCATTTTGCGACTGCGCATGCTTGACCGAGGTCACGATCGGAAATGGCGTGACAAGCATTGGCATCAGAGCATTCGGAGACTGCTATACCTTAACAAGCGTGACGCTTGGCAGCGGAGTGACCAGCATTGGCGGCTCTGCATTCAGCGGTTGCACGAGCTTGACGAGCATCGTAATACCCGATAGCGTGGCGGTCATTGACTATAACGCATTTGAGGGTTGTACCGGTTTGACGAGTATTACGATTCCCGGCAGCGTGACCAGCATTGGCGATATGGCGTTTTATGACTGCAGCAGCTTGACCGACGTAACCATCGGAAATGGTGTGACCAGCATTGGCGGCTCTGCATTCAGCGGTTGTACGGGTTTGACCGAGGTTACGGTACCAGATAGCGTGAAAAGCATTGGCTATGCAGCGTTTGACGGCTGCACCGGCTTGACAAGTATAGCCTTGCCGTTTGTCGGTGCTGATGAGGAAGGAATATGCAATATTGATATCAGCAGCATATTCGGATACGAGCTGCCCGAATCGCTCAAGTCTGTAACCATTGCTGCAGGATCGATTGACATGTATGCTTTTTATGGCTGCACGGGCCTTACGAGCGTGACGCTCGGTGACGCTGTGACGAGTATTGGCTATCTGGCATTCTATGAATGCACCGGATTGACGAGCGTGACGATTGGTAAGGGCGTGACGTGCATTGAATACGGTACGTTTGAGGGCTGTATCAATTTGACCGACGTGTATTACACCGGAACCGAAGAGGAATGGGCGGCTGTTGAAATTGAAAGCAGCAACGTTTGTTTGGAAAGCGCGACCATTCACTATAATTGGACGGGTGACGCGACCTGATAAAAAATTACCCCCGGATTTGCCTTGGCAAATCCGGGGAATTTTCTGTATCTGATTACTCGTAAAGCGGATATTTCTTGCACAGCTCGGCGACCATGGCGCGGACCTCGTCTGCCTTGGTGTCGAACTCAAGAGCGGTCATGCGCATGCACTTTGCCAGCGTGACCATGTCTGCTTCGCCAAGGCCTCTGGTGGTGGCAGCGGGAGTGCCGACGCGGATGCCCGAGGTGACAAAGGGCTTTTCGGGGTCGTTGGGGATCGCATTTTTATTGACCGTGATGTGCACCTCGTCAAGTCTGTGCTCCATCTCCTTGCCCGTGATGTGCATGGGGCGCAGGTCAACCAGCATCAGATGATTGTCGGTGCCGCCCGTGACAAGGTCAAAGCCCTCTGCAAGCAGCGCATTTGCCATAGCCTTTGCGTTGAGCACCACGTTATGCTGATATTCCTTGAACGCGGGGGTCAGCGCTTCGCCAAAGCAAACTGCCTTTGCGGCAATGATATGCATCAAGGGGCCGCCCTGGATGCCGGGGAAGATGGCCTTATTGATTGCCTTTGCAATATTTTCGTCGTTGCAAAGGATCATGCCGCCGCGCGGGCCGCGCAGAGTCTTATGCGTGGTGGTGGTGACTACGTCTGCGTAAGGAATGGGGGAGAGGTGCTCGCCTGCGGCAACAAGGCCTGCGATGTGTGCCATGTCTACCATCAGGTATGCACCGACGCTGTGCGCGATGTCTGCCATGCGTGCAAAATCAATGGCGCGGGGATAAGCGGATGCACCTGCCACGATCATGCGGGGACGCACCACCTTGGCCTGCGCCTCGAGCGCGTCGTAGTCGATCAGTCCGTCCGCACCTACGCCGTAGGGAACGAAATTATAGTATTTGCCCGAGAGGTTGACAGGGCTTCCGTGCGTCAGGTGTCCGCCCTCGGCAAGGCTCATGCCCATGACCGTGTCGCCTGCGTTGAGCAGCGCTACGTACACCGCGGTATTCGCCTGCGAGCCGCTGTGAGGCTGCACGTTGGCAAATTTTGCGCCGAACAGCTGCTTTGCTCTCTCGCATGCCAGATCCTCCAGCACGTCGATGCACTGGCAACCGCCGTAATAACGCTTGCCGCTGTAGCCCTCGGCATATTTGTTGGTGGCAATGCTGCCTGCTGCCAGCAAAACGGGCAGGGAAACCACGTTTTCGGAGGCGATCAGCTCAATGCCATCCTTCTCTCTGGTCAGCTCTGCTTCAATGGCAGCAGCTACTGCGGGGTCGTATTTGCTCAGCAATTCGTTCATTTGATTGATCATGGGGAATACCTCACTTTATCATTGTTACTATCATTATACCATACATTTTGCACCTTGCATAGTCGCTTTTTTCACAAAAGATGCAATTTTTTCGAAAATATTTTGCATATATCATTGACAAAAAGTGCAAAATCGTGTTATAATGATGTGAAGTTTGATTGACTTCCATGACGGGTTATGCATAACATGGAAGTTTGATCCGAATGCGGAAGGGAGACACTATGGAGATAGCTATCATTGCAAGCGACATGAAAAAAGAATTGATGACGCAGTTTTGCATTGCATACTGCGGCGTGCTCAGCAAGCACAATCTGTGCGCAACCAGCATTACCGCCAAGTACATTTCCGAAGCAACCGGCTTGAAAATTGAAAAGCTGCTTGCGGGAGAGCAGGGCGGCGAACAGCAGATCACTTCGCGTGTGGCTTATAATGAGATCGATATGCTTCTGTATTTCAGAGATACTCGTCCCGGCAGAGGCTCCAGCGAAATTGAGAACGAGCTGATGCGCACCTGCGATCTCAACAACATTCCCGTCGCAACCAACATTGCCACCGCAGAGGTGCTGATTATGGCGCTGGATCGCGGAGACCTGGATTGGCGCGAGATCGTGAATCCCCGTTCGGCACTGAACAGAAAGTCCCATTGATGGGCAAGGCGTAAGACACGTCCTTTTTGCAAGCTGCATCCCAAGAGAGCGTCGGTTGGTGTGAAGACGCGGTGCACGCAGATCGGGTACCACTTGCGCAGCACAATTTCATACCTAACGAGTGAAACGTTCGGGTGGAACCGTGCGGATTTTGTTGTCTGCACCCCGATACAGCGCATGCTGTATCGGGGTTATTTTTATAAACAATTACTATCACATAAAGGAGAAAATCACTATGAAAATCAATTTCGGATCCAAGATTTGCGAATATCCGTCCGCTATGACGGTTTATGACGCTGCAAGAGAAGCCGAGCTGATCGACCGCAGCATCATCGCTGCCAAGGTCAACGGCACCGTATGTGCGCTGACCACGCTGATCGAAGACGACGCAAACGTTGAGCTGCTCAGCTTTGCGCAGGAGGACGGCAAGCACGTTTTCCGTCACACCGCGTCTCATATTCTCGCGCAGGCAGTTAAGAGACTTTACCCCGAGACCAAGCTGACCATCGGCCCTGCCATCGACAACGGCTTCTATTACGACTTTGATTCCGACATTACCTTCTCTCCCGATATCTTAAAGAAGATTGAGGACGAGATGAAGAAGATCGTCAAGGAAAACCTCAAGATTGAGAGAAGCGAGCTGCCCCGCGAGCAGGCAATCGCGCTGATGCAGGAAAAGGGCGAGCCCTACAAGGTGCAGCTGATCGAGGAGCTGCCCGAGGATGCCGTGATCAGCTTCTATACGCAGGGCGAATTCACCGACCTTTGCGCAGGCCCGCACCTGTTCTCCACGGGCGCCGTCAAGGCACTCAAGCTGACGCAGTGCACGGGCGCTTATTGGAAGGGCGACCAGTCCAACAAGCAGCTGCAGAGAGTTTACGGTACGGCATTCCCGTCCAAGGACGAGCTGCGCACCTACCTGGAAATGGTAGAGGAAGCAAAGAAGCGCGACCACAACAAGGTTGGCCGCGAGCTGGAATATTTCACCACGGTTGACGTCATCGGCCAGGGCTTGCCGATCCTGCTTCCCAAGGGCGCACGCACCGTTCAGCTGCTGCAGAGATGGGTAGAGGACGTGGAGCAGAGCCGCGGCTACCTTCTGACAAAGACCCCTCTGATGGCAAAGAGAGACCTTTACAAGATCTCCGGCCACTGGGATCACTACCGTGACGGTATGTTCATCATGGGCGACGCGGACGACGAGAGCAAGGAATGCTTTGCAATGCGTCCGATGACCTGCCCCTTCCAGTACCAGGTATTCCTTAACAAGAAGAGATCCTACCGCGATCTGCCCATGCGTCTTGGCGAGACCTCCACGCTGTTCAGAAACGAGGAATCCGGTGAGATGCACGGCCTGATCCGTGTACGTCAGTTCACCATTTCCGAGGGTCACCTTGTGCTGCGTCCCGATCAGCTGGCCGAGGAATTCGGTGGCTGCCTGGAGCTTGCTAAGTACTGCCTTGAGACGGTCGGCCTTTGGGAGGACTGCTCCTTCCGCTTCTCTCAGTGGGATCCCAAGCGTACCGATAAGTACGAGGGCACTCCCGAGCAGTGGGAAGAGGCACAGAGCATCATGGGCGAGCTGCTGGACAAGTACCTTGGCGCAGGCAACTACGAGATCGGTATCGACGAGGCTGCCTTCTATGGTCCTAAGCTGGACATCCAGTGCAAGAACGTATTCGGCAAGGAGGATACCATCGTAACCATTCAGATCGATATGCTGCTGGCTAAGAAGTTCGGCATGGAATATACCGACTCCTCCGACACCAGAGTTACCCCCTATATCATTCACAGAACCTCGCTTGGCTGCTACGAGAGAACGCTTGCGCTGCTCTTGGAAAAGTACGCAGGTGCGCTGCCTATGTGGATGGCTCCTCTGCAGGTTAAGGTTCTGCCCATGGGCGACAACGAGCTTGCATACTGCGAAGGCCTTGCTGCAAAGCTTTCCGAGGCAGGCGTCAGAGTCGAGATCGACCGCTCCAACAACACCATCGGCTACAAGATCCGTTCGGCACAGACCGAAAAGGTTCCTTACATGCTGGTTGTGGGCGCAAAGGAGATCGAGTCCGGTATGGTTGCCGTTCGTTCGCGCAAGTATGCCGATCTTGGCACTATGACCTTTGACGAGTTCCTTGGCAAGATCCTGGTTGAGATCGCAACCAAGAGCAAGGATAACTGATATCAGTAAAAAAGGCTCACGCCATGGGCGTGCAAAATTAGCGGGATGAGAATAAAAAATGGGCTGCTTCTTTGAGGCAGCCCTGTTTTCAAACAAGAAATATAGAGTTGCTGCAGGTGCTGGCGAACGCAGTTCGCCCCTACGGAAATTCATATAGAGGTTTTACGATAACGAAACCCCAAACAAAAACACTCGTAGGGGCGAACTGCGTTCGCCAGCGCCTGCTGCAACTAATCAAAAAAATAAACAAATAAGGACTGCATCCGTATGATACAGTCCTTGTTTTGTGCGGATTTCACCGCTAATTTTGCACGCCCAATCGGGCTGCTCTTTTTTCTTATTCAGATCAAGGATTGACTCTCTTGAGCTCCTCGTAGAAGGATGCTCTGGTTGCTGCTACGTAAGGAGTTACGTACAGAACGCTGAGTACCATGCCGGCTACGGGGATCATGCAAAGCAGTCTCCACAGAATGAAGGACAGGTCCAGAACGAACAGCTTCCACTTGTAGCCGTTCATCATTCTGCGGCTCTCGGTGATGGCTTCGTTGATGCCCATCTCGGGATGATCAAGCAGAATAAAGGTGGTCATCGAGTAGGAGTAGGTCTTGATGATACCGGGGATGAAGAACAGCAGCGACCACAGGAAGGTATACAGAGCGACCAGCCAAACGGTGCCCCACTTCTTGAGGAAGTTGTTGAAAGTCTCGGTAAACAGAGTTTCAAACTTTGCTTCCTTCTTAGCAACCAGGTCCTTGTAGAATCCGTCCAAGCCGAAGCTCAGAACGGGAGTAAAGATAGAGCCGATGCCGGTGCTGCCGACAACGCTCGTGATCAGAGTGCCAACCAGCGATACGCCAACCGCGGTCCAATGATTGCCCTTGAGCGAATCCTTGGCAATCTGCTTCATTTCAGATCTTTTGATCATGGGAATATTCCTCCGTAAGTAAAAATACAGAACCGAAAAGCCGTTTTTCGCCCGACCTTCCTTTCCTTATCGTTATTATAGCACAGAAAAAACGGTCTTGTCAATAAAAAGCGTTTGATTTGTTTGCGTTTGCTTTGATTTTGTCTGCTCGGAAATTACAAAATGCTCTTGCCACGGGCGAAAAAATGCGTTATAATAAAAATATCACGCCAACGACGCGAAAGGAGCAACCCTCATGCAACACTCTCCCGACTTTTCAAGTGCCGTTCAGATTTTGAAAAACGGTCTGGACGCAGGCGCATATCCTTGCATTGCCTATGCCATCGGCTGCGGGGACGAGCTGCTTGACAGCGGCTTTATGGGCAACCGTCAGGTCAATCCCACCGCCCTTCCCCTTGAACGCGATACGCTTTTTGATCTGGCGTCGCTTTCCAAGCTGGTTGCCACCACCATGGTTGCGCTGCGCATGATCGAGCGCGGCGAGCTTGAGCTCTCCGATCCCATCTCGCGCTATTTTACCATGCCCGAGGGCACTCCCGCAGGGCGCGAGGCCGTGACCGTCCGCCATCTGATGCATCACAATTCGGGAATGACACCGCACATCCCGCTCTGGACACAAACCGACGATCCCGCAGAGGCCGTTGACGTCATTTTGCGCTCCAAGCCCTGGTGCGAGCCGGGCGAGCAGGTGCACTATTCCTGCATGGGCTACATTCTTTTGCAAAAAATTCTGGAGCAGGTTGGCAGTGCCCCCTTGGACGAGCTGGCACGCCGCGAGGTATTCGAACCTCTCGGTATGCAGCACACCTGCTACAACCCCACTACCAAAAACGTGGTGACCACCGAATTCTCCGCTCTGCACGGCGAATACCTGTGCGGACGCGTACACGACGAAAACGCTTCGTTCATGGGCGGCGTTTCGGGTAATGCGGGCGTATTCGCTCCGCTGGACGACATGATCCGCTTTGCGCGCATGATCGCCTCGGGCGGCAAATGTGACTCGGGGCTCTATCTCAACCCACGCACCTTTGAAAAGGCGATATACAACGCCACTCCCGGCAAAAACGAAAACCGCGGTCTGGGATTCCAGCTCACACCAAGCTTTTCCCTGCTGACCGGCGCTTTGTTCTCCGAGGGCAGCTACGGCCACACCGGCTTTACCGGCACCGCGCTTTACGTGGATCGTGACAGTCGACTCTGGGCTATGATCTTAACCAACGCCGTACATTTCGGAAGAGACAAAACCGAGCTTTTCCGCACGCGCAGACTGTTCTTCAACAGCCTTGCCAATACCTATTTCAGAGCGCAATAATTTACAAAATGCACTTGCATGCTGCGTGCGTGCCGTGATATAATAAAAAATGATCAAAATTTGCTCCCCGGAGGACTTCATGGAACAGATTTATACCATACCCGTCAACGAGGCGTTTGAGGCCTCTGCCGCCGATCATTCGCTCGGTTGCCCCTTTTGCGCCATTTACAATAAGCTGGAAGAAAACGAGCTGGATCTGATTCTGGGCGCCTCCATGATGGAGCCCGACATCCGTATCCGCACCAACGAGGACGGCTTTTGCCGCACGCATTACGACATGATGTTCGTGCGCAAGAATCGCCTTGGTATGGCGCTGACGCTGGAGAGTCACCTTGATCAGCTGCGCAAAGAGATCTCGGGCAATCCCGCCAAGGCGGCCAAGCGCATTGACAAGCTGGAGGGCACCTGCTACGTTTGCAATCGCATTGCCTTCCATTTTGAGCATATGGTGGCGACAGCGGTGCTGCTCTGGAACGTGGACGAGGATTTCCCCGCCAAGCTCAAAGCCCAGCCCTATTTCTGCCTGCCGCACTACAAGAAAATGCTGCAGTACGGTCAGACGCGCCTGCCCCGCAAAAAGGTGGGATCCTTTATCGACGACTGCGAGGGCGTGGAGCTGACGTACTTTGACGAGCTGCGCGAGGACGTCAGCTGGTTCTGCAAGAAATTTGACTACCGCTACGACGACGAGCCCTGGTACAACTCCAAGGACGCCGTGGAGCGCGCCTTCAAATTCCTGCGCTCGGATATACATAAAGGCGATAAGCCCAAGAAAAACTAAGAAAAGAGACACATTATGATCGACCTGCTTTCTCTGCACAAGCTTTTTATCGGCAATCACATCAAAGAGGGTGATATTGTCGTAGATTTCACCATGGGCAACGGCCACGACACCGCCTATCTTTCCAAAGCCGTGGGCGAGAGCGGCCACGTTTACGCCTTTGATATTCAGCAGCAAGCACTGGAGTCCACTCGCAAGACGCTTGCGGCCGAGGGCTGCCCCGATAACGTCACGCTGATCCACGACTCGCACCACAATCTCAAAAAGTACGTAGACACCCCCTTCCGCGTGGGCATGTTCAATCTCGGCTGGCTGCCGGGCGGTGACAAATCCATCACCACCATGCGCGAAACCACGCTGCCTGCCATCCGCGACGCCATTGAACTTTTAGACCGCGACGGCATTCTCAACATCGCCATCTACCCCGGTCACAAAGAGGGTGACGAGGAGGGCAAGCTGGTTTGCGAATACTTAGCCTCGCTTTCCCGCTTCAAGGTATGCGTGACGCGCGTACAGATCATCAATTCCCCCACCTCGCCCTATTTTCTGATGGTGGAAACCAAGCCGTAAGGAGACTTTCATGAGCAAAAAACACCTGATTGCATTTCTCTGCCTGACACTTTGCTTTGGCTGCTTGGCAGCTGCTTGCAACGACACCGATCATCCATCCAACCATCATTATAAAATTGACATGAAGCCTTATTCAAAATATATCAACACAACCGACACGCAATATCTCGTGCTGCTCAACAAAACGCACACCTCGGGCCAATACTACTGCCCCGACGATCTGGTCAAGCTGGACAGCTCCTTGACGCTTTACGGAAAAGAGATCGAGCTGCGCGAATACCCCGCCAAGGCCACCGAGGCGCTGATCAAGGAGCTGCACGCACTTGGATATACCGACATCGTGGTGACCAGCGGCTACCGCTCCTATTCGTATCAGCAATCGCTGTTCAACACCTATACCGAGCAGGAAATGGCCGCGCATCCGGGCTGGACGCGCGAGCAGGCAGAGCAGCTTGTGCTGACCTACTCGGCAGCACCGGGCACCAGCGAGCACCACACGGGCGACGTGATCGACCTGATCAGCACAAACTACGTCTCGCTCGACGAAACCTTTGCGCAAAATCCCGCTTACGCGTGGCTTGTCAACAACGCGCACCACTTTGGTTTTATTTTGCGCTATCCGGAAGATAAAACGCATATTACCGGATATTCCTATGAACCCTGGCACTACCGCTTTGTGGGCGTTCAGGCTGCGACCGAAATGTACGAGCAGGGCTTGACGCTGGAAGAATACCTTGGCATTTTGGATTGAGGAGGCTATCATGAACGTTGAACAGACGCTTGCTTCACTGACACTTGAGCAAAAAATCGGCCAGATGTTTGTCGTGCGCCGTCCGCAGGACGACGACGTGGCCATGAAGGCGGTCACCGACTATCATATCGGTGGCTTTACCCTGTATGCCGTGGACTTTGCAAACCGCTCGCCCGAGAGCTTGCGCGCGCTGCTTGCCTCTTATCAGGCGGCCTCGCCCGTGCCTATGTTTATCGCGGCAGACTGCGAGGGCGGCACGGTTGTCCGCGCCTCCAAGTATCCCGCATTCCGCGCAGAGCCCTTCCCCTCTCCCCGTGAGCTGATTGCCAAGGGCGGCCTTGACGCCGTACGCGAGGACACCGCAGAAAAGGCTGATCTGTTGCTTGGCCTTGGCGTCAATTTCAACTACGCACCCGTTTGCGATATGTCAAGCAACCCCGATTGCTTTATCTTCAAAAGAACCGCATCGGGCGATCCCGAAGAAACTGCAGAATTTATCAAAACCGTGGTCACGGCCATGAATCAAAAGGGCATTGTGGGCAGCCTGAAGCATTTTCCCGGATACGGCGACAACGTGGACACGCACACCCAGATCGCACACGACGACAGAGACTTGGACACCTTTATGACGCGCGATCTCGCTCCCTTCCGCGCAGGTATTGACGCAGGCGCACCCGTGGTCATGGTGGCACATAATATGGTGACCTGCATGGACCCCGACGTTCCCGCCTCGCTCTCCCCTGCCGTACATAAGCTTTTGCGCGAAGAAATGGGCTTTGAGGGCTTGATTATGACCGACTCTTTGGACATGAACGCCATCACGCTCTACACCGGTGACCGCGCAAGCGCGGTGCAGGCGGTGCTCTCGGGTAACGACCTGCTTTGCTGCTCCTCTTACGAAAAGCAGTACCCCGCCGTGCTGGAGGCTGTCAAGGACGGCACCATTCCCGAGGAGATGATTGACAACGCGGTGCGCAGAGTGCTTGCGCTCAAGGCGCGCATTTCCCAATAAGGAGCATACATATGGAACTTTTACAAGCATGCGAGCAGCTGACAGAGCTGCAAGCCAAGCTCAGCGCCTTTGGCCACGCTATGGCGCTGATTTATTACGACGGTGCCACCACCGCGCCCAAGGGCACGGCGGCCAATCGCGGGCAGACTCTCTCAATTCTCAGCCGCGAGAGCTACCTGCTCTCAACGGGTGAGACGACTGTACAGCTTTTGGAATTTCTGGACGCGCACAAGGACGAGCTGGACACCAAGCAGGCGCGTATTGTGGAGGTCGCACTCAAGGACATCCGTGAGATGAAAAAGATTCCCATGGAGGAATACGTTGCTTATCAGCAGCTGCTGGTTGAGGCGGATGACGTATGGCATACCGCCAAGCAAGCCAACGATTTTGCGCTGTTTTGTCCCTATCTTGAGCAGATTTTTGCAACCGAGCGTCGCTTTGCGCTGTATTGCGCACCCGATATGCATCCCTACAACTACTGCCTGAACAAATACGAGGAAGGCCTGACCATGGAGCGCTGCGACCAATTTTTCGCCACGCTGCGCACCCGTCTTGTGCCGCTGATTACCAAGATCACGTCTGCCCCGCAGCTTGACGACGCTTGCATTCACGGTGAATTTCCCGAATCGGAGCAGGAAGCGTTCGCGCTGGAGCTGATGAAGGCCATGGGCATTGACATGGATCATTGCGGGCTTGGCACCACCGAGCACCCCTTTACCACCAGCCTTGGCTCGCACCACGACGTGCGCATCACCACCAATTATGACAAGCAAAACCTTGCAAGCTCAATGTTCAGCGTCATTCACGAGGGCGGACACGCACTCTACGACCTGAACTCGGACGATTCCCTTGCTTACACCATGCTGGACGGCGGCGTTTCGATGGGCATTCACGAAAGTCAGAGCCGCTTTTACGAAAATCTGTTGGGCAGAAGCCGCGCCTTTATTGAATTCATTTTCCCCCGTATGCAGGAGTGCTTCCCCGCGCAGCTGGCAGGATACACGGCCGAGGACGTTTACCGCGCGGTCAACCTGGTCACTCCCTCGCTGATCCGCACGGAGGCCGACGAGGTCACTTATGCGCTTCACGTGATGGTGCGCTACGAACTGGAAAAGCAGATCATGTCGGGCGAGCTTGAGGTCAAGGATCTGCCCGCAGCATGGAACCGCCTATACTTTGAATACTTGGGCGTAGAAGTCCCCGACGACACGCGCGGTGTGCTGCAGGACAGCCATTGGGCGGGTGGCGGCATCGGTTACTTCCCCTCCTATGCGCTGGGCAGCGCATACGGCGCGCAGCTGCTCGCCAAGATGAAGGAATCGGTGGACGTGGACGCCTGCCTTGCCAAGGGCGACTTTGCACCCATCAACGCATGGAATCGCGAGCGCATCTGGCAGCACGGCTGCCTTTACAAGCCGGGCGAGCTTTTGGAGAGCGCACTCGGCCAGCCGTTCGATCCCTCCTACTTTACCGATTACTTAGAGAAAAAGTACACAGAGCTGTACGGATTGTAAACAAAAAGGACTGATTCATACGAATCAGTCCTTCATTTTTTTAGTTTACGCCGTTTCCAGACGGGTGAGCAAATACGGCTCTACCTCGGCATACTGAAGCTCCAGCACCACGGCAAGCTCATGATACAAGGAAAGCTTTGCGTTACGCTCAAAATCCGAATCGGTCTCGGAAAGACGCTTGTGCTGCTGGATCATATCCATACGGCGGCGGTACACGGTCTTGATCAAGCGCACGTACTGCTCAGGCTCGCAGGATTGCATGGCCTGTCTGTAAAGATCGCGGCGCATTTTTTCCATGGGAATCTCCAGAGGCTCAAGCCCCGGCATACGCGAGATCAGCTCCTGTGCCTGCTCCTTGGTCATCAAGGGGCGCATCTTGACCTGCACGTTGTCGGTGGGTGTATAAATCACCGAGCCCTCGCTGGAGCCAAGCGGCTTGAGCTGATAAAAGGTACGGGTGTCCTTTTTATCAAAGGGGGACGCGCAAATATCCTGTACGCGACACACACCGTTGATGCCGTAAATCATATAGTCGCCGATCGAGAACATAGACCTGCCTCCTTTGATCCTGATTCGTTTGTTGCCATATTTTTCACGTTAATAATATTATAACATTTTTTCCGCAATTTTGTAATAGGCAAAATGAACGAATTTTTATAAAAAATCAAAGTATGGTGAACAAATCGGCAAGGAATTTCGCGCTTTTTCGCGGGAATTTGCGCCCTTACGCCTTGTGCGCGTGATGCGCGTTGTGACGGCGTGCCGTCTTGCCCTCAGGCTTGGCGGTAATATCGCCTGCCTTTGTCAGCGCCCACTTGGTCAGCATGGGGCCAAACACCTCGTAGATCAGCACCGCAAACAGCACCACGAAACGAACCGTGTCGGCAACGCTGTTGCCCGTGGTCGGGGACTTTACGGTAAACAAGGAATCCGCGCTCACAACAGTAACCATACCAAGCGCCACGCCTGCCTGAGGCAGCAGGGTAATGCCAAGGTACTTCTGCACGTTGGGTTCGGAGCGCATCAGCATGGAGCTGCCGCGTGCGCCGAAATATTTACCCAGCGAGCGGAACAGGATGTAAATCACGCCGATCAGCACGGAAATGGGCTGCAGTAAGACAGCCAGGTCAAGCTCTGCACCGCTGATAACGAAGAACAGAATGAAAATGGGCTTGGTCCACTTGTCGGTTCTCTCCATCATTTCCTCGGAGCAGGAGCAGAAGTTGCAGAATACCGTACCCATCATCATACAGGTCAGCAGCGAGGAAAATCCGATATGTACGCCGCCAATCTCAAAATGCAGCAAGGATGCTGCCACCGTGACAAACACGAACGCGATGGAAAGCGAGAGACGGTTGGAGTTGGAATGGAACAGATTTTCCGCATAGGACAGAATAAAGCCAATGATAGCGCCCAGCAAAAGAGACGCGACGATCTCAATCAGCGGCTCCAGCACGATCGAAACAAGAGAGACCTGACTGGTAATCATAGCCTTGGCAATTCCCGCAGATACTGCGAACAGCACAAGACCGACGGCGTCGTCAAGCGCTACGATGGGCAAAAGCAGGCTGGTCAAGGGGCCCTTTGCCTTATACTGGCGCACGACCATCAAGGTCGCTGCAGGCGCGGTTGCGGATGCAATGGCACCAAGCAGTATGGCTGCGGGAAGCGGCAGAATGTCGTTGCCCGTAACGTGCAGCAAGAGGAAATGCGCACCGATCAGGGCTGCATCCACCAGAACGGTTGCCGCAACTGCCTGCAGAATGCCGATCACGGTTGCTTCCTTACCCGTCTTTTTGAGCGACGACCAGCGGAATTCGCTACCGATGGCAAACGCGATAAACCCAAGCGCGACGTCGCAGATGACGTCAAAGACCACGTTGAGCGTTTCGTGCTCAAACACAGAGGCATTATAGCCAAGGTAAACGCCGCCCAGCGAAATGCCGCCCAGGCAGAACGTGCCGACCAGCACGCCCGCAACCAGGTATGCGGTAACGTCGGGAAGATTGAGCAATCTGACAAGTCGCGTCACCAAAAGGCCTGCAACCATGCAAATGGAAACCGTGAGAATAATTTGTGTAATCAACTGCTCGGTTGTCATATCTATTATCTCCTTATATCACTGAATAATTTGAATGATTCTTTTCAAGCAAGTTCCTATCATAGCACTTTCCTCTCTCAATGTCAACCCCTTTTTGGAAACTTTGTACGATATTTCATTATATATTTTGTGCAAGGTGTAAAAGAAAGAAAAGCAGCCCGATTGGTCTGCAAAATTAGCGGTGAAATCCGCGCAAAACAAGGACTGTATCACACGGATGCAGTCCTTAATTGTTTGTTTTAAATAGTTGTGGCAGGCGCTGGCGAACGCAGTTCGCCCCTACGAGT